>NZ_WXEX01000004.1 GCF_009877435.1 Heliomicrobium gestii | reverse complement strand
TCAAATAATCAAAAAAACTGGGCAATGGCGTTTCCATGCCCAGTCCTTTTCCGGAGACGGTCGCTCAAACGAAAGGCAATGCAAAAATCGATTAGCCGTTGGCAAATTCCACCGTTCCGCCGGCGGCCTGGACCTGTTGGATCAGGCTTTGCAGCGTGTTCGTGGAGCCGCTGCCCAGGAAGGGAAGTCGAATGATCAGGCAGATGCCGCCGGGCGAGCTGACTTCGATCAGGTTGAGCAGGTTGATGACGGCTCCGGGCGGGATAAAGATGCGCAGGATCGTACCCGGCAATTGGGGACAGCTTGGCGTCGGCGTGGGGGAAGGGGCGCCGCAGGACGATTGGGAACCGGCATGGGAATAAACCGTCGAGTAGGTCGGTGTGTAAGGGGATCTCGACATAATGCATCCTCCTTATCAGACTGATTTGATATTTGCATAACCCTACTACATCCTATCGATGCTAAAAATAAAAGGATTCTCTTTTTTATTAAAAATAGCAGTAACAAAAACCATGGTAACCATGATGATCACAATTGGGTATAATGGGCCATACATAAACAGGGGAACTCCCGGCTGAATGTTTCGCCGGGAGTTCCCCTGTTAGACCATGCAAAGAAGCGATCTGGTTCTTTTATTGTGCAATTGTCTTGTTGATCCGAATGCTACATCGATGCCGCCGATTTGCTTTCGATTTTGGCGACGGCTTTGCGCAGGCGTTCCAGTTTGCGACGCTTGCGCCAGTCGAGTAAGTCGCGGATCAGGGTGTAGAAGACGGGGATGACAACGAGGGTGAAGATCGTGGAGGTGACCAAACCGCCGATGAGGACGACGGCCATGCCGGAGCGCACCTCGGTGCCTTCGCTGACTGAGGCGGCCACCGGCAACATGCCGAAGATCATGGTGAAGGTGGTCATCATGATCGGCCGCAGTCGCGTCTTACCGGCTTCGATCAGCGCCTCCCGCAGGGGTTTGCCTCGTTCCAGCAGGGTGTTCGTGTAGTCGATGAGCAAGGTGCCGTTTTTGGCGACCAGGCCATCCATCATGATGATGCCGATGCCGGAGAAGAGGTTGATCGTCTTACCGGTGATGGCGAGCGCCGCCAGTGCGCCGATCAGCCCGAGGGGCAGCGAGGCCATCCGGATCAGCGGTGTCAACAGGCTCTCATAGAGGATGGCCAGCACCATATACACAAGGGTGATGGAGAGGAGGAAGGCGGAGATCAGTTCCACGCCTGTCTTGCGCAGCTCCTCGGAGAGACCGGCCTGCTTGATCGAATAGCCGGCCGGGAGATGGAGTTGTTCCAGCCGTTTGCTCAGTTCGGTGTTGTATTGGTTCTGGGGCACGTTTTTATTCAGGTTCCCTGTGACGGTGATGGTCCGCTGGCGGCTGATGCGGCGGATCTCCGTGGGGCCGCTGCCCTTTTTCACCTCAGCGATCTGGCTGAGGGGCACATGGACGCCCGAGGAGTTGGTGACGGTGACTCGTTTCAGGTCTTCAATGGAGGAGGTCTGGAGTCCCTGCAGCCGGACGAGGATGTCATACTCGTCGTCGCCGGCCCGGAAGACGCTGGCCGTATCGCCGTTCAGGGAGGCTCGCAGGGTGCGCGAAATATCGTCCACGGTCAATCCATAAGAGGCGGCTCGCGGCCGGTCGATGCTGATCTGCACCTCCGGCTGGCCGAGGCGGAAATTGCTGTCCAATTCCTTGGCGCCGGGGATGCCGGAGGCGATGGTCTTCACCTGATCGGCGATGGACATCAACTGGTCGTAATCAGGGCCGGAGATCTCCAACTGGATCGGCGAGCCCGGCGGCCCACCGCCTGACTCGGACTCGGTGACGTGCATGGCGCCCTTGGTGAAGGTTTTGGAGAACTCGCGAAGCTGGTCGGCGATCTGCCACATGGTGCGGTTCCGTTCGGCACGCTTGACCAGTTGGACGCCCACCTCGGCTTTGTTGGCGTTTGACGTCGAACTGCCGCGTCCGCTGCTGAAACCGACACTGCTCTGGTAGTACTTTACCTCCGGGATCGTGCTGACAAAGGCTTCGATCTCCCGGGCGGCTTCATCTGTCTTGTACAGCGGTGTGCCGTTTGGCATTTCCAGATTGATCGTCAATTCCGACTGGTCGGACTTGGGCATGAACTCAAAGCCGACGAAGCCCAGGGGGATCAAGGTGAGGCTGGCCACAAAGGCGATGAGGGATACGGCGATGATGGTGAAGCGGTGCCGGAGCGACCAGTGCAGTGAACTCATATAAAAGTCGGAAAAGCGGTCAGACACCCGGTCAAGGATGGACCAGAAACGGGTGGTGATGGGGCTGGTTTTGCGCAGGAACAGTCCGTAGAGGGAGGCCTGGCGTTTTTTCGCCTTCAGTTCCTTGGTCTCGGGATCCTCCTCCATGTAGAACCGCGCCGACAGCATCGGCGTCAGGGTGAAGGAGATGAAGAGGGAGAAGAGGGTGGCGATGACGACGGTCAGGCCGAACTGGCGGAAAAACTGGCCCACCATGCCGCCCATGAAGGCGATAGGCGCGAAGACGACCACGTCGGAGAGGGTGATGGCGATGGCCGCCATGCCGATTTCGGCGCGACCTTCCAGGGCGGCGTCAACGGCCGACTTGCCCATGGCGCGATGTCGGTGGATGTTCTCCAGGACGACGATCGAATCGTCGACAAGGATGCCGATGCAGAGGGCCATGCCCAGCAAGGACATCATGTTGAAGCTGAAACCGGCGAAGTACATGCCCATCAGCGTGGCGATGAGCGATGTGGGGATGGCGATGATGACGGTGGCCATGGAGCGCCACTCGCGGAGGAAGAAGAAGAGGGCGAGGGCCGTCGTGATGATGCCTTCGATGATGGAAGAGCGCGTGCCATTGAGGGAGTTGTGAACGTAGTCGGAAAAATCGCGAGCGATGACCAGTTGCACGTCCGGGGGCAGGTCTTTTTCAATGGAAGGCAGCACTTGCTTCACGCTGTCGCCCACATCGACGATGCTGGCGTCGCTTTGTTTGAAGACGACGGCGGCGATGGAGGGTTGGCCGTTGACACGGCTGATCGTGCGCACCTCATGGAGGCTGTCGCTGACGGTGGCGATGGCTTTTAAGGGGATTTTGGAGCCGTTCGCCAGGGGGATCTGGATGTTTTCCACATCCTTGACTGTCTTGAACTGGCCCATGACGCGGACGTTGTATTCCAGGTCAGGGCGATCCAGGCGACCGCTCGGTTGGTTGATGTTCTCGTTTTTGAGCAGATCGCTCACTTTTTTGACAGACAGGCCGTAGCCTTCCAGGCGGGACTTGTCGATGTCGACCTGAATTTCCCGTTTCTGACCGCCGATGAGCTTTACGTCGGTCACGCCGGAGACCTTGAGCAGTCGCTCCTTCAGCACATCTTCTGCCAGGTCATAGGTCTCTTGGGCCGGCCGGGAACTTTTTAAGGCTAAGGTCATCACCGGGGCGGCGTTGAAGTCCATCTTGATGACGACAGGATCCTTGGCGTCATCCGGCAACTGCCCCTTCACCGAGTCGACCTTCTTCTGCACGTCGTTGGCCGACTGGTCGGCGTTGGCCGAGAGGGAGAACTGGACGATGACGACGCCAAAGCCTTCCGAAGCCTGTGAAGAGATGGTGTCGACTTTGCTGATGGAGGATACGGCTGATTCGATGGGTTTGAGGATCTGGCTCTCCACTTCTTCGGCGCCGGCGCCGGGATAGGAGACGCTGACAGAGATGTAGGGCGCGTTGACGTTCGGGTACAGATCGACGCCGAGCATGCGGTAGCTGTAGAGACCGAGCACGACAAACATGAGGACGATCATGCTCATGGCGACAGGCCGCTTGACGGCGAATTGTGTTAGGCTCATCGATTACACCTGCCCTTTTGGCGCCGTCGCTCCCGTGTCGGCGCCAGGGCTGGCTGTCGCCGGCTGCGCCTCCTTGATGGCGACGGGCGCGCCATCAGCCAGGGTCATTTGACCGCCTGTGGCCATCATCTCGCCGTCTTTGAGGCCGTCGAGAATCTCGACTCGTTTGCCATCGGAGAAACCGGTCTTCACTTTGCGCTCGACCGCCTTGTTGTCGGTGATCACAAAGAGAATCGGCGCGCCGCTGCGCATGACGACGGCTTCCGCCGGCGCCGTCAGGGCGTTCGTTTTGTGGGCGGTGGCCAGTTGGAACTCGGCAAACATGCCGGGCTTCAATATGTAGTCTCCGTTGTCGACGGCGATCCAGATGGGGAAGGTCTTCGCCTTCTCATCGGCGGCAGGGCTCACCTTGGCGATGCGACCCTTGAAAGGTTTGTCGCTGGCGGCGGCCACCTTGACCTCCACCTCTTGGCCGGGCCGGACGCTGTTGACATCGCTCTCTGTCAGATCGGCCTTCACCTCAACCGTGTCGATACGGACCACATTGAAGGCTGTCGCCGTATTGGAGACATACTCGCCCACATTCACGTTCCGTGCCGAGACGATGCCGGAGATGGGCGAGCGCAGCACGGCGTTTTCCAGATCGACCTGGGTCTGGCGGACCTGGGCCTGGCTTTGATTCAACTGGGCCTGGGCCGAGGCGACGGAAACCTCGTCAGAGGCGCACCGTTTTGTCGACGTGTCCAGGGAGCTCTTAGCCGCATCAAAGTCGGACTGGGACGTGGCGCCGGCGTCAAAGAGCGCCTTTACCCGGTCATAATGGCGTTGGGCGTCGTCGAGGGCGATCTTATCCATATCCAGCTGCAGGCGCGCCCGCTCCAGGCTGGCCTTGTTGACCTCGACACCGGCGTTGGCGGCGTCGAGCCGGGCCTGGATGTCGGCGTTGTCCAGTTCCAACAGCATGTCGCCGGCGTTCACCCGCTGCCCCACTTCGGCGTTGATGCGGGCGACTTTGCCCTGGCCCTTCGGGACCAGCTTTAATTCATCTTTTGCCGCCAGAGCGCCGCTGAAGGTCAGCACGTTGGACAGGTCTGTGCGCTCCGCCTTGGCGACCGTCACTGTCTGGGGCGGCGCTTCGGTGCTTGCCGGTTCAGGCGTTTTCCCGCAACCTGTCCCCGCTGCCAGCAGGGCGACGGCAAGCAGGCTGACGCCGATTTGTCTCTTCACCGTAAAATCCTCCTCCGCCAAATACAAATGATGCTTTCATTGACAGCCGGTACCTACCGGCCTAATATTTATCTTAGAGGCTAAAATATTTAGCGACTAAGACGATATGATCGTAAGGGAGAGGACAAGAACTGTCAAGGGAAGAAGCGGTGAAGGATCAGCAATTAAATGCCATCAAGGATTTGTTAGAGGCTTTTTTTTATAATGTCAAGTGCGCCGTCCAGGATATCGGCCCTGAATACCATCTGGGCGAAGGGCAGATCTTTCTGTTGTACATATTATTGAAGTCGGGGACCTGCAAGGCCACCGACATCGCCGACCAGATCGGGATCACCTCCGGCGCTGTGACCGGCATGATGGACAAACTGGCTGGCATGGGGCTCATCACGCGGGAGCGGTCTGAAAAGGATCGGCGCGTCGTCATGGTTTCACTGACGGATACAGGGTTGAAGACCATTCAAACGATTCAGGAGGCCCGCTTCGAGCGGTTGAATGGCCAACTGCAGGAACTCTCTGCGCTTGAGTTGGCCCAGGCGGTGGAAACGTTCCAGAAGATGAATGCAGTGTTGACACCGAGAGTGCGGAACAGCGCGGCGGAAGGTTGAGGGCGGTAGCCGAATTTCTCGCTTCGAGAAAGTAAAAGCTGATGTCGAGAAAACCGGGTTGCTCCTGTTGAAAAACAGGCTCTTTGTGACTTATAATACAAACAAAGAGCATAGCCATGTTTCAGGTGCCCCTCTTGGGGGGAGAATAGGGAACCGGGTGTGATTCCCGGACGGACCCGCCACTGTGACGAGGAGCCCTGCGCAGGTTGCCACTGGGAAACCGGGAAGGCGCGCAGCGGTGATGAATCGGAGTCAGGAGACCTGCCTGGAACATGACCGTTCATGAATGATGGCAAAGTTCATGGTTTCTTTATTGTTGCCTTGACGGCGATAGAGAAGCTATGGGCTTTTTCTTTTGCTCGCAGAATGCCCAGGGGCAATGAACTTCAAGGAGGTGGAAACCTTGGGATACAAGGGACGCGATGTGGAAGTGGTGTTTCTTTCTGACGACCAGTGCCTGGTGGTGGCCTGCGACTCCTGCGGCGCCATCGGCGGCAAGGAACGTGATGCCGTGCAGGTCCCCCCTTATATCGTGGGGATCTGCACCACCCGGGTCGCCTTGATGGAGGTGCTCGCCGTTGGCGCAGAACCGGTGGCGCTGACGGCAGCCATCGCCAATGAGCCCTTTCCCACAGGGGGTGAGGTGCTCGCCGGAGTTCGCGACGAACTCGGCGCCATCGGCAAGCGCGATCTGCCTATCGCCATCAGCACCGAAAAAAACATCCCTACGGAACAGACCGGTGTGGGGATCACCGTCGTCGGGGCTGTAAAAAGGGAGGGCCTTCGCGTGGGCGCCTCGCGGCCCGGTGATCAGGTCTATTGCCTCGGGTGGCCGAAAGTCGGCGCCGAGGTGGTGTCTGATGACGGCAAGCCCATCGCCCGGGCTGAACATGTGCGGGCATTGCTGGCCGATCCCCGTGTGCGTGAAGTGGTGCCCGTCGGTTCCAAAGGGATTCGCGTCGAGGCCGAAAACCTGGCGGCAGCCGTCCGTTGCCGAGTCGTCGGCTGGCAGGAAGACACCCCGCTGGATTTGGCTAAATCGGCGGGCCCCTCCACCTGCCTGATCTTTACCGCCGAGACATCGCCGCCCCAGATCGCCGGCGCGCCTATCCACCATCTCGGCGAATTGAAGGAGAAGGCCCGGTAAAGGTCAGGACATCACGACATCGAAGGCGCTCGTTCCGGTGATCGCCGTTCCCAAGCGATCGTCGTTCCACAGCAACAACATGCCAAAGAACAGGAAAGAAGGTTTTCAACATGAGCCACATGCCCTTGGAATACAATCAGACAGGCTTTTCCTGGAAGAGCATCCGGGGAATCGCCCTGATGGGCGTCCTGATCGCCTTGAGCGCCGTTGGCGCCATGATCAAAATCCCCAGCCCCGTCGGCACGATCGGCCTCGACTCCTTCCCCGGATTTTTCGCCGCCCTGGCCCTTGGGGCGACAGGGGGGATGATCGTCATCACCCTCGGACACCTGCTGACCGCCATGGTTGTCGGTTTTCCGCTCACCCTGCCGGTTCATCTCTTTATCGCCGCGCAGATGGCCCTGTGGGCCTGGGTTTTTCGTTGGACAAAGGAGCGGTTCGGCCTGACGGCGGCGTTCATCGCCGGTGTGTTTCTGAACGGCGTCGTCTCCTCCTTGACGATGCTGCTCATGGGCGGCTGGGCCGCCGTCGTGGCCGTCATGCCCTTTCTGGTTGTCGGTTCCGCTGTCAATGTTGGCTTGGCGGCAGCGGCGTACCGAGGGGTAAAGGGAATGCGTCTCATGTAGATACGTAGATACAAAGAATCCAACCTCGGTGGAACCGCAGGCGCTTGACTGCGGTTCTTTATTTTTGTTGTCATCTTTGTCACTTCGCCCGATGGCTGGAATTGTGTTATGATGAAATGAAGGCAGCCCTTTGCCCAATGTTTGTCACAAAAATGTATACTTTAATATAGGAAGGTCGTGTATGAGAACCCTTGAACCCCTTTTATAAACTGATCCTGACGCCGCTTATCTGGGCGACCAACTTTGTGATGGGACGGCTGCTGGTCGTCGCCATCCCCGCCTTTGCCTTATCGAGCATCCGCTTCGTCATCGCCGCGGTGATCATGTTGCCGATGGCCCTCCGCACCTATCCCATCGAGCGCATCACCCGGCGTTCCTGGGGCTGGATCACCCTCATGGCCTTGTCAGGCGTCTGCCTTTTCAACACCGTTCTTTACCTGGGACTCCGCTATACCACATCGGTAAACGCCACGTTGATCAATGCGCTGAGCCCGATGGTCACGGCCATGCTCGTCTTTCTCATCGATCGTGAAAAATTACAGCGCACCCAAGCGGCCGGCATCATCCTGTCTGTGGCAGGCGTCGCTGTCGTGGCGGCCCAGGGATCGTGGGAACGGCTGACTCAGTTGTCCTTCAATCCCGGCGACCTGCTGGTGTTGCTGGCGACGGCCCTCTGGGCGCTCTATACAATCGCCGGGCGCAAGGCGGCGCAAGACGTGCCAGTCCTGGCGGCCACAGGCTACTCCTTCGCCATCGGCGCGCTGCTCCTGCTTCCCATGGGAATTTACGACTGGAACCTTTCCGCTGCCACCCGCCAACCAGCGGCGCCATGGATGTGGGGCGCTGCCGTATACCTCGGCCTTTTTGCGTCGGTCCTCGCCTTCTACTGGTGGAACCAGGCGGTCCAAGCCTATGGCGCCACCGTATCGTCCCTCTTTCAAAACCTGATCACCGTCTATGCCGCCGCCATCGCCTATTGGGGCTTGCAGGAACCCCTTTACGGCTACCATTGGTTGGGCGCAGCGCTCGTGTTCGGCGGCGCCCTGTTGGCTTCGGGCATCTTTCAAAGCAAGAAACGGGCCGACGGCGTTGCCGCCCCCTAATCGGCAAAAAAGGAGCCTCCGAGTGTCACTTCTCGGAGGCTCCTTTTTTGCCTGATTGTGAATACGCTGATACCCCGGGAGGGGTGGCTGTGAGGGGCAGTGTAAAATAAAAAGTGCTGCCTTTGCCGAGTTGACTCTCCAGGCCGATCTGCCCGCCGTGGCCGATCACGATCTGTTTGGCGATCGCCAGGCCGAGACCGGCGCCTTCCTCCTGGCGGGAACGGTCTGCCCGGTAAAAACGGTCAAATACCTGTGCCCGCGCCGCTTCGTCGATACCCGGACCGTTGTCGACCACACGGATTTGCAACGACACAGGCGTTTTCTGGGGCAGGGGGGCCTCATCGGGGTAGATAAAGCGAAAGCATAGCCGGATCGTTCCCCCTGGTGCGGTGTATTTCAGCGCATTGGAGATCAGGTTGTTCATCACCTGTTCGATGCGCATCGTGTCCACAGAGAGAAAAAGGGCGCCGGCGGCGGGAGAGGGCAGAGCCAGCGAAGATTCAAAACGGAAGCCCCGTTGCCGGATGTCGGCGCCAAAGCGGCGAACCAGATCGTCAGCCAACACATCCGGTTGGATCCGTTTCAGATCGAAAGCGGGCTGGCCGAACTCCAATTTCGACAGTTCAAAGAGGTCCTCGACGAGTTGGTTCACCAGCAGGACTTTTTCATAAACCATCTTCAGATTTTCCGGATCGGGCGCCACGATCCCGTCCAGCATGGCCCGAAGATACCCCTGAATCGAGGTCATCGGTGTGCCCAGTTCATGGGAGATGTCGGAGACGAGACGGCGGCGCGACTGCTCCAGGCGGTGCAAGCTCCCATTGGCCTCATTGATCTCATACTCCCGTTCCTTGAGCAACCGCCCCTGGATGTCGCTGATTTTAAAAATCTTTGCCGATACCTTCAGAAGTTTTTCGTATTCTGAAGTGAGGTCGGCAAAGGTCTGCCTCGCTTCGGGAGCGGAAATGTGGACAACCTCGGCCTTCGCTGAATTCAGCACCAGGGTTTCCCTACCGAATAGCGTATTGCCATCGCCATCCCTCGGCAACGTAGGCAACTCCTTCCTGTGGCCGTATCGCCGCAAAAAGCGTCAGCCGTTGAATTTATAGCCAAAACCGCGGATGTTCTGAATGCGCTCCGGCGCCGACGGGTCGGATTTGATCTTTTTGCGGATGTTGCTGACATGGGTCATGACGGTCCGGTAGTCGCCCACATCTTCATACCCCCAGATCCGCGTGTACAGCTCTTGGGCCGTAAAGACCTGATTGGGGTGTTGAGCCAGGAAGAAAAGAAGTTGCAATTCTTTGGCCGCCAGGGAGACGGGTTGGCGGCCGACAGTGACCCGGTAGTTGGCCAGGTCGATCTCCAGGTCGTCAAAGACCAGCAGGCGGGTCGGCGCCGGTTCTTCTGCATGAGAGACCCGCCGGAAGATGGGCGCCCGGCGCAGCTTGGCCTCCACCCGGGCCACGAGCACGTTTGGGTCGAAGGGCTTGGTGATATAGTCGTCACCGCCCAGTTTCAGCGCCTGGATGATGTGCTCCGCCTCCTTCATGCAACTCATGAAGAGGATCGGCACATTGGAACAGTCGCGGATCTCCTGGCAGATCTGGTAGCCGTCCATATCGGGCAGAAGGATATCCAACAGGAGCAGGTCAGGCTGTTCGGACTCAAAGAGACGCAGCGCCTCTGAACCTGTTTCCGCCGCCGCCGTGAGGTACCCATTTTTTTCAAGATAGAGGATCAACAGTTGGCGGATTTTCGCGTCATCTTCCACAATCAGGACTTTTTTCCCCTGCATTCTATCCCTCCCGTTTCTTCCTTTTGTCTAATAGTTCGACACAATTCGTCCTGCATCCTTTTCCCTTCGCGAGCGCTTGAATGACATATCCCCTTGTGTCAATCCTTTAGATCAACTTTAGGTACTTCGCCAAGATTTTAATCAACACCGGGGCTGCTTATTTTATAATGGAAACGCGCCGATCCGTTGGGAAGCAAAAGATGATAATATGGAACCGAATCTGCGTCAAGGGAGGCAGCAATATGAACGGCAACCGTATGATTGAACTGCAGCAGGCGCTTCGCAGTGAAAACGTGTTGATCAGCTTTTCCGGACGTTTCACCCAGGGGATCATTGAGGAACTGGGCGAAGCGGTGAAGAGCTACCTGGAAAACGAAAACCGGCCGAAGAATGACATCTTCAATATCTTCGCCATCTTTATCGAACAAACGCAGAACATCAAAAACTACATTACCGTCAAAGAAGGCGCTGACGTCTATGAGCGAGTGGCCAATTCTGGGATCATTGTCATCGGGAAGCGAATGGGAGGCACCTATGTCAGTTCCGGCAACCTGATCGAAATCGCTGACGCGCCGGTTTTGGCGGAGCGCATCGATCGGGTGAGCGCCCTGGACAAGTTGGAACTGAAAAAACTCTACAAGGAACAGATGAAAAAGGAACTGCCGCCCGGCAGCCTCGGCGCCGGCCTCGGTCTCATCGATATCGCCCGCAAAACCAGCGCCCCCTTGGAATACTCGATCATCCACATCGATGAGCGGTTTGCTTTCTTCACATTGACAGCCATCATATAGGGAGTGGAATTGCCATGGAGAAGCTCTTCATTGCCGGATCAAAAGGAACGCCGGAGGTTGACTTCGACCCGCAGCGACATATGTTGAAGTTATCCGGCCAGTCATACCCGGAAAACGCCTTTACCTTTTACGAGCCGGTCCTGCGGTGGGTCGATGCCTACCTGGACCAACTGACGGCTGAAGTCAACGTTGTCATCGACTTCAGTTTCCCCTACATCAACACGAGCAGTTCCAAGTGTGTCATGATGCTTCTGGAGAAGTTGGATGACGCCTTTAAGAAGGGGAAACGACTGTCACTGAACTGGTACTATGATGAGGATAATGACAGCGAATTGGAATGCGCCGAGGAGTTTAAGGAAGACGTGTCGATGCCCTTTCAGATCATCTCTCGGGAGAGGAAAGACGGACCGGGACGGTAGCAACCATCTCCCATGACTGGGGCACAGAGGCCCAGCGCAACGCTGTATGACAAAAGGGGCGCGATGACGATGGGGCTGGAGAAGGAAAAGGGCCTTCTTGAGGGAGGACGGAACGTTCTCTATGACCGTGGCGCGATGAAGGTCATCGTGCTGGCGACGGCCATGATCACCCTGGCCGTCCTGCTGACCGGCGTCATTGGCTATTCCATTACGAGAACCGGCGTCATCGACAAGTTGAAAACAAAGGACCTCCATTACATCGCCCGGTCCATGGCGGCCCGCATCGACGGGCGGCTGGAGCGGGCCACCGAGACGGCGCGCCTGCTTGCCAGCGATCCGACAGTGACGGAGTGGGTGGCGACAGGTGAACGGGATGATCAACTGGGCGATAAAGCGCGCCAAAAGCTGGTCGATATCGCTCGTGATCATGGTTATGTGAACACCTTCATCGTCAGCGCCCAATCGCGAAACTACTGGGGCGAGCAGGGGAAAATCATGCAGACGATGGATCCCCAGGATCCCTATGATCGCTGGTTCTTCGATTTTCTCGCCTCAAAGGCGCCGCTACAGGTCCATCTCGACTACAACAAGGCGCGACAGAACACCTACATATTCGTCAACGCCCGTATCGGCAGCGCAGCGAGAGCCTACGGTGTGGCGGGCGTCGGCCTCAGCCTGGAGGATCTGGCGCAGGAATTCCAGCAGTACCGGTTCAGCGCCGGAAGCCGTCTTTGGCTGGTTGACGAGAAGGGCGCCATCCACCTCTCCGACAGTTTGGAGTGCAACGGGAAAAACCTCGCTGATTATCTGCCCGATGCGATCGAGGAGAAGGTTTTGTTCAGCGCGAACGATCAGGGCGAAACGAGCGTGATGGAATACGTGGACGGCGCTGGAAATCGGTTGGACCTGATCAGCCAGCCGATCCGCGCCACCGGTTGGAAACTGGTTTTTCAGGTTCCTCGCGCCGAGAGCCTGGCGGTGCTGAACTCGATCCTGGTCAACATGTTTGTGACAGGGTTGCTTTCCGTCACCCTGATTTGCATTGTCTTTTACATCGTATCCCGGCGCATCGCTGACCCCTACCGGCGCGCCCTGGAGCTAAATGAAGAACTGGAGCGGATTGTGGGGGAGCGCACCCGGGAACTGTCTGAAAAAAACCGCAAGATCATGGACAGCATCGATTACGCCAAACGATTGCAGGATGCGGTGCTTCCGGCGCCATACGAACTGGGAGAACTGTTTGCGGAACACTTCCTGATCTGGCGCCCCCGCGATGTCGTGGGCGGCGACTTCCTCTGGATCCGCCGTTACAATGACGACGAGTGCATCGTCGCTGTCGGCGATTGCACGGGACACGGTGTCCCCGGCGCGTTAATGACGATGGCCGTCACCACGATGTTGAACCATATCGCCGATGAGCGAACGGATGAAGCTTTTCGAGAGGATCCCGCCGAAATCCTGCGGCGGTTGCACCAGGCTGTCCGGGAGACGATCCAGAAAAAAGCGGACGGGGAAACGCGCTATGACGGCCTTGACATTGGCCTCTGTTCGATCAAGGGAAGGCGTGTTGTCTTCGCCGGCGCCGGGATGGACCTCTACCAGTCTGGAGCTTCTACATCAGTGACCGTGATGAAGGGCGGCAGGAAGAGCATCGGCCACCCCCGCTTTGCATCGGATGATTCCATCGAAAACCGGGTGGTGGAGGTGGGAGAAGGCGACTTCCTTTACCTCACGACAGACGGCTATCTGGATCAAAACGGCGGCGTTCAGGACTACTCCTTCGGAAAACGACGCTTCAAAAACTTGATCGCCGGTCTTAGCGGCGTCGCCCTGCCGGCGCAGCAGGAGATATTCACCCAAACCCTTTCTGACTACATGGGGGAAGAAGCCCAGCGGGATGATATCACGGTGCTCGTCTTTACCCCGAGGGCCGCAAGGGATGTCTCGCCGAAGGGGGGAGGTAGAAAATGACCAAAGAAGAACAGGGCGGTTTTTTATTTGAACAGGAGAAACGGGTCCTCGAGGACGCCTTGCGACAACTGGCTGATCCTCGCCATGGCGACAACCCGCTGCTGTTCAAATACGAGGCGCTGGCGCAGAGTTATCAAAAACTGTTGAAAGAAACGAAAAAAGCCTTCTTGATCAGCGACATCCAGGGGACGATTTTAAAAGAGCGCGAAGAGAAGATCCGGACGCTGCTCGATAACTCCAACCAGGGCTTTCTGACCTTTGGTCGCGACCTGATCGTTCAGAAGGAGTACAGCGCCGAGTGCGCGCGCATTTTTGAAGAGAAAAAGATCGCCCGCGTCAATATTGTCGAACTGTTGACACCTCCCGGTTCGGAGGAGGGCCTGCGACTCGAGGGCATCTTTTGCGCCATTTTCGCTGCCGAAGACGAAGCAAGCCGAAACCGGCTCCTCCAACAGGTTCCTACCGGTTTGCGCATCGGAGTGCGGCATATTCAAGTGCAGGCCCGGTTGCTTGTCTCTCCGCCCGGCCGCCGGGAGGAGGATGTAATTCTCCTCATTCTGACCGATTTGACAGAGAAAAAAGAAGCCGATGCCAGACTGGCCTTTTTGAACACCCACGATAAACTGACGGGATTGTACAATCGCAACTACGCGGAGACCCTGCTGCCTTCCTTGATGACGGCCTCGCAATACCCTTTCAGCGTCATCGTGGCCGACGTTAACGGGCTGAAATTGACCAACGATGTCTTCGGTCATGAAACGGGCGACCGGCTGATTGCCAGCGCCGCCGCGATCCTCTTTGACTGCTGTTGCGAGGCAGGCATGGCCGCGCGCTGGGGCGGCGACGAGTTCCTGATTCTGCTGCCGCAGACCAACGCCGTCGCCTGCCAGGCCCTTTGCGACCAGATTTACGCGGCCTGCCGGCAAGCCGCGCCGGCGCCGATCGATCTCAGCATGGCCCTCGGGGGCGCCACAGCCGAGAAGCCGGTCGCATTCAGCGACCTCTTCCGGCTGGCTGAGAACCGGATGTACAGCAATAAACTGCCTGAGAGCCGCCGCGTCCTTCAGAACATTGTGCTGGGGCTGGAGGCGCTGCAGCGGGAGACCTGCTTCGAGATCGAGGGCCATGTGGAGCGGGTGCGCGAGATGGCCGCCGATTTTGCCGGTCGCCTCGGCATCGGCGTCCACTCGACAGAGATGCGCAACCTCATGTTGTTGGCCTCCCTTCATGACATCGGCAAGGTGGCCCTGCCCAAAGGGATCCTCGGCAAAGCGGGGCCGCTGACGCCGGAGGAATGGGAAGTCGTTCGCCAACACAGCGAGATCGGCTGCCGGATGGCCCAATCCATCGGTGAACCGGCGGTGGCCGAGGCGATCCTGGCCTTGCATGAGCGTTGGGATGGCTCCGGCTACCCCTATGGGCGCAAAGGCGAGGAGATCCCCCGCCTGGCTCGCATCCTGTCGATCGTCGATGTCTATGATGTGCTGACCCATGACCGGGTCTATGCCAGGGCGATCAGCCCGCAAGCGGCCCTCGACGAGTTGGAGCGGGGGTGTGGCAGCCTCTTCGATCCCGGACTCGTGCCGATTTTCATCGAGCATGCCGACTCGACGGCGCTCTTCGGTGTGACCGCGCCCTGACCGCCTGCATAGTATGATGGCAAAAAGGGAGCGAGACGACATGCCATCCACCAGCCCTCCGGCGCCCTACCCAGGCTATCCCTTCGTCACCTACCGCTATTACCCTACCCATATGTACACAGCGGTGTACGCCTTACCGGAGGCCTTGCGCCTGATCGTCGAGTCCGTGAAGGCCGAACGGGAAGATGACCTTTTCTATGATTACATGCTCAACGCCGCCCCACGGGATCAAAAGGACATCGTGGCGTCGATCCGCGATGACGAACGGAAACATGGGCGGATGCTGCGGGAGATTTACTGGCAGGTGACCGGTCAGGAAGCCCCTGCGGCGGCTGAGGCGACCTTCGAGCGGCCGATCAATTATTGCGAAGGCATCCGTAAAGCCCTGTTCGGCGAGTTGGGCGCTGTCGAACGCTACCGGAAGGTCCTCAATGGATTCGAATTTTTACCCTACCGCAACATGATCACCGAGATCTATACAGACGAACTGAGGCATGCATCCAAGTGGAATTATCTCTTTACGGTCAATTGTCGCTAGCAGATGCCCGGAAAAAGATTGAATGCCATAGGGATGCTCAGTATAATCGAAGTAGCAACCGGACAAGGTGTCAGAGGACGCCTTGAGAGGCCGAAGAAGGTCCGAGAAGGGGAAACCCTTCTGGGGCCTTTTCTGTTTTCTCGATCAGCCGATCCGGTCGACGACAAAAAATGGTCCAACGCAATACAGATTGATGGAGAAAGGAGTGATGGCGATGGCGATCAAAGTAGCCGTTGCCAGCAGTGACGGGAAACTGGTGAACCAGCACTTCGGACATGCCCGCCGGTTTTTGATCTTTGAGGTGGATGGACAAGGGTACCGTTTTATTGAGGACCGTCCCGTCGTTCCCCACTGTTCCTGTGATGGCGGACCGCCGCCGGCGGTAAAGACGGCCGTCGAGTCCCTTTCCGACTGCCGAGCCGTTTTGGTCACCATGATCGGCTACGGTCCCCAGGAAAAGCTGGCCGCCCAGGGCGTCCGGTCCATCATCAGCCACGACTTGATCAGTGATGCGTTGATGGGATTGGGCGACTGGCAAGACGACTCGCCTTCACCCTATTGAATCGAATCGATGGGCTATTGAACATTGGGATCGCGCTCTCGCTGAGGAGCGCTTTTTTTTTCGCCAAACATGGCATATACTCCTAAAAATAAATTGACAACCAATTTAATGTATGGTTAATTTTAGATAAATTGATGAATTGTGAAATACAATTCGTTCCCTAACCGTATAGTCTATGACGTTGCTTATCTATCGAAAGGAAGTGTCACATGGGAAAAACCATGGCGGAAAAAATCTTTCAAGCCCACAACGGTGGAAAGGAGGTTAAGACGGGCGAGATCGTCTTTGCCAATGTGGACCTTGTCATGGGAACGGATGCGACCGTACCGTTGGCGATTGGAGAGTTTGAGAAAATTGGGAAAGCAGTCTTTGACCCCGCCAAAGTCGTCCTCGTTCAAGACCATTTTGTGCCGGCGAGAGATACAAATACGGCAAATCTGTCCAATCAGATGAGGCAATTTGCGCGCAAACATGGGATCACCCACCACGTCGAAGTCGGACGGGGCGGGATCTGCCATCATTACGTACCCGATTCAGGCTTATGCAACCCAGGCGACTTGATCATCGGAGCTGACAGCCATACGACCACCTACGGCGCTTTCGGCGCCTTGGGCACCGGCGTCGGCAGCACCGATTTTGCCGCAGCGATGGCGACGGGACGACTCTGGTTCAAAGTGCCGCCAGCCATCAAGGTGGTGTTGACAGGCAAGAAAAAGAAATATGTGCAGGGAAAAGACATCATCTTAAAACTCATATCCATGATCGGTGTCGACGGCGCAGCCTACAAGTCCCTCGAATTTACGGGGCCCTCGTTGAAGCATCTGGATATGGCGGATCGGATCACCATCTGCAATATGGCCGTCGAGGCTGGAGCCAAGGCGGGAATTTTTGAAGTCGATGATGTCACCGCCGATTACTTTAAGAAATACCACAAGAAAAAGGACATCTTGCGGCTAAAGGCTGATGCAGACGCTGAGTATGTTCAGGAGATCCCGATCTCCATCTCCGATCTGGAGCCGCTTGTTGCCGAGCCCTACCTGCCGTCAAAGGTCAAAGGGGTGAAGGAACTTCAGGAGATCGCTGTCGATCAGGTCTTCATCGGTTCATGCACAAACGGAAGAATGGAAGATATGCGGCAGGCGGCCAAGATTTTGTCGAAACGGCGAGTACATCCCGATGTTCGCCTGATTGTCATCCCAGGAACCTACGCGATCCTGGAGGAGATGGCCGAAGAAGGCATCATGGAGACCTTTATCGCCGCAGGCGCTTCGGTTCAATCGCCCACATGCGGACCCTGCTGTGGCGGTCATACGGGGATCTTGGGCGATGATGAGGTGTGCCTTTCCACAAGCAATCGCAATTTCGTCGGCAGAATGGGTTCGCCCAGCAGCCGTGTCTATCTGGCCAATCCAGCGGTGGCAGCGGCTTCCGCCGTCGCAGGGAAAATCATCCATCCGGAGGACCTTTGCAATGAGTAATATTTTAATGGGAAGAGCGCTGCGATACGGCGATGACATTAATACAGACGTCATCATCCCCACAAAATACAGCAACACCACCGATCCCAAAGAACTGGGCAAGTATTGCCTGATCAACCTCGATCCTTTGTTCCAAGAGCGGAAACAACTGGGCGATATCTTGGTCGTGGGCAAGAACTTCGGATGCGGCAGTTCCAGGGAACATGCGCCCCTGGCCATCAAAGGCGCCGGTATTTCCTGTGTAATCGCCAACTCATTTGCGCGTATTTTTTTTCGAAACGCCATCGATATGGGGCTGCCTGTCATTGAATCTCCCGAAATCGTAGAAGAGACGACCGATTTGAACGATTTGGAGATCAACTTCGAAAGCTTCATCTGCAGAAATGTGTCCACCGGCAAGCAATACTCGATCCCACAGTATCCGGAAGTGATTCAAAAGATTTTTCTCGCGGGCGGCCTGATCAATTACCTTACGCGTTCGGAGTGAAAGGATAGGGAAGCGTGTCCGTAAATATCATCTATGATTGGAATGGGGCGGATTATTCAAGTCTTCATGAAAAAAAGTCAGTCTGTATTGTTGATGAAACGCTTCGCGATGGTATTCAGTCGCCCTCGATTTCGATGCCTGACGAGGAAGAGATGCAATCCCTCATATCGGTAATGGACGAAATCGGCATTGAATTTGCGACGATCGGCTACCCGGGCGCCTCCACAAAGGTCAAAGGGGCTGTCGAAAAGCTGATTGAGTACAAGCTCAATCAAGGACTCCAGATTGAGATGATCTGCGCGGGAAGAACCGTTGCGGCAGATATCCAGGCGATCATCGATGTCTCCCAAAACTGTGGCGTCGCCATCGACGCCAATCTATTCATCGGTTCCAGCCCCGTTCGGCAGTACGTCGAGGGCTGGGATTTGCAGTTCATACTGGAACATGTAAAAAAGGGCGTTCGATTTGCCGTTGAAAACGGCTTGCGTGTCTGTTTTTTAACGGAGGATACGACGCGGTCCAATCCTGAAGACTTAGGGCCGATTTTAGAAACGGCCATTGAAAACGGCGCATACCGGATCGGGATCTGTGACACCGTCGGACATAGCACGCCCCAAGGGGTGCAGTCTATACTGAAATTCGCCCGAGAAGTCGTGAAAAAGAGCAATCCCGATGTTTTGATCGATTGGCATGGTCATAACGATCGAGGGCTCGCGCTGGTGAATGCGCTGGTCGCCGTCGAATGCGGCGCTGACCGCATCCACGCGACGGCCCTCGGCATCGGTGAACGGGTGGGCAATACCAGTATCGAACAACTGTTAGTCAATCTAAAACTGATGGGCTACCCAGGGAAAAACCTCAAACTCTTACGCCGGTATGCCGAGTTGGTGTCCGCCTCTTTTAAATTCCCAATCCCGAGCAACCAACCGATATTCGGTCTTGACGCTTACCGGACGGGGACTGGGGTCCATGCCTCGGCGATCATCAAAGCGGAGGAATCGGGCCAATCGGACCTGGCCGACCTCGTCTACACCTCTGTTCCGGCAAGAGAATTGGGTTTTGAACAAATCATTGAGGTCGGCCCCATGTGCGGCAAATCGAACGTCGTCTATTGGCTGAAAAAAAGAGGCATCGCCTGTGACGACACATTGGTAACAGACATCTTCGAAGAGATAAAACGGAAGAAAACGGTCTTAACGGACAGGGAGATTAAAGGGATCATCAACAGGCACGTCACAGGGTAACGAGGAGGCTATACAGAAAAATAGGCAAAAGGTAAAACTGGCTGAAGAAGCACGCACTTCTTCAGCCAGTTTTTGTTATCTTCTTATCTCTTGAATTATAAAAAAAAGTCAACAGTAACACAATTCGACAATTTGCGTGCAGAGCCTGTGTTAAAATTCGGACATAGCGGTATTGTCTTTCCAGTGCGTTAAAGCAAGGGAGGTTTTTTATGAAAAGCATTAAAGCGAAGTTGATTCTCTTCTTCTTTTTAAGCATGACCGTCGCTATCGGCAGTATCGCCGGCATCGTATACATGAAAGCGAAGGATGTCTTTTTAACTCAGCTGAAGCAGTCGATGATGACTCAGTCCGAAGTCGTGGCCAATAACATAGGCAGTTGGCTTGATGATACTGAAAAATACCTTGAGACGTTAGGCCTTTCTCCCATTCGCACGTTAAGTCCGGAACAGGTAGAACCGTACCTCAAATCCGAGTTAAAACGGAATAAGGATCTTTTTGCATTGCTTTACGGTACGCCAGACGGCAAGTCTACAGTGGCCACCGTTTCTCCGACCAACGTGTCCGATCGCGACTATTTTCAAAAGGCCATGAAGACAGGGAAAATAGCCATGTCTTCGCCTGTCATCTCCAAGAGCTTGGGCAAACCTGTCATCAACTTCAACTATCCGATTCAAGAAAATGGGAAAATCATCGGCTGGGCAGGCGGCGGCATCACACTGGATCGGATATCGGAACAGATCGCCTCCTATAAAATCGGCCAGAACGGATACGCCTTTTTGCTTGATAATAACGGAACGGTGATCGCCCATCCGAATAAAGAACTCAATATGAAGGTCAACTATCTGAAGGACGAAGGCGTCAATCAACCTTTAAAAGATTTGAGCAAGCAAATTGTGGGCGGCGAGCCGGGGGTTGCCCTCTATCGGGATGAATCCAACCAAGAGCATTTTGTCGCATTCCGTCCCGTGCCTGGCGCTGATTGGTCTGTTGCCGTTTCGTTGCCTGCGTCAGAAGTGTTGGGTCCCTTGAACGCCATGATGGCTACCTTTCTATGGGTGACCTTGTTGCTGTTGGCGCTGGTGGCAGCGACGACCTATTACTTCTCCAACCGCTTTACAGAGCCCATCCTGCAGCTCCGTGACCATGCGACGCAGATTTCCCAGGGAGATCTGAGCCACAATTTCGAACAGATGGAAACGCAACAAGACGAGGTGGGAGAGCTGGCCAAGGCCTTCAAGGAAATGATGGCCAATCTGCGTGAAGTGATCTGCAACGTCCAAGAACACGCCACCCAGGTGAGCGGATACTCGAAAAAAATGGTGGAAAGCAGTGTCCAAACCGTTAAAGCCACCCAGCAAATCGCCATCACCTCCCAGGAGGTCGCCCTCGGCGCCCATGATACGGTGCAGCGAACCATAAAATCCTCGGAGAGCAATCAGCGATTGGCCCTTTCGATCCGACTGGTAACGGAACGCACGGAAGCGGCGGCAAGAAGAGTGAATGATGCATTCAAGTACGCCGAAGATGGGCGAGAAACGCTGGAGCGTGTCAATCACCAGATGCGCACCATACAGAGTTCCGTCAATGAATCATCGGAAGTGGTGAAAAATCTGGGTCAGCGTTCACAGGCGATCGGCCAAATCGTAGAGGTCATCTCGAATATCGCCTCACAAACAAACATGCTGGCCTTGAACGCAGCGATTGAAGCGGCCCGGGCGGGAGAACAGGGCAGGGGATTCGCCGTTGTCGCTGATGAGGTGCGAAAACTGGCGGAGCAATCCGGTGCGGCGGCCAATGAGATTCGTCACCTGATTGAGGAGATCCAGGTCAGAACACAAGAGGCCGTCCGAACCATGGCCTCAGGCACATCGACGGTGGAGGAAGGTTCCAAAATTGTTGTGGACGTCAACCGCTTCTTCGAAGCGATTGTGGAGTCGATCAACAACGTATTGACCGACACGAAACAAGCCCTTTCGGCGGTCAAAGAGATCGCCCAAAATGGAGACCAGATCGCTGATGAGATCGAGGCCATCAAAGACATCGCGCAGCGGTCGTCGGCAGGTACGGAAAACGTGGCTGCGGCCACGCAAGAGCAGGTTGCCATCATGGAAGAAATTCAGAATTTCGCCGGC
Source organism: Heliomicrobium gestii (assembly GCF_009877435.1). NCBI lineage: Bacteria > Bacillati > Bacillota > Clostridia > Eubacteriales > Heliobacteriaceae > Heliomicrobium > Heliomicrobium gestii. Next base: position 289,231 of record NZ_WXEX01000004.1, on the reverse strand, counting down.
AACTTGGGAGATATGTCCGAACGATTGGCGAAATTGGTTCATCGTTTCCAAGTGTAAAATGCAAAGAAAAAACAATCCCTGTCCATTTGGATGGGGATTGTTTTTCTGTGCGCCTATCGAGAGGTAATTTATAGGGACAAATTTTCTTCCTGTTCTTGACAAAGGATCGAGCGACTCGGATCGCTCATCAGATATACCCAGACCGCATTGACGAAGAGGAGCGCGCTTGTCGCAAAAAAGACATAGGGAATGCCGAGATGGGCTGCGATCATACCGCCCAGGGTTGGCCCTGAGATGCTGCCGATGTAAAATGCAGAGTGGTTGTAGCCGAAAATCCGTCCCGCCACATAATCGGGGACGTTTCGCCGAACGATCGAATTAATCGCCGGAGGCAATCCCGCCAAGGCAGCGCCGGCGAGAAACCGCACGCCGATCAACTGCCAGGGATCTTTTACGAAGGCTTGGGGAACGTAGAAGATCGCCGCAGCGACCAAACCGCCGAGCAAAACGGCTCTGGGTCCGATTCGATCCGATAGCTTTCCAAAGTATGGCGCAAACAGAAAGGTAGCGATGCCGCTGCTGGAGACAACAGCGCCTGCGATCATGGCCAGATGGCCGGCATCTTCTTGTAACTCGTTGACGTAAACCGTCACCACCGGTTCAATGGTGAGATTGGCGGCGGTCAAGATAAAGTTGGAGAAGAACATGGCCCAGATCAGTCGTCGATCCGTCACCGCTTCCCAGACCTGTCTATTCGACAGTATCGCTTTATTGGTCGGTTTGTGATTTTCTTGGATGAAGAGCAGGGTCACGATGAAAGCAACGAAGATCAAAGCGCCAGTGACAATATAGACATGGCGCATGCCGATGATCTCGACCAGGGCGCCTCCGATCAGGGGGCCCAAAAGAGTTCCGCCGATGGTGCCGGAAGATAAGGTGCCGAGAGCCCAACCGGAAGAATCTTTCGGCGTTTGCGTAGCCACAACGGTGATGGCCGCCGACACATACCCCGAAACAGCGCCCATCAATAGTCGAAGGCCTAAAAACTGATAGACATCACCGACAAAACCTTGTAGTGTCATGATAATGGCCATACCGAGACTTGCTCGCAACAACATCGGTTTTCGCCCGAACCGATCCGTCAAGGCGCCCCAAAGGGGGGTTGCAAAGGCGCAGACGAGATAAGGCGCTCCAAAAGTGATGCCAGACCAGATCTCGATTTCCGCAATATCATGGACACCCAACTGCTCCACATATAGAGGGATAAAGGGAAGCACCAGATTCATCCCGGCTGCGATGACGAAGCAACCGAACCAACAGACCAATAAGACCCGTTTCCATGAAACCATGACCTTTCATCAATCCTTTTGAATCATTATTATTATCAGCAATAAATGTTAGACGAATTGAATGAAACTCCTTCCATGGAAATATATTCACCAAAATAAATATTTCCACAAGGGAATAACTTCTTTCGAAAGGCTTTTGATCGTCATATTTGCAATATAGGAATATTGGTTTTTCTGAAGAAAATGAGTTCTAGGGATAACTTCTGTATAAAGGGGGGGCAATATGAAACTGAATCGTACTGTACGAACAGCCGTGCTCTTGTCCTTGGCGTTGATTTTTCAACAGATCAAAGTCCAGTGGGTGGCGGGACCGGCGGTCAATGCGCTCCTGATCATCGCCGCTGGATATAATGGACTCGCCTATGCTGTTGTCCTTGGTTGCCTAACGCCGCTGCTCGCTTTTTTGACGGGGACGATGCCGCTCTTGATCGCAGTGCCTGTCATCGCAGCCGGCAACAGCATCTTCTGCGCAGGCTATTCACTGCTGAGCAAGCGGAGCGCTCCAGCGGGGATCGCTGCCGGCGCATTGCTGAAATTTGCTGTGATGGCGACGGCAGTCCATTGGGTGATCCAGGCGCCGCCGGCTGTCGCCAATGCCCTTTCGCTCCCGCAGCTATTTACGGCGCTCGCCGGTGGCATGGTCGGACTGCTGGTGCTTCGTTATTTGCCCAAAGAGGAATGAATTGTTTTGCCAGAAACCGTACAGGATCCGCTTCATTTCTGGTAAAATGACGAAGACGGTTCGACCTTTAGAATGCAACAAGAGGAGGAGCAATCGTCAACGGAAAGATAAACCGAATATATAGCTACGGGGGCGCAAAAGTTGACTGCACAACGAATCGCAAAAGCCGCCGCCTTGATCATGGTGCTCACCTTGCTGGGCAGAGCCATCGGACTTGTTCGGGAGATGTTCGTAGGCGCCAAATTCGGCGCCGAAGTTCTTGGGCCCTTTGTGGTTGCCTTCAACCTGCCGAACATCGTAGGCATCACCTTGACGGGCGCCTTTAGCGCGGCTTTTATCCCGCTTTTCACGGCTGAGTTGGAAAAAGGCCACCGGGACGCCGCTTGGCGACTGGCCAGCGCCGTTTTGAACACCGTGCTGTTGGGGATTTCCCTGTTGGCCGGCCTTGGGATGGTCTTCTCCCGGCAGGTGGCTGTTCTGTTGGCCACCGATTTTTCGCCGCCATTGCTCGATCTGACGGGGGAACTGCTCTTCATCTTATTCCCCACCTTGATCTTGTCGTCCCTGGGCGGTGTGACGATGGCCATGCTCAGTTCCCTGAACCGCTACTTCGTCTCCTCCATTGGCCCGCTCCTGTCCAGCTTGGTCGTTATCGCCTCCATTTTTTTGTTGGCCCCACGTTGGGGCATCCATGGATTGGCGTGGGGGACCACCCTTGGGGCCTTATTATCCTTTGTCGTCATGATCCCGAGCTTATTGAAGGAAGGTTTTCAGTACTACCCCACGCTGGGCTTGAATAATCCCCTCGTCCGGCGGCTCTGGATGATGATTCTGCCGGTGCTGTTCGGTGTCGGTGTGAGCCAGATCCACATCCTGATCGACAGCAACATGGCGGCGTCCATCTCCGAAGAGAGCGTCGTGGCGCTCAAATACGCCAACACGGTTGCCCAGCTTCCCATGGGCGTCTTTGTCTCAGCCGTTGCCATACCCTTGTTGCCGGCGCTGTCGGCGATGCTGGCTGTCGGCGATCAGGAGGGGTTTAAAAACACCCTGGCCCGGGGGGTCAGCTATTACGCGTTGATCCTGTTGCCGATCATGGTCGTGACCATGCTCCTGAGCGATCCGATCATCCAGGTGCTCTTCCAACGGGATAAGTTTGACGCCTCGCGGGCGGCGATGACGGCCTTCGCCCTCGTATTTTACGGCCTCGGCTTTTTTCCCTCCGCTGTCCGGGATTTGTACACCCGTGGTTTTTACTCCCTCCATGACACGGCCACGCCGGTCAAAATCGGGGCGTTGACCGTGTTCATCCACGTGGGGATGAACCTCCTCTTTATTCCCTGGCTCTCTCATGGCGGTCTGGCGCTGGCCACGTCGATTTCCAACGCTTTGAATATGGTGATCCTGGGTTGGCTGCTCTACCGGCGGGTGGGCGGCTGGTCCTTCCGGACCCAGTGGAATGTGCTCTACCGGGCGGCGATCGCCGCAACGCTGATGGGAGTCGTACTGGCATTCAGCTTTTCCCGCCTGATCGCCCTCTTTCCCGGAGGCGGCTGGTGGGCGACGGTCCTCTCCATGATCTTGGCCGGAATAGCTGCCGCCCTCGTCTATGGTGGAACCCTCTTGGCGCTCGGCACGCCGGAGGTGCGCGAATTTGCCGATAAAATCCTCTCAAAAATCAAGGCGCCCCGCAGTGCTCCTCCTGCCATGGGCCTGCCGAAAAACGATGGAGAGTGAGCGTCGTTGACGCCATCGGACGAGTGGAAGGCATTGGGTAAATAGATGATCGCAATCGCAGATGGATAAATGAGGTTGTTCAGGGAGAACCGGCGCGTAGGCGCCGGTTTTTTTATGGAATGCCGGTACTGTCGTTGGCGCCGGAGACCCTTGCAGCGATTGGGGTAACAGCCGGCAGCAACCACCATATTTTGGTAGTATACAAAACTGCCATCGGAGGTATTGCCCGTGAACGAATGGAACGTTGGCGCCATCGTCGCAGCGACAGGGGGAGAGCTCTTGTCCGGGCGTCCGGAGGATCCGGTTCGCTATGTTTGTGAGCGGTTGGCCGATTGCGGAAAGGGGGATGTCCTGATCCCGCTGGTCAATCTGGCCGATCCGGCGGGATACGCCGTCCGAGCGGCCGGCAAAAGAGTAGGCGCGCTGGTGCTCCCGGCTCGGGCGGCTTCTGCGGCAGCCAATGCCGGTGTGCCTGTGATCGGCGCGGCTTCCGTGCGGGACGCCTATTTCAAATTGGTCAAGGCCTACCGCCGGCGCTGCAAGGCGCGCATCGTGGCGGTGACCGGATCGGCCGGAAAAACAACAACCAAAGAGATGCTTGCCGCTGTGCTGGCTGAAGCCGGCGAGGTGCAAAAAAACTGGCGAAACTACAACGGCCCCTACGGGATCGGGTATACCCTCTTCCGACTTCGTCCACGCCATGCCTTCGGCGTAGTCGAAGTCGGCGCCTACATCCCCAACAGTATTGATTTCGGCAGCCGGTTGGCGGCGCCGGAGATCGGTGTGATCACCTGTATCGGTCTGGGCCATGCCAAAGATCTCGGGGGAAGAGAGGGTGTGCGCCGGGAAAAGGAAAAATTGCTGAAACACCTCCCGGAAAAAGGGCTTCTCGTTTTAAACGGCGATGATCCAGGCTGCCGCAGCCTAGAACTGACACGCTGTAAGGCGCCTGTTCGCTGGGTGGGGCTGGAGCGCGAGATGAGCGCTCTCTCCCTGTGGGCCGAGCGCATCCAGGTGCACCGCAACGGAACCCGCTTTCAACTCTGTGGGTTAGAGCGGGAGGTAGAGGTGGAACTGCCCGGATTTTACGGACGTCCAGCCGTGATCGACGCGTTGCTGGTTGCGGCAGTCGCTGACCATGTGGGTCTTTCGCCGGAGGCGATCGCCAAGGGATTCACAAAGGTGCAGCAGACACCGGGGCGTTTTTCTCCGATTCATCTGCCGGGGAGGCGGTTGCTCATCGATGCCACCTATAACGCCAACCCCCATTCCATGTCAGCCTCATTAGAAAGCGCAGCGAGGCTGGCGGAAGAAGGGAAACGCTTGGCGATCGTGGGAACAATGAGCAGCCTTGGCGAGGAAGCGCCTGCGCAGCATCGATCGATCGGCAAGTTGGCGGCAGAGCTTGGCTTTGGCCTGATCGCCTTGGGGCAGTATGCGAAAACCATGGCAGAGGGGGCTACGGAAGCCGGCGGAAGGGTCCTTTACGCCTCTGAAAAGTGGGAAAAGGGAAATGTCGTTGAACTGGCCCTGAAGGAACTGCCGGAAGAAGGGGTGCTGCTGGTCAAAGCCTCCCATAGCGTAGAACTGGAAATCGTGGCCGATGCCATCGAAAAAGAGGCGGCTCGCCAATCTGGGCTGGTTCCGCCTCTGGCGAAGTTCGAGATCACCCGCAACTTCGGCTTTCAACGGCATCCGATCACCCGAGAGTGGGCGGCTCACGAGGGGATCGATCTCTTTGCCCGGCGGGGAACGGCGATCGTGGCGGCATCTGCCGGCACGGTCAACAAGGTTGAACTGGGCCATCCGATTTACGGACATCACCTGGAGATCGATCACGGTGATGGCATCGTGACAGGCTACGCCCATCTCCACAAGGTCTACGTTCAGGTGGGTGATAGGGTGGCGCAGGATCAGCCCATCGCTGAGGTCGGCAGCAGCGGACGGACAACAGGGCCGCACCTGCATTATGAGGTTCGCTTTGACGGGAAAGCGGTGGATCCCTACTACTATGTGATACGGTAAAACACGCCGTTTATATCAGTCAGAAAAAACCGGGCGCCCTCCGAATCGAGGGGGGATTCTCGGTTTCTTTGTTTGGTCGGTAAGGGAGCGATAGCAATGAGGATGAGGCGGTTACACTAACCTGGGGAAGGGTTACCGGATCTCTTGCTAGAATATGGGGTGAACGCAGGATTTGTTGCTCGAGATGGAGAATGAATGAACGAATACAAATCGGCAGGATTGGTGTTCGGGAGGTAGCATGGGATTTTTAGAAACGGTTATGGAAGGAACGAAGATCGGCGGCGCCCTTCGCCGACTGGAGGACCTGGAAGAGTTGATCGGCCACCCCAAGATCCGCACCATCTTTTTGCTCGGCGGTGACGTCAACCACCTGCCCAACGCGATCAAACGCATCCGGGCGGCCCAGAAAAATGTGTTGGCCCACATCGATCTGATCGAAGGGATTGGAAAGGACAAGGCTGGCATCCATCTGCTCAAGCGGATGGGCGTTCATGGCATCGTCACCACCAAGTCCAATCTGGTCAAACTCGCCGTAGAGGAAGGCCTCTGGGTTGTCCAACGTGTCTTCATTGTCGATTCTGAGTCGATCAAGACGGCCATTCGCGTCGCCGGCGATGTCAAGCCCAGCGCCGTCGAAATCCTGCCGGCCACAGTTCCCCGTTTCGTTATTCAGGACTTAAAAAAAGCCCTCGGCGTCCCCGTTCTCGCCGGCGGGCTGTTGCGCACCGAGGCGGATGTGCGGGATGCCTTTGAAAAAGGGATCGACGCCGTATCGACGAGCTTGCGCCACCTCTGGTTCTGTTCATAACATTTTTTTAAAGAACAGCAGGATTTTCGAACGGCATATCGAATGTTATAACATGCAACATGCGCAAAGATGCAAAGACCCAGAGGCGACCAATGTCCGCAGCAGCAGCAGTGGTCCTTTGCTCAGCGCGTCAGACAAGTTGATCAGTGGGTTGGGAGTTTACAGAGAACCCCCCGAGAACGCATCGATAGGATGCTTTTCGGGGGTTCTTTTTCTAAGGGGGGGAGGTAAGCCGGAAAAGCGACGCCAGTGAACCGAGTCAGTAAATTTATAATAATTCTAATTTTTCAGCAGGAATTTGTCCGTAGATGAAGAATGTTATAACTAAGAACAATTTGATATCGGGTTAGGAGTAAAAGAGTTAACCCCCGAAGAGACATCGAATTGATGTTGAATTGGGGGTTATCCGTTTCTTACTCACTAGACCCGGGCTTTGGAGTTCAGGAGACGGCCGCGTAGACGCTCGAACCTTTCGCGCGATGTTTGTGGTCGTGATATTTTACGCAAGGAAGGGAGTGATCTGCAAAAAGCGGCCACCTCCGATTGCTCCGGATCATACCGGCAAGGGGGATGATGGCGATTCAAGCGATGAAGAATCATTTGGGGCAAGCGGCAAGTGACAAGCCGGCGCGTCGAATCCGCTGGTTGCATGCCAAAAAGCAGAAGGAAAAACAGTACGAGGAGGACAAGTTATGTCGCCGTTTACAGCAGAACTTATCGGTACAATGATCCTCATTCTCCTTGGTGACGGTGTCGTCGCCGGGGTGTTGCTCAACAAATCGAAAGGCCAGAACGCTGGCTGGATCGTCATCACTGTCGCCTGGGGTCTCGCCGTATTGATCGCGGCCTTCAGCGTCGGTTCCTACAGCGGCGCCCACCTGAACCCCGCATTGACCATCGGTCTCGCCGCCATCGGCAAATTCCCCTGGGCGCAAGTACCCAGCTACATCGCCGCCCAGATGATCGGCGCTTTCCTCGGCGCTGTGCTCGTCTACCTGGCCTACCTGCCCCACTGGAAAGAAACGAACGACGCCGATGCCAAGTTGGGCATCTTCTGCACCGGCCCGGCTATCCGCAGCTATGGCGCGAACGTCGTCACTGAAGTGATCGCTACCGCCATGCTGGTCCTGGGCATCCTCGCCCTCGGCGCCAACAAGATGGCTGACGGCGTCGGCACCATCTCTGTCGGCCTGCTGATCGTCGTCCTGGGTATGTCCCTCGGCGGCCCCACCGGTTACGCTCTGAACCCCGCCCGCGACCTGGGTCCTCGTATCGCTCACGCCGTTCTGCCGATTCCCGGCAAGCGGGACTCTGACTGGGCCTACTCCTGGGTTCCCATCGTCGGTCCCGTCATCGGCGCAGTTGTCGGCGCTTTCTTCTACGTCACCTTCTTCGGCGCCTAAGCAACCCTGTGATAACAAATCGCCTCGCCTGAAACAGCAGAGAAGCGAGCGTTTCCGAAAATAACAGCAATCATTGAAACATGTGGCGGCGGGATGCCCCACCCGCCGACAACGCTTGAAGCGGAAAATCATCCGAAAAGCCGCTTCCCCAGTTAAACCTTCCCTCATGAGTCCCTGTCAAATCGCAGTCAATAGCGTCCATACAGAATCCTTCGAATCAACCCTATTGAATCAATAATTTAAAGGAGTGTCAGGTTCGAATGAGCAAAAAGTACGTTATGGCTTTAGACCAAGGCACCACCAGCTGTCGCGCGATCCTCTTTGACAAAGACAGCAACATCGTCGCCGTTGCCCAGAAAGAATTCACCCAGATCTACCCGAAAGCCGGTTGGGTGGAACATAATGCCGATGAAATCTGGAGCACCCAGTATGGCGTCATCGCTGAACTGCTGGCCAAGACCGGCGTCAACGCCGAAGAAATCGCCTCCATCGGCATCACCAACCAGCGGGAAACGACCGTTGTCTGGGAAAAAGCCACCGGCAAACCGGTTTACAACGCCATCGTCTGGCAATGCCGCCGCACCACCGCCATCTGTGACGAATTGAAAGCCCGCGGCCTGGAACAAGCCTTCCGGACCAAGACCGGCCTCGTCGTCGACGCCTACTTCTCCGGCACCAAGGTCAAGTGGATCCTGGACAATGTGGAAGGCGCCCGGGAAAAAGCCGAAAAAGGCGAACTGCTCTTCGGAACCATGGACACCTGGCTGATCTGGAAGTTGACCGCTGGCAAGGTCCATGTGACCGACTACTCCAACGCCTCCCGGACCCTGATGTACAACATCCGCGAACTGAAGTGGGACGCTGAACTGCTGGAAGCCCTGAACGTGCCCGCCTCCATGCTGCCCGAAGTGAAACCTTCCAGCGAAGTGTACGGCTGCACCGATACGGACCTCTTCTTTGGACACGCCGTTCCCATCGCCGGCGCCGCCGGCGACCAGCAGGCCGCCCTCTTCGGACAGGCTTGCTACGCCCCCGGCATGGCCAAGAACACCTATGGCACCGGCTGCTTCATGCTCATGAACACCGGCTCCGAGCTCTATGACTCCAAGAACGGCCTGCTGACCACCATCGCCTGGGGCATCGAAGGCAAAGTGGAATACGCGCTGGAAGGCTCCATCTTCATCGCTGGCGCCGCCATCCAGTGGCTTCGCGACGGCCTGAAGCTGATCGAAGCCGCGCCTGACTCGGAATACTTTGCCGGCAAAGTGGACGACACCGACGGCGTCTACATGGTTCCCGCCTTCGCCGGCCTGGGCGCTCCCTACTGGGATATGCGCGCTCGCGGCGCCATCGTCGGCCTGACCCGCGGCACCACCAAGGCCCACATCGTCCGCGCCGCCCTGGAAGCCCTGGCCTACCAGACCAAGGACGTCCTCGGCGCCATGGAAGCCGACTCCAACATCAAACTGCAAGCGCTGAAAGTGGACGGCGGCGCCGTCGCCAACAACCTGCTCATGCAGTTCCAGGCGGACATCCTCGGCGTTCCCGTCGACCGCCCCCGGATCATAGAGACGACCGCTCTGGGCGCCGCTTACCTGGCTGGCCTGGCTGTCGGTTTCTGGTCGAGCAAAGAGGAACTGGCCAAGCGTTGGCAGCTTGACAACCGCTTCGAAGTCGAAATGGTTGAAGAAAAGCGGGCCAAGCTCTACGGCGGCTGGAAACGCGCCGTCACCCGCAGCATGGATTGGGAAACGGAAAACTAATCAACAGCAGCGATAGATGAACTGCAATTCTGTAGAACGAGCGTCGGAAATCAGCGAGTGAGTGATACAGAATCCGACTGTATCGGCTTGAATCGCCGAAACCAAGAGCGTAGGGGAGGAGGCCGCGCCGGCCTGACAGGCGGCGCGACCTCCTCCAAGCTCCCCATCCCGCCAGGCGAAGCGCCTTTTACGATTGTCAATTCTGACCGTCAGGTCAATTCGATAAAGGTTTTCCTCAACATTCATGGAACGCCACAGTGAGGGAAATCAACCCTGAACTTGATAGAGGCCTGTGAGTTTGGAGAAGCCGCAGCAGTACCGGAAATGATCTGGCATTGGCGGCTTTTTTTCATAAAAGGAATGCTTCATGCTTTCTACGACTTCTATACGACGAAACGGACGGAGGTTGACCTATGGTAACCGAACGCGTTCAGGTGGTGGTGATCGGAGGCGGCGCCACCGGTACGGGTATCCTGCGCGATTTGGCCATGCGGGGCCTATCGGCCCTCCTGGTCGAACAGGGCGACCTGGCTCACGGCACCAGTTCCCGGTTTCACGGGCTGCTGCACAGCGGTGGCCGCTATGCCGTGAAAGATAAAGAGGCGGCAAAAGAGTGTATCGAAGAAAACCTGTTGCTGCGACGCCTGGCCCCGGACTGCATCGAACCGACCGGCGGTCTCTTCGCCCAACTGCCGAGCGACGACCCGGCCTATGCGGAGACATGGGTGAAGGCCTGCGCCGAGGCAGGCATTGAGACCAAAGAGTTGGACGTTGGCGCGCTGATTCAAAAATACCCGGTTCTATCACCGAAGATCACCCGCGCCTATTCGGTGCCCGATGCGGCTGTCGACGGTTTCCGGATGCTCTGGAGCAACGTGAACTCCGCTCGCCGTTATGGCGCCAAGATGGCCAACTACAGCAAACTGACGGCGATTCACCAAACCAATGGCCGCATCAGCGGTGTGGAACTCACCAACACCCTGACCGGCGAGGCCCGTCAGATCGAATGTGACATGGTGATCAACGCCGCCGGCGCGTGGGCCGGCGAGGTAACGACCCTGGCCGGTCTCGATGTGAGCATCATCAAAGACAAGGGCACCCTGCTTGCCTTCAACCATCGCCTGACCAACCAGGTTGTCAACCGCTTGCGCCCGCCTGGTGACGCCGACATTTTCGTTCCCCACGGCACCATCACCCTGCTGGGCACCACCTCTGTCTCTGTTGACGATCCGAACAGCTTCAAGACAACCGACAAAGAAGTTCAAGATATGCTGGCCGTCGGCCGGGAGATGATGCCTCGCATCGATGACTACCGGATCATCCGGGCCTTCGCCGGTGTGCGCCCCCTGTACCAGGCGAACAAGGGCGCCGGTGGTCGAGCGGTGACGCGAAACTTCGCCCTCATCGATCATGAACAGCGAGATGGCCTCACCGGCCTGATCAGCATCGTCGGCGGAAAATTCACCACCTTCCGGCTGATGGCGGAAAAAACGGTCGACTTGGCCGCGAAAAAACTGGGCAACAACACCCCCTGCCGGACGAAGGAAGAACCCCTCAGCGCGCCCCAGTCGGCGGAGATGCTGGAGCGGGGGAAAAAGGTCTTCGGCGTCCCCGGCGCCAAAAAAGCGGCCGAACGGCTTGGCGAAGGTTTTGCCAAAGTCGTCGCCGAGGCGGAACAAGACCGCGCCAAGCGGCGCATGTTCTGCGAGTGTGAGATGGTCAGCGCCGCCGAGATTGAGTACGTGGCTGACGATGACGACAGCAAGACCTTGAGCGACATCCGCCGCAGAACCCGGATGGGGATGGGCACCTGCCAAGGCATCTTCTGCAGCTACCGCACCCTGGGCGCGATGAGCGACCATAAACAGTTCACAGTCACCCACCGCGAGTTTTTGGCCGAGTTTTTGCAAAACCGCTGGCGCGGCGTCCGGGCTGTGCTTTGGGGCCAGCAGTTGCGGGAAGCGCAGCTGTCCTCAGAGATTTTCTGCACACTCTTCGGCATGGAGAGAATGAAATGATGAATAAAAAAACAGATGTGTTGATTATCGGCGCCGGCCTGTCCGGCCTGATGGCCGCCGCCAAGGCCGCCGAATCGGGAAAAAAAGTCACCGTCGCCGCCAAGGGCATGGGATCGCTCAGTCTTTCTTCCGGCTGCATCGACCTCTGGGGATATGACATCGACGACCCCCAGCAGGTCTGCCCAAACCCCCTGGCCCAAATCGCCCGCCTGGGTGAGGTCAACCGGGAACACCCCTACACGAAAGTGGCCGATGTGTTGGAAGAGAGCCTGCGCTGCTTCCAAGGGATCACAGCGCGATATGGCTGTGACTACCGGGACAACGGCGGCGCCAACTGGTTGTTGCCGACGGCTGTCGGCACCTTCCGGCCCTCCTTCCTGGCGCCGCCCTCAATGGCCGTCAAGGACCTGGACAAGGCTAAACGGATCGTTATCGCCGGCTATGAAGAGCTGAAGGACTTCTACCCTGAGGTGATGGCCGCCAACCTGGCCCGCAACGGCAACCTCCCGGAGAGCGTAAACATCGCCGTTGTGAAGCTGCGCTGCGCCTGGAAAAAACTCTACGCCACCACCTTGGCCCACCGGCTGGAACAAGCCGAGGGGATCAAAGAAGCGGTGGATCAGATCAAGCCCCATGTCGTATCCGGCACGGTCGTCCTCTTCCCGCCGGTGTTGGGCGAACGGCTCGATATCGATGTGGCCGCCCGGCTCTCGGCCGCCCTCGGCGCGCCCGTCTACGAAGTGGCCAACATCCCGCCGGCATTGCCGGGCCAGCGCTTGCAGCAACTGCTGCTCAAGCACCTGCGCAACATGGGTGTCGATGTGATCATCGGCTGCACCTTCACCGGCGCGAAGACGGAAGGCAACCGCTGCCTCCAGGTGACCGCCGAAGGCGCCGGCAAGACCTTCACCTTTGCCGCCCAGACCTATGTGCTCGCCACAGGCGCCTTTGTCGGCGGCGGCCTTGACAGCCGGATCGGCGCCGTTCGAGAGATGATCTTCGACCTGCCTGTCTGCACACTGGAGAAGTGGGCCTCTGGCGAGTTCCTCTCCATGAACGGTCATGGCTTCAACCGCTTCGGCATCGCCGTCAACGACCGGTTGCAGCCGCTCGACGAAGCCGGTCAGGTATGTCTGGAGAATGTGCGGATCACCGGCGCCAATTTGGCCGGCGCCAACGGACCCATCGAAAAATGCGGCAACGGCGTCGCTCTCGCCTCCGGCTACAAGGCCGGGAAGCTCGCCGGGGAGGTGCCCTCATGAGTCAGGATCGTCATCTCATCCTCGATAACTGCATCAAATGCAATATCTGCGTCGCCAACTGTCCTGTCGTCAAAGTGACCGACCAGTACGCCGGACCGAAGCAGAACGGCCCTGACCTGGAGCGCTTCCGCCTTGACGAGCCGGCCGCCGTTCACCCCTCCATCAGCTACTGCAGCAACTGTAAGACCTGTGACTTCGTCTGCCCCTCCGGCGTCAACGTGGCCACCATGAACTGCAAGGCCAAGGGGGAGTATGTGGCCCTCAACGGCGCTCCCCTGCGCGACCAGGTCCTGGGGCGGGTCGAATGGATCTGCAAGGCTGCCCAGATCGCGCCGTCCATCGTCAACTGGGCCGCCGGTGTCGGACCTTTCCGGGCGATGGGTGAAGCCTTCTTCGGCGTCGCCGCCGATATGCCCTTCCCACGCTTCGCCTCGAAAACCTTCTTGCAGCAGTTCCAACCGAAGAAGATCGCCAACCCGAAAGGGAAGGTGCTCTACTACCCAGGGTGCTATGTCAACTACTACACGCCGGAAGTCGGCTTGGCGCTGGCGAAGGTCCTCGCCCACAACGGCATCGAGATGGTCGTCGACGACTTCAACTGCTGCGGCCTGCCCACCGTCTCCAACGGACTCATGGATGCGGCCAAAGCCTATGGCGTGAGCAACCTGGAAAAGCTGAACCGGTACATCCAAGACGGCTATGCCGTCGTCACCACCTGTCCCAGCTGCAACCTGATGCTGCGCCAGGAGTACCATGAACTCTTCGACATGGACACGACGCTGGTAACGGAAAACACCTACGACGCCTTTGAGTACCTCGTTCTGCTCCATGAAAAAGGGCAACTTGACACCCAACTGAAGGCGCTGCCGCGCCGCTACGGCTACCACCAGCCCTGTCACCTGCGCGCCGTCGGCTATGGCGTGCCCTCACAGGAGATCCTGCAGCTCATCCCTGACCTGCAGGTGCTTCCCTTGGACGCCGGCTGCTGCGGCCTCTCCGGCAGTTACGGCTTCAAAAAAGAAAAATACCCCATCAGCCGCGAAATCGGCCAGAACATCGTCCGCGCCGTCGAGGACACCGGCGTCAAACAGGCCGTCACGGAGTGTGGCATGTGCCAGTTGCAGGTCAATCATGTGACCGGCCTGCCCGTGGTCCACCCCATCGAACTGTTGGCTGAGGCGTACGGGTTGTAGGCAGCGACAGAGGTTGCCACCGCTAGGGGTTTGCCTATGGCCTTGTCCATGGCGTAAAAGCGTACCGGTTGCCAGCCACCAAGCGCCATTGCGAAAGAGGTATCGTATGCGAAGAACAAAAATCGTTTGCACCATCGGGCCGGCCAGCGAACACCCAGACACGCTGAGGGAGATCATCCGTTCCGGCATGAACGTGGCCCGCCTCAACTTTTCCCACGGTTCCCATGAGGAACATGGACGCCGCATGGAGACCATCCGCCGGATCGCCGCCGAAATGGGTGAAAACGTGGCCATCCTGCTCGACACGAAAGGTCCCGAGATCCGCACGGGCGATTTCGCCGCCCCGCCGATTTTTTTGGAAGCGGGACAGCGCTTCACCTTGACGACGGAACCGATCGTCGGCGACGCATCAAAGGTCTCTGTCACCTACACCGACCTGCCGAAGGATGTGTCGCCGGGCGTTCGCATCCTGGTCGATGACGGCCTCGTGGAACTGCTGGTGGAGGCCGTCGAGGGCAATGACGTCATTTGCCGAGTCCTCAACGGCGGCAAGGTCTCCAATAAAAAAGGCGTCAATGTGCCCGGCATCTCGATCAACCTGCCCTCGGTCACCGAGAAGGACATCGCCGACATCCGTTTTGGCATCGAACAGAAGGTCGACTTCATCGCCGCCTCCTTCGTCCGCAAGGCCGCCGACGTGCTGGCCATCCGCAAGATCCTGGAGGAAGCGGGCGCCAACATCGAGATCATCTCCAAGATCGAGAGCAGCGAAGCGGTCGATAACCTCGACGAGATCATCCAGGCCTCTGACGGCATCATGGTCGCCCGGGGCGACCTGGGCGTCGAGATCCCTGCCGAAGAAGTGCCGATCCTGCAAAAGTCGATCATCAGTGAATGCAACCGCCTCGGCAAGCCGGTGATCACAGCCACCCAGATGCTGGACTCGATGATCAACAACCCCCGGCCGACACGCGCCGAAGCGAGCGACGTGGCCAACGCCATCTTCGACGGCACTGACGCCATCATGCTCTCCGGCGAGACGGCGAACGGCAAATACCCCGTCATCGCCGTGCAGACGATGGACCGCATCGCCCGGCGGGCGGAAGCGTCGCTGCACCGCAACCAGACGATCCACAACGGCCGGACCAGCGTCACCGACGCCATCGGCCAGGCCGTCTGCGTCACCGCTGCCCAGTTGGAGGCGGCGGCCATCCTCACGGTCACCGTCAGCGGCTATACGGCTCGCATGATCGCCCGCTACCGTCCTCAGTCGCCCATCGTCGCCGTCACCCCCGAACCGTCGGTCATGCGCCGCTTGGCCCTTGTCTGGGGCGTCATCCCCTTGCCCTCGGTCCACCTGACCGACACGGACCGCATGCTGGCGACAGCTGTCAACGTGGCCGTCGAGCATGACCTGATCCAGGGCGGCGACCTCGTTGTCATCACCGCCGGCGTCCCTGTCGGTGTACAAGGATCGACGAACCTGCTCAAGGTCCACACCGTCGGCAAGGCGGCGGCCCGGGGCACCGGCATCGTCTCCCGAGCGGTGACGGGCATGGTGAGAGTCGTCCGGAGCGTTGCCGAAGCGACGGCGTTGCAAGCAGGGGAAGTGCTGATCGCCGTCGGCACTGACGCCGAGTATGTGCCGTACCTGAAAGATGCCGCCGCCATCGTCTGTGAGGAAGGCGGTCTCACCTCTCACGCGGCCATCATGGCTTTGGAGTATCGCATCCCCGTTGTCGTCGGTGTTGACAAGGCTCTATCGTTGTTTGAAACAGGGGAGACGATCACCGTCGACGGACGGCGCGGCCTCATCTACAGAGGGGCGGCCAAAGTCCTGTAAGGATAAAAGTTGAGATGCCTGCTCGATGCCCCTTGCTTCGATGATCATCAACTTGACATGAGGCCCCGGAGGTTTTGAGCAGGCCGTTGAATGGATCAGAGATCCATTCTTCGCGCCTGCTCACTTTTCTAAAACCTTTTATTTCATAAAAGCGGTTACCTGTAAAAAGCCCGTAGCTGAGAGAACCTTTTCCCTAGCCAAAACAAACAAAATGATGCGGAGGAATGTAAAAATGACTACGAAAATTGCCATCAATGGATTTGGCCGGATCGGCCGCAACGTGCTGCGCGCCATGCTGAAACGGGACATGCTGAAAGCCGGCTCCGACGTGGAGATCGTCGCCCTCAACGACCTGACGAGCCCTGAGACGCTGGCCCACCTGCTCCAGTATGATTCCGTCCATGGCGAACTTCCCTATGAAGTGACCGTTTCCGATAAGGCGATCTCTGTCAACGGCATCCAGATCAAGGTCTGCGCCGAAACAGACCCCGCCAAACTGCCCTGGAAAGAGCTTGGCGTCGATATCGTCGTCGAATCGACGGGCCGTTTCACCAAGGGTCCCGACGCAGCCAAGCACATCCAGGCTGGCGCGAAAAAAGTGATCATCTCTGCGCCCGGCAAAGACATCGACGCCACCATCGTCATGGGCGTCAACGACCATACATACGACCCTGCCAACCACCATGTCGTCTCCAACGCCTCCTGCACCACCAACTGCCTGGCCCCCTTCGCCAAGGTGCTTCACGAGCAGTTTGGCATTGTCCGCGGCCTGATGACGACGGTCCACGCCTACACGAACGACCAGCGCATCCTCGACCTGCCCCACAGCGATCTGCGCCGCGCCCGCGCCGCCGGCCAGTCGATCATCCCCACCACCACCGGCGCCGCCAAGGCCGTCGCCCTCGTCCTGCCGGAACTGAAAGGCAAGCTGAACGGCTTCGCCATGCGCGTGCCTACCCCGAACGTCTCTGTCGTCGATCTGGTCGTCGAACTGGAAAAACCGGCCACCGAAGAGGCCATCAACAGCGCCCTGAAGGCTGCCGCTGAAGGTCCCCTGAAAGGCATCCTGGCCTTCTGTGAAAAACCCCTCGTCTCCCGCGACTTCAACGGCAACCCCCATTCCTCCATTGTCGACGCGCCTTCCACGATGATTCTCGACGGCAAAATGGCCAAGGTTGTCTCCTGGTATGACAACGAATGGGGTTACTCCAACCGCGTCGTCGACCTGGCCCTCCTGATGGCCGCAAAGGGGCTCTAAGATGGAGAAGATCTCCCTTCGCGATATCGATGTGCGGGGCAAGCGCGTCCTCGTCCGGGAAGACCTGAACGTCCCCCTGAAAAAGGGGGTCATCACCGATGACACGCGCATCCGTATGACCCTGCCGACACTGCAATACCTGATTGAAAGGGGGGCGCGGGTGATCGTCGCCTCCCACCTGGGTCGCCCGAAAGGGCAGCCTGTCGACGAGTTTCGTCTCACCCCGGTGGCCCAGCGCCTCGCCGAACTCCTCGGCAAGCCGGTGACCAAGGTCGATGATTCCATCGGACCGCAGGTCGAGGCGGCTGTGGCTTCCATGCAAGAGGGCGACCTGCTCCTGCTGGAAAACGTGCGCTTTTATAAGGAAGAGGAAAAGAACGACAAGGCCTATGCCAAAGCCCTGGCCGGCCTAGCGGACATCTATGTCAACGACGCCTTTGGCACCGCCCATCGCGCCCACGCCTCCACCGCCGGCGTCGCTGAGCACTTGCCGGCGGTGGCCGGGTTCTTGATGGAAAAAGAACTGGCCATGCTCGGCAAGGCCGTCACCCAGCCCGAGCGGCCCTTCGTCGCCGTCATCGGCGGCGCCAAGGTCTCTGACAAGATCGGCGTCATTGAGAACCTCTTAGCCAAGGTGGACAGCTTGATCATCGGCGGCGGCATGGCCAACACCTTCCTGCGCGCCCTCGGCTATGAGACGGGCACATCCCTCGTCGAAACCGACAAGGTGGACCTGGCCGGCGAACTGATCCTGCGGGCGAAGGCGCAAAAGGTGAACCTGCTGCTGCCCACCGATGTCGTCGTCACCCAGGCCTTCGAAGCGAGCGCCCCCCAGCGAACCGTTCCCGTCAACGCCATCGAGCCCGGCTGGATGGCCCTCGACATCGGCCCCGAGACGGCGCGCCTTTATGCGAATGTGGTCAAAGAGGCCGCCACCGTGCTGTGGAACGGACCCATGGGCGTCTTTGAATTCGACGAGTTTGCCAAGGGGACGGAAGCCGTCGCCCGGGCTATGGCGGAGTGCCGGGGCATCACTGTCATCGGCGGCGGCGATTCGGTCGCGGCCGTCAACAAGGTCGGTGTGGCCGAGCGGATGAGCCACATCTCCACCGGCGGCGGCGCCTCCCTCGAATTCCTGGAAGGCAAGACCCTGCCCGGCGTGGCCGTTCTGCGGGATAAATAATTTTTGATTTGAAGGGAAGCGGAGCAGCACATGCGCAGACCCATCATCGCTGGCAACTGGAAGATGCACAAGACCATCGCTGAGGCCCGTCAACTGGCTGAGGCGTTAAAAAAACAGCAAGGGGAGCCACGGGCGGAGATTGTTCTCTGCCCGCCCTTTACGGCCCTGGCCGCCGTGGCGGCCATCATCAAAGACAGCCCCATCGCCCTGGGCGCGCAGAACATGCACTGGGAAGAACAGGGGGCTTTCACCGGCGAGGTTTCGCCGGCGATGCTCAAAGATGTGGGCTGCGCCTACGTGATCGTCGGTCACTCGGAACGGCGCCAGTATTTTGGGGAGACCGATGAACAGGTCAACGTCAAAGCAAAGGCCGCCTTGACCCATGGCTTAATCCCCATCGTGTGTGTCGGCGAGACGCTGGCCCAGCGGGAAGCCGGAGAGACGGAAGCCATCGTCGCCGCCCAGACCCGCGGCGCTTTGGCGGGATTGACCGCCGAGGCGGTGGCCGGATTGGTGATCGCCTATGAGCCTGTTTGGGCCATCGGCACCGGCAAAACGGCCTCCGACGATGACGCCCAGCAGGTCATCGCCGATATCCGCGCCACCGTGGCCGCTGAATTCGGGAAGTCGGCGGCAGAGGCCCTCCGCATCCAATATGGCGGCAGCGTCAAAGCCGCCAATGCGGCGAGCCTGCTCTCCCGTCCTGACATCGACGGCGCTCTTGTCGGCGGCGCCAGCTTGAAGGCCGGCGACTTTCAGGGGATTATCGACGGCGCTCAGTAGAGATGGCACATGGCATGGCACGACCGAGCCGAAGGAAGAAGCGACAAGACAGCATGGAAGCGCATTTACACCAATATGGAGGAAGCATCATGACGCTCATCAGTGATATCGCAGCCAGAGAGATCCTCGACTCGCGGGGCAACCCGACCCTGGAAGTGGATGTTTGGCTCATCGACGGCAGCAAAGGCCGCGCCGCCGTTCCTTCGGGCGCTTCCACAGGCGCCTATGAAGCCGTCGAACTCCGCGACGGCGACAAATCCCGCTACCTGGGCAAGGGTGTGCGCCAAGCCGTCGCCAACATCAACGACATCATCAAGCCGGCCCTGAATCAGACGGACGCCGCCGACCAGGCTGCCCTCGACCAGCGGTTGATCGAACTGGACGGAACGCCCAACAAGAGCAAACTGGGCGCCAACGCCATCCTTGGCGTCTCCCTGGCCGCCGCCAAAGCGTCGGCCGCCTACTTCGGCCTGCCCCTCTACCAGTACATCGGCGGCATCAACGGCCGGGAACTGCCCGTGCCCATGATGAACATTCTCAACGGCGGCGCTCATGCTGACAACAACGTGGACATCCAGGAATTCATGGTCCTGCCTGTCGGCGCCACCAGTTTTTCCGAAGGCCTGCGCATGGGCGCCGAGATCTTCCACAGCTTGAAGGGGGTTCTCAAGGCCAAAGGGCTCAACACCGCCGTTGGCGATGAAGGCGGCTTCGCCCCGAACCTGAAGAGCAACGAAGAAGCCTTGGCCGTCATCGTCACAGCCATTGAAAAAGCCGGGTACCGCCCTGGCGAAGATGTCTTCCTCGGCCTTGACGTGGCCGCCACCGAACTCTATAAAGACGGCAAATACATCCTCACCGGCGAAGGGGCAACCTGCACCGCCGGCGAGATGATCGCTTTCTACCAGGACTTGGCCGCCAAATACCCCATCATCACCATCGAAGACGGCCTCGCCGAAGACGACTGGGATGGCTGGGCCAAACTCACCCAAGCCCTGGGCAAAAAACTGCAGCTTGTCGGCGACGACCTCTTCGTCACCAACACAGAGCGACTCGCCCGCGGCATTGCCGCCAATGTGGCCAACTCCATCCTGATCAAGGTCAACCAGATCGGCACATTGACAGAGACCTTGGATGCCATCGAACTGGCCAGCCGCGCCGGTTACACGGCTGTCGTCTCCCACCGTTCCGGTGAGACCGACGATACCACCATCGCCGACCTGGCCGTGGCGATCAACGCCGGCCAGATCAAGACCGGCGCCCCTTCCCGGACCGACCGGGTGGCCAAATACAACCAGTTGTTGCGCATTGAAGAGGAACTGGGCGAACGGGCCTGCTACCGCGGACTCGCCACCTTTTACAACCTCGATTTCGTCGACAGCCGCGCCAAGCGCATCCTGTACTAAACGGTAGATACAGCACCCCCTGCAGGGCCATGCCAGACGTACATTCTCCCCTCATCGCAGCGAGATCCATGAATGCGGGCAGAAGAGAAGCGACAGGCATGGCTCATTTTTTTTGTCCACCTTGGAGGAACGAATACGATGAAAGAGACAATGCCCCCACAGCCTGGTGTCGAACTGAAGGTCGACATCCTGCCCCTCTCGGAAAAATTGGGCCTTGACGCCCACCAGGTCAAATGGACTGTCGGTGAAACGGCGGAAGTGGCCCGCAGTCTTGTCAAAATCACGGAACGCAACGGCCAGGATCTGATCGACGGTTCGGCGCGGTTGCAGGAGATGACGAGCGTCGCCCGGCTGCTCGAGGAACGGGCGAGCCAAGTGGCCGAACTGTCGGCATCCCGATTGGAGGAAGCGCGAGAGGGCGAGCGGCGAGTCGCCGAGGCGGAGCAGTTGTTGCAATTGGTCGCCACCGATGTCCTCGCTTACGCGCGAGCGGCCTTAAAGCTGCGGGAGGAGTCGGAACAGATCGCCCGCTTTGTCCGAGAAGCCCGCGACATCGCCAAAAAGACGAATCTCCTCGCCCTCAACGCCTCCATCGAAGCGGCCCGCGCCGGCGCGGCGGGACGAGGCTTTGCCGTCGTGGCCGATGAGATCCGCAAGCTTGCCGATAAAAGCGCCCAGTCGGCCCAAGGGATTCAAAAAGCGGCCGATCAGATCAAACAAGACATCCATACGGTAGCGACAGGCGCTGACTTCAGTTCCAAGCAACTGAACACCGTTGTGGCCGATGTCCGGTCAGGACGGGAGGTGCTCTCCAACACGGTGAACACCTTTGGCGAGATCACGGAACTGAACAAGGAACTCTTCGAAGCCACCGCCCAGCACGCCGATCGGTCGGAACAACTGGCGGCCATTTTCGCCTCTCTCGGTGATGGCATGCGGGACATCCTCGACCGCGTCCGTGACCAGGAGAAACACCACGGGAAACTCTTGGACCTGGCAGAAGGCTTTAACAGCAATGTCCATCACCTGCAAAAACAGGCGGCCCGGTTGAAGCGGGCTGACGAGCTGATCATCGGCATCAATCCCGCCCTAAGCCCTGACGCCATTCGCAGGCAATACCTGCCCGTCATCGACGCCCTCTGCCGCAACCTCGGCGTCCAGCCCCGCATCCTCATCGCCTCCGACTATAACGCCCTGGCTGACTGCCTCATCGATGAGATCGTCGACGTGGGCTGGTTTTCTCCGCTGGCTTATGTCAATGCAGCCGAAAAGGGAAGGGTCATCCCGCTGGCCACGCCCATCGTCAACGGACATGCCTCCTACAAGGGGTATATCATCGCCCGCAAGGGAAGCGGCATCGCCAACCTGACAGCGCTGAAAGGCAAACGAATGGCCTTCGTCGATCCCCAGTCCGCCTCGGGGTACGCCTACCCGCGCCTGCTCCTGCGACGAGCCGGGCTCAATCCGGACCGGGACTTGGGCGAGATCATCTTCCAGGGAACCCACAGCCGTGTCATAGAGTCGGTCCTGAAAGGCGATATCGCCGCCGGCGCCACCTATTCCGAGGCCCTTGACGACGCCCGCCGTCGCGGCCTGCCGGTCGACGACCTGGTCTGCCTGGCCGAGACGGAGGCGATCCCCAAGGACTGCATCGCCGCCCGGGGCGGCTTGAACAGCGAACAGGTCACCCGACTGAAAGAAGGTCTGCTGGCCCTCGCCCGCACCGACAGGGGGAGACAGGTCATGGCCGAGTCACCCATTCAAGGATTCATCGACACGCGTGATGAGAACTACCACATCATCCGGGAGGTGTTGCGCGAAAGCAGCCGGTAGGTCGGAGCCTTTCCATGGCATTGCAGTCGTTCCCGCAGAGGGTTCGCATGAAAAACGGGATTGACCCGGCGCGTAGGCGGGTCAGTCCCGTTTTGTTTCACTTTATCTCTAAATCGACGGCTGGCTATCCAAAGGCGATCATTGTCGCCGTCTGGTTGATGTGACCGATATACATCTCACCATAGGAAGAAAAGCCGATCACAGGCGCGCCCAACCGGCCGAGCATCGCCTCAAACTCCCCGGTGATTCGACGTCGCTCCATGTCGACGGTTCGGTTGGCGCAGTTGAAGAGAATGACACTGGAGAGCCCTCCCATGGCTTGCTGAGCGGCGGCGATCGCGGATTCCGTATCGGCGATCGGATCGAGCGATTCCAAGATGCGCAGTTCCATCCCTTCTAGAAGGGAAGAGTAGAAATCGAGCCCGCCCTGGTCATTGATCTTCTGAGGGCTGCGCACATAGGGCTCGCCATCGATCATCAGGCCCACCGGGTGATCGACGAACTGTTCCGGCGCCTTTTCCAAGGGAATGCCCAAGGCATCGGCATAGGCTTTCCCCGCCGGTTGCCCGTTGAAGTGGGAAACGGAGCGCTGGCAGGCGCCCGTTACCTGCAGCCTGTGCGGCAGGATCGTAAAGCTTTGCGTTTTGATGGCCTGAAACTTCCGCTTCGGTTTCATCACCAGCAACAGGGCAGCATCGTTGTACGCCTGCCCATCGAGAAAGACGTAGGTCCCTTGCAGTTTAAAATCATCGCCGGCAGAGCCACCGACGAAGAGGATGTCAGAGGTGTCACCGAGTTTTTCCATCAGCGCCTCTTCTGAGCAGATCAACCCGTCGATCAGGATCATGCCCAGGTACTCATCGGGATCCATGGCGGCTACGGGGATCCCGAAGGCCTGTTCAAAGCCGGCCAGAGCAGGGGCGATATCGATGGATTGACTTAACTGACCGACCACTTCCGCGTGGAAAGGGCCGACGATCTCTTCGGAAAAAGACATGGCCACCAGGTGGTTTGAGGCCATTTTTCCGACTCCGGCAAGGGGATCGCACCAGATCTCCCCGGCAGTGGTGCAACCCACTACGGTGGAGCGGGGGAAGGCCTCTTTCATCAGGCGGGCTGCGATGTGAGGGTCATGGCAGGAAGAAGCGAAAAAGACGACGAGCGCCTGGTCATCGATGGTGTTGCGAATATCCCGGACGGCTGACGCCGTATCGACCAGAGGGGACGCGGCGACGAGATTCATGGAGGCACCATCCTTTTTGTTATAAACTTACGCCCAGATCCCGGGCGATGCCCCGCAGTTTTTCGATGACGGCGGGGTCGTCGGGGGATGACATGTTATAGATGTCCGGGTTGATGCCTTTCAGAAAAATCTTGGTGCGGGTCGTCATGGCGATGGTCGCGTTGCCTCTCGACCGCTTGGCGATGATGGCATCAATCATGCATTTAATGGTTCCGGCCATACCACAATCCGCCTTTCTACACAGCGTAATCATAATCAGGCTATGTAGAACAGGGGAATGATGATCATTTTATTTAGTACATAGGGCAGCACGCCGGGTAACAAATTCTTCAAGGTTGAACTATAGTGATCAAGAGCGTCGATGAAAAGGATGAAAAGGACAAAGGACAAAGGACAAAGCGATCCCTAAATTCGCAGTAAAAGCCGATGGTGATTGCGTAATGCAATAAGCAGGATGAGGGGGAGGGTTGAAATGTCTACGCCTGTAGGAAATACCCATCATTATCATCAGAAAAGCGTAAATCTACCGAGACAGTGGTCGCAGCTTTCCTATGCCGGAGAAGAACGGGTGCCAGAAGGGGTCGATCCTACGGCCGGTTCATGGCCATTGTTTTTCTTGCGACGCGATACGAAGGGGCGATTTGTGACTCCCGATGGCGTGCCCATTACCTTTGAGATCCAGCAACCGGACAATTTCAACTTTAATCAGCAGTTGATCGTCGTCCAGCAAACGCTGGCCAGCCTTACACCTACGCAGAAGAAGATCGCCGAGTATTGGGGGGATGGTCCGGCGACAAAACAGTGGACGCCGATCATTGATCGATTGATAGATACCTATGGTTTTACCCCGGTACGGGCGGCGCGAGTGCTTGCGGCAGTCCAATCAGGGATTAACGATGCCTTTGTCGTGACCTGGTATTATAAATATCTGTGGGATGTCGCCCGTCCCAATCAACTGGATCAGAAACTGGTCACCTTTATATGCACACCCAAGTTTCCATCTTATCCATCGGGCCACTCTGTCGTCGCTGGGACGGCGGAGGTGATCCTCAGCTACTTCTTCCCGCCGGAGTCACAACGGCTGCAGGAACTGGCTGAGGAGGACTCCCTTTCCCGTCTCTACGGGGGTGTTCACTTCCCGGCTGATCTGAGCGAAGGGCTGAGGCTCGGACGCCAAATCGGACGAATCATCGTGAACATCCTGGCGAAGCAATTCGACGAAAATCAAACCGCTGTCGATGTTCCTGTAACGCAAAACCGGAATGCCCAATTGCCCCCGCCTCCCTATGAACAGGTGATCCCCTTTCCCTCCCGGGTGAGAGACTGTGACTTGCCGTTGCTGCCCGAGTGCTCATGGGGTCAAGGAAAACCCCATGTCCCCGTGTAACATCCGCCATCCCATTCCTTGCCCTAACCTGCGCCTGCTGCTGAGGTATCAGCAGCTTTTTAAATTGGGAGGGTCGGTACGACAAAAGGGTAAAAAGAAAGAAGCCGCGCGATCACCGCACGGCTCCATGGAGATTTTTTCGTTATGTTCAGGCGCATCGGTTCTTCCCATGTCCGATCCATACGACGGCTACCGATGAATCTGAAGCTTTTGGGTTTGAAAATCAAAAGAGGCCAGGGTGACCTTATTCAGTCCCCATTTTTTTAAGTGGTTGCGCGCATGCTCCACCGGTCCGCCTTCAAGGAAGCGGCTGAGACAGTCTTGGGAGATGACGAGCACGGTCGGGTAGGTCAGGGAAAAGGCGGCCAACTGTTCACGGGTGTGGATGTCGCCGATGGTGGAGCAGGTCTCCACCTCAAAGATGGTGGTCTGCTCGCCTTTTTTGGCCACGATGTCGGGCACACAGTGACTGACCTCTTGGGGCGCGCCAGGTTCCCAGTGAATATGGTCAGCCAACACCTGGTACCCCTCGGCGATAAGGCGATCGGCGACGGCCTGGACACAGCGGTCATGGGTTGATTGTTCCACTTGCACACGGTTGGGGTTTTTTCCTCGGAACATACGATCACCCTCCTGTTATCCATCATCATGAACTGAAAACAAAGACTCCTTTAGGTTGCCGGCCATGCTGTCAAACCCAAAAGAGTCCCTGATGCCGATATTAATCTGTTCCCGTCTCTTCATCGCCGACCACTCGCAGCCAGCGGAGGAGCACTGACGCCAATTGTTTTCGATCGATCGGCTTGCTCACATAGTCATCCATCCCCGCAAGCAGACAGCGCTCCCGGTCATCCGGCATGGAGAGGGCGGTCATGGCGATGATGGGGATGTGCAGTCCCGTTTCGATCTCACTGTCCCGGATCACCTGGGTCGTTTCAAATCCGTTTAACTCAGGGAGTTGACAATCCATCAAGATGACGGCGAAAGATTCTTCCCCTAACGCATCGATGGCTTCCAATCCGGTGCTGGCGCAGCGAACCGATAGGCCCATTTTTCGCAACAGCGCCGTGACCAGCTTCTGGTTGACCGGATTGTCTTCCACGACGAGGATGGACGCCTGGGAAAGGCGGGGAAGCGGTGGGGGAAGATGGGCCGGGAGAACATATGCAGGAAGATGAAGAGGGGAAGCGGGGGATTCAGGCGTTAGATAGGGAACCGGCGATGAGGGGGCCCTGCGGCGGATTTCGGAGGTTTCGACAGGCAAAGTGGCGCTTTTTCGCATCGGCAGGGTGAACCAGAAGGTGGACCCTGCCCCAAGCGCGCTCTGCACACCGATCTTGCCGCCCATCAGTTCGACGAGGAGCCGGGAGATGGCCAGACCCAAACCGGTTCCGCCGTATTTGCGCGTCATCGATGTGTTTCCCTGGCTGAAGGGCTGGAAGAGGCACTCGCGAACGTCCGGCGCGATGCCGACGCCCGTGTCTGTCACCTCAAAACGGACGGGGATCTGGGACCCCGTGTCGGAGAGGGCAAACACCCGGATAGAAATGGCGCCCCTTTCGGTAAACTTGACGGCGTTGCTGACGAGGTTGAGCAACACCTGGCGCAATCGCCCCGGATCGCCCTGGAAGAAAAAGCGCGCTTCATCGGCGATGGCGGTGGTGATGGAGAGACCCTTCTCGCGGGCCTTGCCGCGGAGCAGCCGGGCGACGCCGTCGATCACGGGAACGGGATCGAAAACAACGGATTCCAATTCCATCTTGCCGGCTTCTACTTTGGAGTAGTCGAGGATGTCATTGATGACGGTGAGCAGGTTTTCCGCCGACTCCTGGACTGCCTGGGCGAAGTCCAACTGCTCTGTCGTCAATCGCGTGCCCAGCAGCAGTTCGTTCATGCCGATGATCCCGTTCATGGGGGTGCGGATCTCATGGCTCATCATCGCCAAGAAGGAACTCTTGGCCAAGCTGGCTTCTTCGGCCCGGACCTTGGCGATTCGGAGTTCGGCGTCAACCTCCTTCTTTTCCGTGATGTCCATCAACATGCCGTCGAGGCGGATGACCGTCCCGGCGTTGTCCATCACCGCGATGACATGACCGCACACCCAGCGGGTGTCTCCGTTGTTGCGCACGATCTGGAACTCATCCTGAACCGCTTTGCCGAGGAGAACCCGTTTGACCATGCGCTGCAGGCGAGGCAGATCGTCCGGGTGAATCGCCTGAACCCACCGAGCGGGATGATCGAAAAAGACCTTGGCGGGAACGCCGAAGAGTTCCTCGCAGGCAGGGGAAAGCTGCAACAGGCGGTCCCGTGACACATCATAGGACCAGAATACGATGTTCAGGCTGTTGAAGAGGTTTTTCAACTGTTCTCTTGTTTCCAGCAGTTTTTGTTCAATCTTGCGCCGTTCCGTAATATCGGTAAAGGTCGCCACCACCCGGTAGGGCAGATCTTCACCGGGCCGGTAGAGGGGCTCGGCATTGATCAGGATCCAGGACATCTCGCCGTTTGGCTTGTGAACGCCCATGACGACATTGTGACAGGCTTTTCCGGTGCGCAAGGAAACCATGGAGGGGTGTTCCTCCCCGGGAAAGGGCGATCCGTCTTCTCGAATGGCGCGCCAGCGGGGGTCGTAGGGGCTCCGTCCCAGCAACTGGTCCGGTGTCAGGCCCAAAATCGTCTCCGCTTTTCGGTTAAAGGACACGATGCGGCCATCCCGTTCCTGGACCACCATACCTTCGGCGATGGCGGTGACGATGGAGCGATAACTCTCCTCACTGTCACGTAGGGCGGCTTCCGCCGCTTTTTGTCTGGTAATGTCCAGCGTGGCGCCGCGAAAACCGATCACAGTCCCCTGGTCGTCGATGATGGGGACGCCATTGTCGCTCAGCCAGCGAAGCTCCCCGCCGGCCGAGCGCCGGCGGTATTCCAGACTGCGGACGATCCCGTTAGCGACGGCGGCCTCGGTAAACCCGTTCCAGAAGTGGGCCACATCATCGGGATAGACGTATTGCCGAACCGACTGACCCAGCAGTTCCTCTGGCGAAAGGCCCAGGATCAGGCGAATCTGCGGCGACACATAGGTATACCGGCCTTCCGCGTCGATCTCCCAGATAAACTCGTCAAAGGCCCGTTCCACATCGCGAAAACGCTGGTCCCTCTCACGAAGGGTCTTCTCCATCTGCTTGCACTCTTTGAGCAATGTAAAATACCGGCCAGACAGATGATGGCAAAGGCCATCAAACGACGGTGGAAATCCACAATTGGCGGCAATCGCTTCCAGAACCACGAGCGTCAGTTTTCGATCGCCATCCTGGAAGGGATGGGTCTGAGCGCAAAGGGCGCGGAAGTCCCCCTCCGGGGTGACGATCCGGCCACAGTAGGCGGGCAGTTCGGTCGGTAATTTCTCTTGGACTTGAAAAAAATCATCGCTCCGGCGACCGGTTAGAGTCTGGCTGTCCCATCCGGTCAGCCCTTCAGCGGCTGGATTTAGAAAGAGGATCGTCTGATCGGGGTCCAACACCGCCAGCGCTAACGGGAATTGGCGCACCACCGCCAGGAGCGGTTCCGATAAACCCGGGGGAATCGTCAAAAGGATCACCGCCTTACGGGCAATAAGGTACGGTCTGCCGATGAAGCATGTATTTTGCGATTGCAATTACATTATACAGATTTTTCTTCTTTCGTTTAAGAGGAAAAGGAGACAAAGGGGCAAAATTGTGAAAAAACTTCCGGGTTCTCATTTTTCCGGAAGGGAAAAGGGATTCCCGGCGCCTGCCGCCAATACAAAAGAATCATCGATCAACTTGCAGAAGGAGTGACCTCATTGGCGTACAAGGCCGTTCTCTTTGATCTGGATGGAACCCTTCTCGACACCTTGGCCGATCTGGCCGATTCGATGAACCGTGTGCTCGCCCGGGCCGGCTTTCCCGTTCATCCTGTCGATGCGTACCGTTACTTTGTCGGTGACGGGTTGGCGACACTGGTGAAGCGCGTCTTGCCCGAAGATTGTTGTGACGACGAGACGCAACGGCGCTGCCTGGCCGAGATGCAGTCCGAATATGGTCAGCACTGGGCCGTAAAAACAGGTCCCTACGCAGGGGTGGTGGACATGATCGACGGACTGGCGTCGCGGGGCCTGCCGATGGCGGTCTTATCGAATAAGCCCCACGACTGGACCGTGGAGATGACCGATTATTATTTTCCGCAGCGGCCTTTTTCCATCGTATTCGGCCAACGTCCCTCCGTGCCGAAAAAGCCCGATCCCTCTGGCGCCTTGGAGATCGCCGAGCGCCTCCGGTTCGCGCCTGCCGACATCCTTTACCTGGGCGATACGAACACAGACATGCAGACGGCGACCGGCGCCGGCATGGCGGCCATCGGCGTCCTCTGGGGCTTTCGTCCCGCCGGGGAGCTGTTGTCCAGCGGGGCGCAGCGGCTGATCGGCCATCCCTCGGAAATCTTTCAGGTGATTGACGAACGATAGGGGGATACCGGCCAGATCGGCGGAAACGGGGAGGACGCTCGCAAGGGTCCTTTATAGCGGCTGACTTTTTCGGTGAAAAATAGCGGATAAGGAGTTGAGCCCATGCGGTATACACCGGCAGCGGAACTGGAACGGCGGATCGAACGGTTTCAATCCATGCTGCGCCAGAAAGGCCTGGACGGCGCGCTGATCCTGCAAAATGCCGACCTCTTTTACTTTTCCGGCACCATCCAGCGCTCCCATCTTTACATCCCGGCCGAGGGAAAAGCGCTGCTGATGGTGAAACGGAACCTGGAACGGGCGCGGCAGGAATCGGCGCTGGCGCAGATCGTTCCCTTGGACAACCCCAAAGAACTGCCGGCCATGCTGACCGCTTACGGGTTCGGTGTCCCGGCGCGGCTCGGACTGGAGTTGGACGTGTTGCCGGTCGTCCATTTCCAGCGCTATCAAAAGCTCTTTGCCGCCAGCCGACTGGAGGACGCCTCGTCCCTGATCCGGTCGGCGCGGGCGGTCAAGACAGATTTCGAATTGGAACGGTTGGCCGAAGCGGCGGACCTGAACGGGATCGTCTTTGGCAACGTGCCCCGGTGGCTGCGAGCCGGGATGACTGAGGTGGAACTGGCCGCCGAGGTGGAGGCCTGTTTCCGCCGCCACGGGCACCAGGGGCTGACGCGCACCCGCGGCTTTAACATGGATATCAGCTACGGCCATACCCTCTCCGGGGCCAACCTGTCCGTTCCGTCCTTCTTCGAGGGACCCATCGGCGGCGTCGGCCTCAACCCTTCCTTTGCCATGGGGTCGGGCGCGAAGGTGATTGAACGGGATGAGCCGGTCATGGTCGACCAAGTGGGGGTCATCGACGGCTACGGCGTCGACCAGTCCCGCGTCTTCTGTATGGGCCGGTTGCCGGCCCAACTGGAGCGGGCCCACCAGGTCGCCCTGGAGATCCTGGCCGGTCTGCGCGAAAAGGCCCGTCCCGGCGTGACAGGCGGGGAACTCTTTGACTTTGCCCTTCAGAAGGCGAAAGACTACGGTTTGGCCGATCACTTCATGGGCCACAAAGAAAAAGTGGCCTTTGTCGGCCACGGCGTCGGCATCGAATTGGATGAACTTCCTGTTCTCGCCAAAGGCGTCGCCATGCCCCTGGAAGAAGGAATGGTCTTTGCCCTGGAACCGAAGTTCGTTTTTCCGGAAGGCGCCGTCGGCATCGAAGACACCTTGGTTGTTCGCGCCGGCGGGCTCGAGACGATCACCCGATTTGATGAAGGGATCATCTATCTTCCCTAGGAAAGAGCCGCTTTGACCAGAAGATGAAGAAGAGGGAAATCGCAAAGAGGATGATAAGGTAGAGGAACAGGTACAGGGTGTCAAAGCGCATCGATTGGTAGAGGGCAACGGGAAAGTCGATGATGGCATGGGCGGCGATGGCGGCGAAGAGAATCGCCAGCTTCCCTTGCCGCACCCCGTAGAGCACCAGCAGGGACAGGGCGATCTGCATGGCGAGGGCGATGTTTCGCTCCAAGCCCCCGGCCAGAAAAGCGATCGGCGGTGTAGACAGCAGGAGGTTTTTCGCCTGTTCCAGCACCTCCGGCGACAGCTTGTCGCCCAGCGTGTCCAGGGTCCCTCTATTGATCATGCGGGCCATCAGAATGGACTGGACGCCCATGATGCCGCCGACCAGCAGCGACTCGACGCCGCCGTGGCCCAGCCCGTAGGCGACGCCGTCCTTCCGGGCGCGCGATGCTTTCAGCCACGACGTAAAGCCGATGTAGCGGCCGGCCTCCTCGAAAATCCCAGCCGCCAGGGCGCCATAGAGGGCGAACCAGAGCGGATGTTTCAGCCATTCCGCCGTAAACGGGTTGACGTTGAAGACATAGATATGGACCATTTTTTCGAGGCCCTGGGTAAAAAAGAACCAGACGAGGGCGCCGACGGTGACTGCTTTCCAGGAGATCGATTGGCGTTGATGCAGGTATATGAGCAGGCCCACAGGGACCCCGATCGATAAAAGCACCGAAATCGACATATAAAGAAACGACAGGTTGCTGACCATAGGAAGCCTCCTCAACGTGGCATCAGATCCTGCTTATGGTGTCGCCCGAACGGGGCGGGAGTATACGAAAACACAATGGTCCGGCGGTATCTTGTGTACCGCCGGACCATTGTTTTCCATACCTTGTTAGTGGAGGCAGTTCCCACCTCGGATTTGCTACTGGAAAGGAGGCTGCAGGCATGGGTTGTCATGTTTATGGTGGCACCGGTTTCGGCGTTGTCGCCGGTCTTGTCATCACCCTCATCGTGATCGGCGCCTTTTACCCCAGCATCGTTGGATTCGGATACACCGGCGGTCAGTAACCGGAGCGGGTAATCATTCGGTCACCGCTCGGTAGGGAGCGGCGTCAAAAAAGAGCGAGGGGAGGGTGTCCAGATGAGTAATTGCGGTCCTGTAGGTCCCGCATGCGCCAGCGGCGGGTATATCGGCAACTGCATCGTCGCGCTCGCCATCCTGATCATCATCATCGCCATCCTGGGAACCGGCTTCGGTTTCGGGTACGGCGGATAAGCAGCGACTAGGGAAATAGAAAAGAGGAAAAAGCGTGGGCGCAGAGCTCACGCTTTTTTCTTCACGATTCCCCTTGTCTTCATCCTTTGATCGGTTGTGTTGCGGAGGGGCGATCGCGCCTGGTTAGAGAGCTGCCGCAAACTCTCGTTCAAAACGGGTGATGGACATGCCGTACTGGGCCTGGAAGCTGGCGGCGACACCGCTTCGCCGCGCCCCCGTCAAAAAGGCGCGCAGGCGGTCTTCGCCATACTTCTTGATCAGGTCATCGACGGCTTGGTAGTCCTGCCACTCCACGTTGTAGTCGGCTCGCAGGATGTCTTCTTCCGAGGCGGCGAGGGGGAGGATGCGGCCTTCCTTGGCGGCCCGGCCGAGCTGGCTGTTCAAGGAGCTGGCCATGCGGCGCGCCATGGCCGGGTTTACCTTCTTCATCGCCGTCATGCCGGCATCCCAGGCCACCCCTTCGTTGACCCAGGTCGGCAGCTTGGTTCCCAGGCCCTGTTCGTTGAAGACGACATGGGTGAGTTCATGGGTGAGCACATTCGCCAGGCTCGATTTGTCCTGCAGGGAGTAGAGTGGGAGCCAGACGTCTGTGCCGATGCAGATGCCGTTCGTGTTCTCGACGATGGGGGTGATGAGGTCCGCATCCACTCCGGCGCCGGTAAGGGCCTTCCGGTAGGCGTTTTTTGTCGAGTAGAGGACGACGACCGCCTGGTTTGAGGGGGCTTGTCCCAACTTGGCCTGCACGATCGGCAGCGATAGGGTCTGCACCGTTTCAGCGGCCTGCCGGACGATGCTGTCGGGAACACCGTTGTCGCCGGCCAGGACCTGGATGCCTGCTGGCGTTTTCTGAGTCCGGCTGCTCGTCTCCGCATCAGAAGGGCGAGGCAGGTGGCGGCCGCCGAAGTGCTTGGCCAGCAGCTCCCGGGGATCGCGGCCCTGAATGAGCAGTTGATCGTTGACGGCTTCCACATTGTCGACGATTTTGTTGAGGCGTTGGGTGAGTTGCTGTTTTACCTGCTCAGGATCGTCGATGGCCTCTTTGACCCGGTCGACGCCGTTTTTGAGGCCGTCGACGACGTTCGTCCGTGTTTGGTCGTAATCGATGCCCATTAGGCGGTTTTTTACATCATCGGCCCAGCGCTGCATCGTTAAACGCGCTTCCTGCCATGATGGCAGTTCCGCCGTTGCCGAGAGCCCCCGATATCCGGGCAGAGGCGGCGCAAAGGGGGAGAGCAAGCGCCAACCGGCGAAAAGCAGCGCGGCGACAAGGGAAAAGGTCAGCAGTTTTCTCACGGTTGCATCCCCTTCTGTTCCGACGTGATGTGGCCGTCTCGCTGGATAAACGGCGCCCCCGCCTCCGCCGAAAAAGCGGAAACAGCAGGGCGTCATGGATCGATATTCGCCGGAGACGGAGAGAATCCTCCGGAAAAAGCGGAGGGAATCCCTGCCGATCTATTGACATTCCCAGGCTGTCACCATAAAATATATATAACAAAGCGATATACTTGGAATTGGTTGACCGGATACACCGGAGGCCGATGCAGGGGGCGTGGATTGCCCCTGTATCGGCCTCTTTTTTTACACCGTAACGGCGCCCTTTTCAGCGGCGCGGTTCAACTTTTCTTGCGGGGGGATGGAACGATGATCGAGACAGGCCGTCTAATGGCGATCCTGGCGCATCCCGATGACGAGTCTTTTTGCATCGGCGGCACGCTGGCCAAGTACGCCGCTCAGGGGGTGGAGACAACGCTGATCTGCGCCACCCGGGGAGAAGCGGGCAAGTGCGGCGAACCGCCCATCTGCCGTCCCGACGAGTTGGGCAGCGTTCGCGAGGCCGAACTGCGCCGGGCCGCCGAGGTGCTGCAGATCGGCCGCGTCGAGTTCCTTCCGTATCGGGACAAGGAGCTGAACGGGGTCGATGAAAAAGAGATCGTCGCCCGTCTTGTCGGTCTCATCCGCCGGCATCGACCACAGGTGCTGATCACATTCGGTCCCGATGGCCTGACGTGCCATCCCGACCATGTGGCGATCTCCCGATTCGCCACCGCTGCCGCTTGTCTCGCCCCGGCGCACTGGGCCTACCCCGAGGAAGGCGCCCCCTGGCGGCCCGGACGGTTTTTCTATACGGGGATGCCCTGTTCCTATATCAACGCCTTCGGGGTCAGCCACTGCGTTCCCCGGGCCGACAGTGAGGTGTCGGCGGCCATCCCCGTCGGGCCCTACCTGAGGCAAAAGCGGGCGGCCATCCGCTGTCACCGGACGCAGAGCCGTTGCATCCGGGAGTTGGAGCGGCTCACCGACCCCACCATCCGCAGCGGCGAACGGATGCGCCATCGCGACTGGGAGTTTTTCTTCGATCCCTTCGCCCCGACAGGCGCGATCGTCGATGACCTTTTTGAGACGCCGCAGGCGCAGTCCACAGGAGCGGATTGGCCTGTGGGCGCCTCTGCAACGACGAAACATTCGGCGGACGATTCGGTGAGGACCTATCCGGAGGCGGACTTCGCAACGTGGCCTTGCGCAACCATCCATTCCCCTTCGGCAGGCTGTGTGGCTGCCCATGGTTCACCGAGATCGCGCCAGCCCTTGGCCTGGACGGCGACACAATAAAAAACGAGCGGCCGGATAAAGGTTTCATTTACGCGATAGAGCGTGAGAGAGCGAGAGAGAGAAGGAGGCGATTGGGATGGAACAGTACATCGAATTCCCTGTCGAAAATGTGGTGCTGCGGGGAGTTCTTCATCGACCGGAGAAGCGGGCCGGATCGGGCAGCGCGCCGGCGATCGTCCTCTGCCATGGCTTCTGCGGGACCAAGGTGGGCCTGCACCGCATCTTTGTCAAGGCGGCCCGGACCTTCGCCCAGGCCGGCTACGCCGTGCTTCGCTTTGACTTCAGCGGCTGCGGCGACAGCGACGGCGAGCATGGGGAGACCACGCTGGAGCGGCAGGTGCGGGAAGCGCGCCGCGCCGTTGAAACCGTGGCGGCCCTGCCGGGGATCGACCCGAAGCGGATCACCTTGCTGGGACTCAGTCAGGGCGGATGTGTGGCCGCGCTGGCGGCGCCATCGCTGCCCTTTTTGGAACAGGTCGTCCTCTGGGCGCCGGTGGCCCGTCCCTGGAACGACATCACCGGCCTTCTCGGGCGGGAGTTGACGGAACGGGCGCTGCGCAACGGCTGGGCCGATTTCGGCGGCTACGCCATCGGACGGACCTACCTGGAGTCGTTGCGCAAACCCGATCCGGTGGAAGCGATCCGCCATGTGCCGGTGCCGCTGTTGGTCATCCACGGAACGGGCGACCAGGAGATCACCTGGGAGAACACCTGCAAGTATCATGTCAGCCGAAAAGTGGCCGGCCTTGGTCATCTGACCAACACCATCCTGGTCACCGGCGCCGATCACACCTTCTCCTCCCATGAATGGGAACAGCTCGTTTTCTCGCAAACCCTGTCGTGGCTGCAAGGGGAAAGTCGACGGGAGCATGGCGACTGCGAAGCGCCGCGTTGCGCCGTCGTATTATAACCCAAAACAACAGCGGCGCCAGGCTCATCATTTGAGCTTGGCGCCGCTCTGTTTTTATCCGCAGTCGATGGTGGACAGGGCTTCGGCGATGGTCTTGGCTTTGGTCTCTTCGCTGTAGGAATCGATGATCTGGCGAGCCTTGCGGTTGTGGTTTAAGGAGGCCGGGCCGCCGACACAACCGCCGGTGCAGGCCATTCCCTCGATGAAATTGCCTGGCGGTCGGCCGACCTTGGCCTGGCGGAGCGCCTTGATGCAGGCCTCGAGGCCGTCCACCTGGATCGGCTTCAGTTCCACCGGCACGCCGGCCTCTTTCAACGCCTGGGCGATGGCTTCGGAGACGCCGCCGCAGCGGGCGAAGCGTCGGCTGAAGGGGGACGCCTGCTGGAGCGGTTCGTCGGGGCACTCGGACAGTTGGATGCCGGCGGCGTCGAACATGGCCAGGATCTCCTCAAAGGTGAGGGCCAGGTCGATGTGATCGCTGCTCTTGGGCAGGTTGCTCTCCACCTTCTTGGCGTAGCAGGGGCCGATGAAGACTGTCTTGGCGCCGGGGTGCAGCTTCTTCACATAGCGACCCACCGCCACCATGGGCGACACCGAGGTGGACACGTTCCCCGTCAGGGTGGGGAAGTGTTTTTCGATGAGGGAGACGAAGGCGGGGCAGCAGGAGTTGGTCAGGAAAGAGCCTTCCTGCAATTTCTCCGCCAGTTCCTTGGCCTCATGGTCAAGGATCATGTCGGCGCCGAGGGCGGCTTCGTGGACGGCGGCAAAGCCGAGCTTTTTCAGGGCATGATGGACCTGGCCGATGGTGATGCCGGGAATCTGGCTGGCCACTGAGGGGGCCAGAACGGCGTGGACCGTCCCGTCCTTCGGCTTCAGCAGTTCCACCGCTTGGGGAATGTAGGAGATGTCCGAGATGGCCCCGAAGGGACAGCTGATGGCGCAGTGGCCGCAGGAGACGCATTTGTCGGGGTCGATGCGGGCGATTTTGTCCTCGCCGTAGCGGATGGCTTTTACCGCACAAGCCTTGATGCAGGGGCGTTGCATATCGGTGATCGCCCCGTAGGGGCAGACCTGGTGGCAGCGGCCGCATTCGATGCATTTTTCCTGATTGATGTAGGCGAGGCGGTTGATCTGAGCGATGGCGTCGACGGGACAGGCCTCGACGCAACGGTGGGTGATGCAGCCGCGGCAGGCCCCGGTGACGGTGAAGCGGTCGACGGGACACTCGTCACAGGCGATTTCAATGACGCGCACGAGCGGATCAGGGCCGTCGGCGCTAAAGGGCACACCGGTCTGGGGCTCTTCCCCGCAGGCCAGGCGAACCCGTTCGGCCGATACGGCGCGTTCCTTATAGACGCAGCAGCGAAAGCGCGCCTTATTGCCCTGAAACACCATGGTCGGGATAAACTCGCGATGGGCCTCCAGGGTTCCTTCCATGGCCATCTTGGCGACTTGCTGGAAGACCTCGTGGCGGATCATCTGAATGGTTGTTTCGTATTTTCTTCCGTTTACCGACTCGTTCGGCATGGCAAATCCTCCTTTGGTCCCTTCGTGCTGCTTATGTGAATTCGATGTCACCCGAACCCTATACGTATTTGACAAAAAGGGTAGAAAACCTTGCTTTTTTGTCGCCGTTTCGCGGATGTTTTTTTGTCCAACGGGGAAGGGTTTTACTGAGGTCTCGTTTTCAGACAGCCCAGGCGCCTCGTCTGTAAAAGCCAGGAATGTCCATGACGGTCATGAATTTGGCGAGATCGTCGCCGCACGCAAAGGCAGGGATCGACACATGCTTGCCGTCACCTACCAAGGCATCAAAGACGTGAAAGTCAAGGAAGTCAAGGATCCGGAGATCGAGCATCCCGAAGACATCCTCGTTCGCATCACCTCGACGGCCATCTGCGGCTCCGATCTGCACCTGATCCATGGGATGGTGCCAAACATGCCGGAAGACTACATCATCGGCCATGAGCCGATGGGGATCGTGGAAGAGGTCGGTCCTGATGTGCGTAAGGTGAAGAAGGGCGATCGCGTCATCATCCCCTTCACCATGGCCTGCGGCCATTGCTGGTACTGCGAACACCAGTTGGAGAGCCTCTGCGACAACTCGAATCCCCACGGCGAGGCCGGCGGTTTTCTGGGCTACTCAGAGACCTTCGGCGGCTATGCCGGCGGGCAGGCCGAGATGCTCCGGGTTCCCTACGGGAATTTCACGCCTTTCGTCGTTCCGCCCGGCTGTGAGATGGAAGACGAGAAGATCCTCTTTCTCTCGGACATCTTGCCAACGGCGTGGTGGAGCGTCGAAAACGCCGGCGTGAAAAAAGACGACACCGTTGTCGTCCTCGGCTGCGGTCCTGTGGGGCTCCTGGCCCAGAAATTTTGCTGGCTCCAAGGGGCCAAACGGGTCATCGCCGTCGACTACATCGGTTATCGTCTCGACCACGCCAAAAAGACGAACCATGTGGAAACCTTTGATTTCACCAAGGCGGAGCATCCCGGCGAACACCTGAAGGAGATGACCAACGGCGGCGCCGACGTGGTGATCGACTGTGTGGGCATGGACGGCAAGATGTCGGCATGGGAGATGGTGGAGACGGCCTTGAAACTCCAGGGCGGCGCCCTGGGCGCTGTCAACTTGGCGACGCAGGCGGTGCGCAAGGCCGGCACGATCCAACTGACCGGCGTCTACGGCATGCGCTACAACGCCTTCCCCTTGGGCGATCTCTTCGCCCGCAACGTCACCTTGAAAATGGGGCAGGCGCCGGCCATCCACTACATGTGGGGGCTCTACCGGCGGATCGAGCGGGGGGAATTCGATCCGACAGACATCATCACCCACCGGCTGCCCCTGACAGAGGCGGAGTATGGCTACACCGTCTTTGACGCCAAAAAGGATGATTGCATCAAGGTGGTTCTGAAACCGTCTGGGGTGCATTAATCGCGCTAGAATCGGAACAACCGGATGCCCGATTTCCAGAGACCACTGGAATCGGGCATCTTTTTTTGCACCCGCCCCACAATTCGACATAATTTTCCTGCTAAATGATTGATAATGATGTTGCTGTATGAAAATTCAAGATATAGAGGAGAGGCCATACGTGAGACAATGGGTCGAACTTCTCGGGGAACCAATCCGAACGAGGGCGCTATCGAAGACGATGACGATGATGAAGTCAAGGATTGATTTTGCCTATATGGCGGTGTTCGTGTTGGCGTTTCTGTCAACGGTGGCCTTATTCCCGGTCTGGAAGAGCCACCATGCTGCCGTGCATGCCTTCGTCGAACTCCTCTGCGTGCTGTTTTCGCTATCAGGTTTTCTGATCACCTGGAT
This sequence comes from Heliomicrobium gestii, assembly GCF_009877435.1. Taxonomy (NCBI): domain Bacteria; kingdom Bacillati; phylum Bacillota; class Clostridia; order Eubacteriales; family Heliobacteriaceae; genus Heliomicrobium; species Heliomicrobium gestii. The sequence goes on along the minus strand of NZ_WXEX01000004.1, from coordinate 250,161 downwards.
TCTCTTTGAGAAAGGGACGCCGGGAAGCCATCTTTTCGGCTTTGGATTCCTGTCCATCGGTCTCTTTACTTTTTTTCATATCTTTGCGTTTCTCGGGCTATTCTCAAGCCCTATCGACAGACACGATCTCACGGTCCGCTACTGGATCATGGAACGGATTGTTGAAGCGATGGTCATTCTCAGCGCATCGGAAGGGATATCGATCCGTTTAAACCGCTGGGTGTGGCTCTCCATCACCTTGTTGGGGACATTGTCGATATCATTGGCCCTCTTGGCCTATCCCGGCCTCTTCCCGATCACTTTTCTTGAGGGACAAGGAAGCACACCGGCAAAAATGCTGATCGAGCTCATGATTACGGGTCTATTTCTTTTCTGCTTGATCCTTCAGTTGGAGCAGAAACCGGTGAAGCGCAGCGGATACAAACGGTATGTCCTGTTGGCCTTGCTGCTGGCGCTACCGGTAGGGCTGCTGTCAGCCGGTTTTATGTCCATGCTTTCCTTTGACGGCTTGCTCATCCACATCCTGAAAGTCTTCTACTACGCCCTTTTATTTATGGGGCTCTTTGTCAATATGATCACAGAGCCGCACCGGGAACTGTCCATGGCGTCGGAACGCTTTTTAAAAATTTTCCATTCCAGCCCGGCGAGCATCTCCATTGTCTCCATCGACGGGTATCGTTACATTGATGTGAATGGCGCCTGGGAGAAACTGACCGGCTATTCCCGAGAAGAAGTCATCGGCAAAAGTCAACGGGATTTTATTTGCCTCGATCAGGAGATACACCGGGCCATCGCCAATCGACCTGTGCAGAACATCATGGGCGTATTCACCACCAAGGCGGGTGAGATCCGGGAAGGCCTGATCACCACCGAGGTGACCGAGTTGGATGGCGTTCCCTGCCTGATCTACGCCACCATCGACGTGACGGAGAAGAACAAATTCGAGCGGGAGTTGTCGCGCCTTGATCGATTGGATCTGGTCGGGCAGATGGCGGCCGGGATCGGCCACGAGATCCGAAACCCGTTGACGACGGTGCGGGGGTTTCTCCAGCTATTTGGCGCTAAAAAAGGCATGGAGGGATATGGCGAGTATTTCGACTTGATGATCAGCGAATTGGACCGGGCGAACGAGATCATCACCGAATTTCTCTCCCTCGCCAAAAACAAGCCGAAACAAGTCAAGATCCAGGACATGAACCAGATCATCAGCAGTTTGCATCCCTTATTGATGGCCCAAGCCTTCAAAAGAGACCAACAATTGATCACAGAGTTGGGAAACGTCGCTGCTCTGGCCTTGGATGAGCACGAAATCCGCCAACTGCTCCTGAACCTCGTCAACAATGCCTTTGACGCGATGGAAAAAGGCGGAACAGTGACGATCCAAACCTACAGCGAGGGTGATCAGGTCATACTGGCCGTCTGTGATGAGGGAACAGGGATAGCGAAAGAGATCCAAAGCCAGATCGGCATCCCCTTTTTTACAACGAAAGACTATGGAACCGGATTGGGGCTTGCCACCTGTTATACCATCGCCGAGCGCCATCATGGACGGATCGACTATCAAACCGGCCCCGAAGGCACCACCTTCTATGTCGCCTTTCCGAGCGCAGAGAAAAGAGAGCGGACGGCCGACGAAGGAGACAGGAGCGGCGAGAGCGGGTATGGGGCAGAGAACAGCAGGATGGAGAGAGCGTCGTAAAGGCGCTAGGGCGAGCAAATCGCACCTATGGGTTGGCAGCAAGGCGACAGCGCAGGCAATGGAGATAGAGAGCCTTTGTAAGGTGTTTGTTGATACAATATACTTTTAGCGTGAGAAAAAGGGATGAAAGAGGGGCCGTCGATGAGTCAACTGACCATCAAGAAAAAAATCATCATCGCCACACTGCTATCTGTCCTGCTGAGCACAACCGCCATCGGCGCATTGATTTACAAGTCCTACAACGATGAGATCGTTGCCTACAGCCAAGAACAGCTAAAGATCTCTGACGAGAATTTCAACCGCCTGATGCAGGGCGATGTGGCCATGTTGTCTTCGACGTTGGACGCCCTGATGCAGAATCCGCAGATCGCCGAGATCTATCAACGGCGGGATCGGGATGCCCTCTACGCCGCCGTGTCGCCCCTGTTTCAGCAACTCCGGGAGCGATACCGCATCACCCACTGGTATTTCCATACACCGGAGTCAGACCGAAAAGCCTTCCTGCGCGTCCACCAAAAAGAAACCTTTGACGACGAGATCAAGCGCATCACCTACCTGAAGGCGATCGAGACGAAGAAAACCGCTTCCGGGCTGGAGCTCGGCAAGACCGCCTTTGCCCTGCGCGTCGTCTCGCCCTACTACCAGCAGGGGCAGTTGATCGGTTATATGGAACTGGGCGAGGAGGTCGACCACTTCCTGGGCAGCCTCAAGCAGCAATCGGGCTATGAGTATGGGATGCTGATCAAGAAAAATTATCTGGATTCTGCTGAATGGGCCAAACTGCGGAAAAACCGGGGTTTGGCCAACAACTGGGACGATCAGTCCGATGTGGTCTTGGTCGACCAAACCTTTGACGCGTCGGCGGCTTTCGCCTACGCCGCTAATGTGGAGGATCTGCCGGACAACGGCCAGGTCGTCAAGGATGTAAAAGACAACGGCGCCATATACACCAAAGCCATTTTTCCCATCTTCGACGCAGGCCACAAAAAAGTGGGCGCCGTCGTCGTCCTGCGCGACATGACCGCCGCCTACCAGGAGATGCAGAAAAAGATGGCCCTGCAGATCGGTGTGGTGTTGCTGATCAACATCGCCGTGATTTACATACTGACTCGCCTGATCTATCGTCCCATCGTCGACCTGGCCGCACTGGCCAAAGAGCTGGCGTCGGGTAACCTGAACGTGTTGCGCGATGACAGCGAACACAGGGGCGATGAGATCGGAGAATTGAAAAGCGCCATCGCCGTCAACGTCAACGACATGCGCAACCTGATCGCCCATATCCAAGAAAAATCAGTGAAGGTGCAGGAACTTTCGAGCCATCTCAATAGATCCTTCCAGGAGATCAGCGACGTCACGGAAGAGGTCTCCCTCAGCACCCAGGCGTTGGCCGCCGGCGCCGCCACCCAGGCAGAGGAGGCCATGCAGGCCCGGGATCTGGCGGGACAGATGATCGAGATCAGCCAGGTGGTGGACAGGGAACGGAAGAACCTCGTTCAGATCGTGAGCAAAACGGTCAGCCTGACAGACGACGGCAACGCCAAGATTCACGATGCCGTCGCCAAGATGCAGGTGATCGCCGACACCAATGCGGAGACGGTGGACCAGATCAAGACGCTCGAACAACGCTCCCAGGAAATCGGCTCCATCGTCGACATGATCACCGCCATCGCCGCCCAGACGAACATGCTCGCATTGAACGCCGCCATCGAGGCCGCCCGCGCCGGTGAAATGGGACGGGGCTTTGGCGTCGTCGCCGAAGAGGTCAACAAACTGGCCGGTGAATCGGGCTCTGCGGCCCGGCAGATCGCCGAACGGATCGGCGGCATCCAAAACCTGATCCAGCATATCACGGAAAACATCCACGCCGGCGCCGGCCAGATCGATGAGGGCGTTCACGTCGCCAACCTCGCCGGCCATGGCTTCCAGCAGATCGCCCAGTCAGTCGGCCGGTTCCTGAGTGAGGTCGATAAGCTGAATCAGGCCACAGAGGAACTGGTGAACAAGTCGCAGGTTGTCATGAACGTCATCACCCATGTGGCCGCCGTGACCGATGACTCGAAAAAATCCACCGAGAACATCTCGGCGGCCACGGAAGAGCAATCGGCGACCATGCAGGACATCAGCGGCACATCGCAGAAGATGGCGAGCATGTCGACGGAGTTGTTGGAGGTTGTGGGGAAGTTTAGGGTGTAGGGTGGGGATAGTCCTCCCTTCGTTCTGTCAGGAGATATGATGTGAACCCTTCAACGGAAAGTTGATTTTCCGTTGGAGGGTTCTTGATTATGTCCAGATTTTCAAAGAGATGTTGGGGAACTCTTCGATTATTTGTAACATGGTGCAGAAAATCTGGAGGAATATCGTAACTTAAGTAAAATATTATGGAAAAAACACAAACAGAGGTGGGAATCACCATGAGTGATATAAACCCCCTGAGTTAAGGTTTCATAAGTTGCGCAAGACCAAGCGATTCAGCAATATTTCATATTCACCGGTTATAGCTTCGATGGAGGAATGAACAATGTTACTTTTAAATCAATGGCTCTATGATGCGCCAGAATACAGTTTTGAGCCATTGTTCTCCGTTTCCAAGGATTTATGCGTAGCCACAAAATACTCCAAGAGCACGGAAAAAAAGCTGTTGGTGAGAAGTCCGGAGATAGAAAGAGCCATTATATCGACTGTAAAAAAAGGCGTACAGCGAGATGACTGGGAAGGGATTCTCTTCATTTTAGGAACAGGTTTATTGCCGAAATTCCAAGGAATCATGATAAGCATAACGGATAGACAAGGGATCAAGAATGAAGTCAATGAAAATATTAAAAATATACAGAGTAACTATAACAAGTTTGCCCGTTGGGGCGATGGTTTGGACTATCATATCGGTGATTTAAGCCATGCCATGTTTCAGTTTGAGGCATATCGAGAACCGAAAAAGCGATATTTATCTTTGGCGCAACAGTTGTTTTCCTCGTTTGAACCACCTGTGTTAAAATCACAAGTATATTTATATGTTTTACCATGGTATGCCGACAGTGTTGGTCCCTCTGGGGTCAGACAATCATTGAAAGAGTTGAAAAAGGAAATAGCATACATCATCGGCGGGACACAGGTCGTTGCGTAAGCAGTGAGGCGACTATGAATAAAGAGGATAAAAAGAAATGGCTCAAAGCGGTTTTATAGAGTCGGAAGACCTCTTCTTCGAACTCTTTGCCGAAACCTTCGGCCTCGACAAACTCCAATACCTCGTCCCGGAATACCCCTTCGAGGACATCTACGGCTACCCGAGACGCATTGACTATGCGCTGATGAGCGGCGTGGAAAAGTATGCCCTTGAGATCGATGGGCAGCGCTACCACGATCCCACACAGGTGGCGAAAGACAAGTTTATCGACGATCTGATCCGTCAAAACAGCCTCGTCTACCAAGGCTGGACGGTTTATCGCTGGGCCTACCGGCAATTGACCCAAAGCCGGGAACAGGTGAAAAGCGAACTGGTGCAGTTCTTGGGGCACAACCCATTGCTTCAGTTGTGGGCCGAGTTTTTGCCGCATCAGCGGGCGGGCGAGGTCGCCTCTGGAGATTTAGAACTGCGCGAACACCAAGCGGTCGCGTTGGATGAACTTGCGAGGCTGCGCCGGGAGGGGAAGACGCTCGCCCTGTTGACCCACGCTACGGGAACGGGGAAGACGACCACGGCTGTTTTAGACGCCAAGCGAGTCGGGTTGCCGGTGCTCTTCCTCGCTCACACCCGCGAATTGGTCGAGCAGGCCGCCCATACCTTCGTCCGGCTTTGGCCGGAGGCGGAAGTGACTATAGAAGATGGTGACGGACGCCGTAGCCTCGCCAGAGGCAAGGAGAGCCTGAAAAGGCGAGAAGGGTGCGACGCTGCCGGCTCGGATGAGCATGAAAAGGATGTTTTCGCGGGAAAAGTCACCGTAAGCAGTGTTCAATACGTAAGTCGCAACCTCTCCCAATATGCTCCTGAACAGTTTGGCTATCTTGTCATCGATGAAGCCCATCATGCCACATCCCGTACATACAAGGAAGTCATCGGCCACTTCAAAACGCGCTTCTTGCTTGGGTTGACGGCCACGCCAGAACGAATGGACGGTCAGTCCCTGCTCGATATCTTTCAGCATGTGGCCCACCGGATGGATTTGAAAACAGCGATCGAACTGGGGGAACTCGTCCCCATCCGCTGTGTCCGCGTCAAGACCAACGTCGATTTATCGTCTGTGCGCTTCAATGGGTTTCGCTACCAGGCCAAGGACTTGGAGGAAAAACTGCGCATCCCTGAGCGTGATCGTCTGATTGTGCAGACCTACCTTGAACTGACGCCTGGGGAGCGAGCGGTCGTCTTTTGCGTCAATGTCGCTCACGCCGAGAGGCTGGCAGAATTGTTCTGCGCCGCAGGGGTTGAGGCCAGATCCGTCTCGGGTCGGCAGAGTCGGGTGGAACGCCAGCAGATCCTCTCCGACTATGGGGCGGGCGCCATTCAAGTGCTTTGCGCCTGCGACATCCTCAACGAAGGGTGGGACAGCCCGGAGACGCGGGTGCTCTTGATGGCCCGGCCAACCTTGTCCAAGGTGATCTACCTCCAGCAGTTGGGGCGGGGCACACGGAAAGCGCCTGGAAAAGAGTCCTTGCTGGTTGTCGACTTTGTCGATAACGGAAACCGGTACAACCAGGGCGTGAGCTTGCATCGGCTGTTTAAGATCCGCGAGTATATGGCCGGTCGTCTGGCTCTCGCTCCTGTCGAGCGGATTGCCGAAGAGCGGGCAGCCTGGGAAGCGACCCGGGTCAGCCAGGATCTGCCCGAGGCCTTTGCCCACCTGCACCTTTGGCTGAAAGACATCGAAGTGGTCGATCTCTTTGATTGGCAGCATGCTATTGAGCATATGTGGAGCCACCGCCGCTTGGCGATGGAGTTGGGTGTTTCCGATGATACGGTGATCAATTGGGTGAGGAAGGGGAAAGTGGTGGCCGATCATGTGGTTCCCCTCGGCAAGCGCACCTTCTATTACTTTGAGCCTGAACGCGCCGAAGAGATCCGGCGCGTGACAAACACGCCGCCACGGCTTCCGATCTATGACGAGTTTTTCCTTTTTGTGCGCCAGGCCGATCGGGTCTTTTCCTATAAACCGGTTCTGCTGGCGGCGATGATCGAATTGGCCGATACCGGCGGCCGGGTTGGTGTGGACCGCCTTGTGGAACGCTTTGCGAGCTTCTATCAAGAACGACAACGCTGTGGATTGCCTGTCGAAGCGCCCAAGGCGAAGATGGCGCGGATAGAGAATCTGACGAACGACGAGATCCGCGTCGTGTTGTTCGAAATGCCCTTTGAAAAGTTCGAACGAAAAGGATACTTCCGCCGTTGTCGCGAATTGACGGAAGTAGAGTGGCATCCATCTTTGTGGGCCAAGCTCACTGTTGCTGATAAAGCAACACTCCTGAGTGAGGCCGAGTTGCAGATTGAGGACTATTATTCAAGGCGGGTTGCGCCGAAGAGATAGAGCGAGGCAGCCCAGCAACGTCCCTAGCGCCGATGGGATTTTTCTAGAGAAAGGAGCGCGCGCCATGTCCACCTTCCCCCACAACAAGCTCGTCCGCGACCTCATCCCCCAAATCATTCTCCGCGACGGCAAGTACCCTGAAATACGCGTTGCCGATGACGCCGAGTATCGCGAACTCCTCCTCGCCAAACTTCAAGAGGAGTTGCAGGAGTACCTCGAGTCCGGCAACCCGGAGGAATTGGCCGATATCCTGGAGGTCCTCATTGCGCTCTCCGGGTGTGACGGCCTCTCCTGGGCGGAACTCGTCGCGCTGGCTGATCAGAAGCGACAGGAACGAGGGTCCTTCCGGGAAAGAATTGTGCTGATGCGAGTGGAAGATTGAAAGCGTATGCCGGATTAAAAACATGGCCCAAAAACCATAAATCCGCCCTCCCTTCTGACCGATAAAAAAAGTAAGAAGGGAGGGTCTGTTTTTTCTTGCCGGATATTGACAGCCGGCTTAACCTGTGAGAGGATAATTTTGCATAGATCTATCCTCCTTTAACCACGTCCTAGTTTCTTTCTCCTTCAGGAAGAAGCGACACGAAGGAGGTGTCGTCATGGTCGGTCCAGTCAATTCTGTCGGGTTAAGCCGGTATATCGGCGCCTATCGGACATCGCTGGTGAGTTCGCTGACCTCGCCTGCCGCTTCCGCATACACGCCTTTTGTGCCATCTGTCACACCGGGATCGACGCTGCTGGCAAACCGCAACCGCTACCTTTCGACGGTGCAAACCGCCCGGGATCAATTCGTTGACCTGGCAAAGCAGGCGAAGGATCTCGCAGGCAGCGAAAACGTCTTTGACCGGCGGAGCGTTGACGCGGGCGGCTCTGCCGCTGTGGCCGGCACAGCCGCGAAGCATGCCGCCTTTGCCGCCTACAATGTGGGTGTCTCGCAAGTGGCCAAAGCCCAAGAGAACACCGGCAGCGCCTTTACAGCGACCGCCCTTTCCGGCGACGCCGGATTTGCGGCGGGAACGAACAAGTTCACCATCACCGGCAACGGTGTCAGCCGGAGTGTGGCCGTCGATGTAAGCGCCGGCGATACGGCGAAGACGGTCCTGCAAAAGATGGCCGACGCCATCAACAACGCTGCTGCGGGCGTCACCGCCCAGGTGGTCAATACGACCTCCGGCGGCGTGGCGAAGAGCCAACTCAAGTTGACCGGGCAAAAAACCGGAACCGACAACGCCTTTACGATCACAGACACGGTGGGCAGCCTGGTCTCAGCCAGCGACGCCGATAACCAGACGACAACCGCTCAGAACGCTCAATATACAGTGAACGGCGCGGCCTTTACGAGCCAGAGCAACGAAGTGAAGCTCGACGCGGGCAAGGTCAACCTTACCCTGAAGGCGACCACGGTCGGCGATGTGGCGGTGAAGGTCGGCTACGACAACGGCGCGATCACCGACGAGATCAACGGTTTTGTCAAATCCTTTAACAGCACCAGCAATGTGCTCCAGAAAAACGCCAGCCTGCTCAGTTCCACCTTGAGCCGGGGGATGGATCGCTACGTCTCCGACAGCCGCAACGAGCTGAAGGATATGGGCATCACCGTCACCTCCGGCAACCAGTTGAAGGTGGACGCCGATAAGCTGAAATCCGCGTTAGCCGACAACCCCAACCGCGTTGAAGAGACGATGGCCGGGTACAGCGGCTTTGCCTACAAGGTCGGCCAGTTCGCCCAGGGTGTCTCTTCCACGTCCCCGTCGTCGCTGGCGGCGCCGGCTGTCCGGTATGGCGGCGGGAGCATGAACAGCCTGACGCGCCAGCAACTGGGCATGTACATGCAAAATGCGAATCTGGGCCTCTTTATGCCGCAGATGTTTGGCACAGGCAGTTTTTACGACTCCTATATCTGATTCACTTGACCCGCCTATCGACCGTCAATGAATCAATGTTCAACCGCCTATTCATTGTCGATCAACGGTCCGGCCGCAAACCGGGCCGTTTTGTCTTTTCCATGATAAAACCCGTGCGTGCAGCCCTTGTTTTGACCATCCCTGTTCTGCGCAACTCTCTCCTGAGCATCCCCCTCCCGGTTGCAGAAGCGCCGTCGATGGTGGATAATAATCGCGAGCACTACCGAGACAAACCCGTGCAGAGGTGGAAGGGATATGTATGAGACACCGGCGATGTTTGCCGTTGGCGATTCGCTGACCTGGGGATTCCCCTACGGACCGGACGACTCCTGGACCGCTATGGTGGCGCGGACGCTCGCCTGCCCCGTTGTTAATCTGGGCGTCAACGGCGCGACGACCGATGATATGCGCCGCGAATTGATCAACATCCTGCCCGATGTGGAGCCCCGCTCCATCGTCATCATCACCGGCGGGGCCAATGACGCCTACACCCTCCTATCGCCGGCGAAAAGCCTGCGCCACTACCAGGACATGGTCGAACGGATCCTCATCGCCCGCTGCCTCCCGGTCATCGGATTGACCGGTCCCATGAGCGATGAGCCTTTCCAGACGCGCCTCCTGGAGTTTCGCGCCTTGATGCAGGATCACCTGGAGGTGATGCTGGCGCCGGCGATGCGGCAATGGGGGGGTCAGGCGCCGCCGGTGATCGATTTCTTCCCATCCCTTGTTGCCGCCGATGGCCGTTCCCTCCATCCCGACCTGGCCTCAGGCGATTGTCACCCGAACCGCCAGGGATACGCCCGCATGGGAGAGGCGGCGGTTGCCGCATTGCGACCGTTCGTAAAATAAATACAAGTGAGCCAGACCCCGCCGGCAAATCCTGATGGACTGCTGAGCGGGGGTTGTTTTTCGACACTCCGACAGGCCCTTTATCCGTTATACTATAAAAAAGACAAATTTTTCAGGCATTCCGGATGTGCCAAGATTTTGATGGTTACGATGTTTTCATCGCCAGGCGGGTCCTTGGGCATGTCCCGTCCATTCGTTTAGGTAGTTGAACGGCAACCCCAATCGCGCCAATTGTCCCAATCGCGCCAGGCGGCAAGGTTTAGACCTGTTGAATCTGGATATGGTTTCCACAAGTATCTTCAAAGATGGCGAAGGATCCCCACTCCATTTTTGTCGGTTTCTTACGGAACACCACTCCCAACGCCGTCATTCTCGCGTATTCTGCCTCAATATCGTCCACAAAAAAGGCCGTGAGGGGTATCCCTTGCGCAAACAGCGCTGTCTGATAGGTCTTGGCAGCAGGATTGACGTTTGGCTCAAGGACCAACTCGATATCGTCAGGCCCTTCCGGAGAGACAACGGTTAACCATTTATAGTCGCCGACCGAGACGTCTGATTTTTTAACAAAACCCAATACCTCTGTATAAAACGTCAGCGCCTTATCTTGATCGTCCACAAATACACTGGCAAGTTTGATCTTCATGATCGTCCTCCAATCCGGTTAAGCGCGTAATTTTGTGTAAAAGGCGATTGGTTCCCCGTGCATGCCGGGATACCGTCACTAGTTTTACGATTCTATCAGCGCACTATCCCGCCGAGTAGCCATTTTCGCCAGATAGCCCTTTTTCATTGAAGTGTGATTGCTGAGAATCCCCTGATGGAAGCGATGAGAAAAGAGGCGAGTGAAATGGATGACCTGTTGGTTCCTGCGGCAACGGCGCCCGACGCTTCATCCAGCGCCAGGATTAACGCCGTCACAGGGCGGACAACCTACCGAGGGATTGTGGACCGACAGCGTGAATCAGGCATTATCTTGCCGTACACCGGCGAGGAAATGCCAATGAAACTGCCGGGAACGAGCACAGTGACGCTGTACAACGTCTTTTTTCCCTTCTGGATGCTGATGTTCGTCCCGATCAGCCTGCCGATCTGGTTCTTATTCCTGTTTGGAAACCTGTTCGTCGATGGTCTTGTCTTGTTCCTTGGGCTGCGCGCCAACAACATCCCGTTGGAGCGGAAGCCCTTTATCGGTTTGCTCTGGCGAATTTGGCTGCTCGGTTATGCGGCCGATCTGAGCGGCGCCATGGTGCTGGCCCTGATCAGCGGCGCCTTCAATGTCTGGCCGATGCTGACGTTGCCCCATCCCAGCGCCGGTTCCTTTGCCAGCGTTGCGGTGGCGACCGCGCTGGCAGGGTTTTTGGTGGCGCGATTCGATCACATCGTCTTGACGAAGCAGGGAATTCCGGATGAACAGGCCTGGCGAATCGCCAAATGGATGGGCCTGGTGACGGCGCCATGGGTATTTTTTATCCCGACACCGCTTTCATGAACGCTGCGGGCGGCCTTGCCATCCCGTTTTCATCGATGCTTGCTTCCTGAGGGGGATATCTGTTGAACAAAAACACTGCTGTTTCTGCGCCTGCCGCCGCGCCTACGCCCCATCCGCGCCGCTGGTGGATCCTGTTTTCGGTCATGGCCGCCAGTGTGATGGGCCCCATCGACGGCAGTGTCGTCAATGTGGCCTTGCCCACCTTCAGCCAGGTCTTTCAGGTCGGCTTGCATACGGTCAGTTGGGTGACCATGGCCTACCTGCTGGTGTTGGGCAGCCTGATCCTGACCTACGGCCGTCTCGGCGATATCTATGGGTTCAAACGCATCCTGTTGCTCGGCATCGCCCTCTTTACGGCGGCCTCCGCCCTTTGCGCCCTGGCGCCGACCATCTGGGTGCTCGTCGCCTTTCGCGCCCTGCAAGCCATCGGCGCCGGCATGTTCATGGCTGTCGGCCCCGCCATCATCGCCTCTGTCTTTCCGCCGCAGGAACGGGGTCGCGCCTTGGGGACGAACGGGATGGTCGTCGCCGTCGGTCTGGCCCTCGGCCCCACTTTAGGGGGATTCCTGCTCACCTGGGCCGGTTGGAAAGCCATCTTTTTGATCAACATCCCTGTTGGCCTGCTGGGTTTTCTCCTCTGCCTGCGCATGGTGCCTGCCCGCCAGGATACCCGTCCCCAGTCCTTTGACTTGGCCGGCGCGGCCTTGGGCTTCTTTACCCTTGGCGCCGTTTTGCTGGCCGGGAGCTATGGCGAGGAGTGGGGATGGACATCGCCGGTGATCGTGGCGCTGCTCGCCCTCTTTGCTGTCGGAGCCGCCGCCTTTGTCGCCTGGGAGCGCCGGGTGGAGCAGCCCATGCTCGATCTCGGCCTGTTTAAAAACCGGGTCTTTTTGTCGGCCAATTTTGCCGGATTGATGAATTTCATGGCCCTATCGTCGATGATGTTCTTGCTGCCCTTTTTCATGCAACAGGTGCTCCGAATGGACGCCGGGCGGATCGGGATGGTCCTGACTGTGTCGCCGGCGCTGATGCTCGTCATGTCGCCGCTGAGCGGGACCCTTTCTGACAAGTTCGGGACGCGACGGTTGGCCTTTGCCGGCCAGTCTCTCGTCGCGGTCTCGCTTTTTCTGATGGCCGGTTTGCGTCCTGAGGCCCAAGCTGTTGATGTGATCTGGCGGTTGAGCATCTTTGGGCTGGGAGCCGGCATCTTTCAGGCGCCGAACAACAGCGCCGTCATGGGCAGCGTTCCCCGCCACCGCCTCGGCATCGGATCCGGTGTGCTGGCGACGGTGCGCAATGTGGGCATGGTTCTCGGCATCGCCGTCAGCAGCGCCCTGGTCACCTGGCAGGCCGGCGTGCATGCCGCGCCGGGGGCGGTCGACGGGACGGCCGGATTTATGGCAGGGTTGCGGACGGCCTTTCTCGCCGGGTCGTTGTTGGCCGCCTCCGGCGCCGTCGCCTCGCTGGCCCGGGGGGAACTGGAAGGCGCAGGGGAGAAGGCTGCCGAGAAAGGGCCGAAAAGGTAAGTGGCGAATTTTGTCGAAAAGATAGAAAGTAATCCGTGAAAATCACGATAATATAAGGGAGCGTTTCTATGGAATTGCGAGATGTCATCTATGGGCGCCGTTCGGTGCGCAAATATACGGAGCAACCGGTGGAACGGGAGCAGGTCGAGGCGTTGCTGGCGGCGGCGGTCCAAGCGCCGAGCGCCATGAACAGCCAGCCCTGGGCCTTCGCTGTCATCCAAGATAAAGCGCGGCTGAAAACCTATTCCGATCAGGCCAAGGTGATCATGCTGGAATTCTGTGAGACACGGCCGATCTTACAGAAGTATCGCTCGCTCTTTACCGATCCGGACTATAACATCTTTTACGACGCATCGACGCTGATTGTGATCTACGCCAAACCGGCCGGTCCCAACCCGACCATCGACTGCGCCCTGGCAGCCCAGAACATCATGCTGGCGGCGCGGGATCAGGGGATTGGCACCTGCTGGATCGGCTTTGCCTTGGGGCTATTCAACGACGCAGTTGCGAAAGCCGAACTGGGCGTTCCCGCAGAGTATCAGGCGGTGGCGCCGCTGATCGCCGGCTATCCCCAGGGGGATTTCCGGACGATGCGCAAGAAATCGCCGGAAGTTTTGGCTTGGTTGGAAGGTTGATCATTCCAAAAGCGCGAATAGGCAAAGAAAAGTATCAAGGACAGATGGCCCGGGATGGTTATCGTCCAGGGCGCCATCGATGCCGACCTTTGGCGGCTGTCGAAGACCGTGGTTCATTGACGGCGGTTCAATGACGACGGTTGATTGACAGCGGGTCATCGGCGGCGGTTCATCGCAGTTGTTCATAGACTGTCGGAGATTGCCGGCCACTCATATACGTAAAGAGGTGGGGCTTGTGGAATCGACACCCGCTCTTTCCATCGAATTCGGCGCCAAGGCGCTGGCGGAGCGGTTGAGCCGCTGTGAGGTGGAAGCGCAGACCAACCTGATCGAAAAACTGGAAGGCGTGCGTGTCGCCTTCAACGCCCTGCCTCATGTCGTCATGGTGCTCAACCGGCAGCGGCAGATCATCTTTTGCAACTCGGCGCTCCTTGAACTGCTGGGCGACTTCGATACCAAGCACGTTCTGGGGGTGCGGCCCGGCGAGGTCTTGCGCTGCGTCCACGCCCAGAATGAGACGGGCGGCTGCGGCACGGCGGAGCCCTGCCGGACCTGTGGCGCCTTTTTTGCCTTGATGAACGGCGTCCGGGGGAAATTGGATTGCCAGGACTGCCGGATATCGGTTCGCTTTGGTGAATCTTTTCGCGCCCTCGACGTGCGTGTCCTCGTCAACCCGATTGAGGTGCAGGGGCAGTTTTTTTCGATCGTGAACATGACCGATATCAGCCACGAAAAACGGCGCAAGATGCTGGAACGAATCTTTTTCCACGATGTGATGAACACAGCCGGCGGCTTGCAGGGGCTGCTGGAGTTGGGCCGCGATGTGGCCGATCTCCAGGAGGCCAAGAACCTTTTCGGCGCGCTGGAGTCGGTGGCGGGCGGTCTCGTCGAAGAGATCGCCGAACAGCGCGATCTGATCGCCGCCGAAAATGATGAGCTCAAGGTGATCCCCGCCTATATCCGCTCGCGGGAACTGCTTCACGGGCTGGTGCGCCAGTTTTGCGCCAATGACCAGTATGGTCGCTGGTCTGTCCGCATCGACGAGGGATCCGAAAATGCCACCTTTCTCAGCTCGCCGGTGCTGCTGCGCCGGGTGTTAAAAAACATGCTGAAAAATGCCGTCGAGGCCTCGCCCGCCGGCGCGGAGATCACCGCCGGTTGCCGCAAGGCCGGCGATTCGGTGGAATTCTGGGTAAACAACCCTGTCCCCATGACGCGGGAGGTCCAGCTTCAGGTCTTCAAGCGCTCCTTCTCCACGAAAGGGGAGGGGCGGGGCATCGGCACCTACAGCATGAAGCTGTTGACCGAGCGCTACCTGAACGGGCGGATCCATTTTGATGTGTCTCCGGAGTCGGGGACAACCTTTGTTGTCGCCTATCCCATCGACAATCAGGGGTGGAAGGGCGAAGAATTTGCCGGTTGATGCCGTCGAGGTGTTGCGAATGAATGTGGCCCTCCAATACTCCAAACCGGATCTGTGGCCCCTTGAACCGGGGCCGCTGGGTTGGAAGTTGCTCCGCCAGGGGCTGATGACGCTGGAGCCCCGCAGGGACAAGGCGCCGTCGAAGGAACGCCGCCACAGCAGTTGGGTCTACGTGGAGATCGCTGAGACGGCGCCGGCCGTCTATTGGCTGGTGCGAGAGTCGCTGCCCGGGCCGATCAGCGGTCACGTGTGGTTGCACATCCGTGCGCCCCAGCAGTTCTGGGACATTTACGACGAATATGCCTCCGGGTTGGCCGAGGGCGGGCCGGAACAGGTGGAACGCATCGTCGAACCGGTCGAGCCGCCCGAATCGGCGCCGGTCCATCGGTTGGAGGAGTTATTGCCGGAGCATTTTCCTTCGGGGCCGGTCTGGCGGTTCATCCAGTTTGTGCTGGAACGGTGGGGTCGACCGCAATCCGCCGATTAACCGAGTAGGGGATCGAGGGGTGGCTGGATAGACGCCTTTTGCGTGGGTAAACTAAAAAAAACGCAAAGGGGGATGACCATGCCACAACAACACATCCATTGCATCGTCAGCAACTGCCATTACTACCAGTCGGGAAACAAGTGTGTCGCCAATGAGATCCTCGTCGCCAGCGACAAGTTTGGCTCGAATCAGCCGGACAATGTCGACGCCACGATGGCGGCGCAACTGAGCGCTGTTTCCGCGAGCGACTGCATGTCCACCTGTTGTAAATCCTTCGTGCCGAAGGATTCGGGCAAGGCCGATGTGGACGGTGTCAAGCGGATGCAGTAAGTGCCCTCCTGCCCCGTAGCCGTACGGAATCCCCAGACAACCGATCAGAGCCGTTGTGACAGAGAAAGCTGCCGGATAAACGCCGGCGGCTTTTTCTTTGCCCGGAGTTCCCAAAAAGGGGATCTCTGGCGGCGCGTCGAAGAAATAGAACAAAATCATTTCGCTGGGTGGTGATCTCTAAGGCCAAACGCTCTTGCTACAAAATAAAATTTGTCGAAAAGGGGTTATAAAATGCAAAAACGGTGGATGCTCTTCTGTGCCATCCTGCTGGCTCTCAGTTCCATCTTGCTCTCGCCCTTCCCGGCGCTCCCGCCGGCCGAGGCGGCCGCCGTCACCTTGGGCAATGAACGCCTGATGAGTACATACCATAGCCTGATCGCCGGCAAGCGTGTCGGCCTCGTCACCAACCAGACCGGTGTCAACAGCCGCGGCGAGCGCACCGTCGACGTGCTGGCCCAGGATGCTTCGGTCAAGCTCGTAGCCCTCTTCGGCCCCGAACATGGCGTCGACGGGACGGCCAAAGCCGGTGAGTACGTGGCCTCCTACCAACACCCGACGTTGAACATCCCCGTCTACAGCCTCTACGGGCCGACGCGGATGCCGACTGAAGAGATGCTGCGCAACCTCGATGTGCTGCTCTTCGATGTCCAGGACATCGGCGCCCGTTCCTATACATACATGTCAACCTTAAACTACTGCATGGTGGCTGCCCAAAAATACAACAAACCGATCGTCGTCCTGGACCGGCCCAATCCTGTCGGCGGCGTCATCGCCGACGGCCCCGTTTTGGAGGACCGCTTTAAAACCTTCGTCGGTGTCGACAACCTGCCCATGTCCCATGGCATGACCGCCGGCGAACTGGCCCTGTACTTCAACCGCAACATCGGCGCCAAGCTCACCGTCGTGCCGATGGCCGGCTGGAATCGCGCCATGGTCTTTCAGGATACGGGTCTGCCCTGGCTGAACACGTCGCCGGCCATCGTCGATCTGGACGCCGCCTTCGGCTACATGGCCACCGGCCTCGGCGAGGGCACCAGCGTCTTCCAATCCAACTTCAAATGGATCGGTTCAAAAGGCATCGATGCCGACCGCTATGCCGAACTGCTCAACGGAGCCGGCCTGCCCGGCGTCACCTTTGTCGCTGACCGGCGCGGTGCGGCCGGCGGCGTGCGGCTTCAGATCACCGACTATCATGCCTTCAACCCGGCCAAGACCGGCGTCTACGCCCTGGCCTACGCCCATGCCCTCAACGGTTTTCCCGTGCCCAAGAGCGGCGACAAGGTGGTCATGTTTGACAAGATCATGGGCACCGACAAGATCGGGATCTGGCTGGAAGCGGGCCTATCGCCGCAAGAGATGGAGGACAACTACCGGCCCGCCTTGGAGGCCTTCCGGGAAGCACGCAAGCGCTACCTCATCTATGGCGATCAGCCGAGCCCGCCGCCCGGTCTCATCGAACCGATCCGGGTCGTTGTGGATGGCCGCGAGGTGGCCTTCGATTCAGCGCCCTACCTGGACCGGAACGACCGGGTGATGGTCCCCCTGCGGGCCATCGTCGAGGCCCTCGGCGCTACAGTCAACTGGAACGGCGCCAGCGGGACGATCACTGTCGAAAAGGCGGGAAAAAAGAGCGTCTTTACCGTCGGCAGCGCCGCCGCTGTGATCAACGGTCAGCAGAAACGCCTTGACGCCACACCGGTCATTCTTGGCGAACGCACCATGATCCCGGCCCGCTATGTGAGCGAGGCGGTCGGCGCCGCTGTCGACTGGGACGGTTCGAGGCGGACCGTGATCGTGGGGGCGAAGCCGTAGCCGCAGCCATAGCCATGACCAAAACCGTAGCTATCGGCCCGATACGAGGCGTTGGCTTGGGAAAGGCGATCGGCCAACAGGCCGGGGCCATGCGCTGAGGTTTGGTGAGGCGTGGCATGGTATGGTTTGGAATGAAATGGTTCGGCGCGGCGCGGCTTGTTGACGGCTGCGCCCCTTTGCCGTACACTAGAGACGAATCTCGATGAAGGGGCAAGGTATACGAACATGCGCAAATAATCCTGTTTCAACTGATTTCCGAATGCTAAGCGGCCTTCCGGGCAGCCGGTTTTCACCTGCGCCGGAGGTGTCGCGTCAAACTCGGAGTCAAGAACAGGATGGTTTTTGCGCAGTTCAAGGCCGGTGTCCTTTATCCGGCAACTCGGCGATCCCGCCGCTCGTCAAGCCGGCGCCCCTGTGGGTGCCCGCCTTTGGCGTGCTGTGCGCCGGTTCGGGTTGATTTGCGCGCCATCCTCTCTTGGACTCCCAAGGGAGGTTTTTTTATGGTCGTAGCAGCGTTTTGTGCCGTAAAAAAGTACTTTGGCGATCGCCTGATCCTGGCGATCGATGAATTGAAGATCTACCGCCATGACCGGATCGGCGTCGTGGGACGCAACGGGGCCGGGAAGAGCACCCTTCTCCGGCTCCTGGAAGGACAACTGCATCCGGATGAAGGTCGAATCCGGCGGTATGCGGAAATGGCGGTCATCGCGCAACTGGGGGAGGGGGCCGAAAAGCGTCACGACGCCGAGAGGCGCGACCAGGGAGACCCGCTCAATCATCGGGACAGTCGCAGGGACAAGGATAGGGACCCTGTCGACGGGGACATTTGGACGCAGGAATCGGCTTACACGGAAAAACTCTTTCACGTCCAGCCCGGCCACTGCGAACAGCGAAGCGGCGGCGAGTGGACGCGCCGCAAGATCGCCGCGGCCCTTGGCCGGCCCTCGGGGATCTTGCTCGCCGATGAACCGACGGCCAACCTCGATCTGGCCGGCGCGAGGCTGTTGGAAAGTCGCCTGATGGCCTATGACGGCGCCATCCTGCTCGTTTCCCACGACCGGGAACTGCTCGATCGGCTGTGCAACCGCATTCTGGAGATAGAGAACGGCTGTGTCCGCCTCTTTGAGGGCAGTTACGCCGCCTACCGCGATCAAAAGCGAACAGAGGCGGCCCAGCAGATGGCCGAGTATACCGCCTATGTAGAGGAGCGAGAACGCTTGGAGGCGGCCATGCGGGAAAAATCCCAGCAGGCCAAGGCGATCCGTTCGACACCGACCCGCATGGGGAATTCGGAAGCCCGCTTGCATAAGCGCGGCGTCAACAGCAAGCGGGCCAAGATCGACCGCGGCGCCCAAGCCATTGCGTCGCGCCTCGCACAGTTGGAGGAGAAGGAAAGACCGGAGACACCGCCGGGAATCTTCTTTGACCGCCCCGGCGAAGGGGCGCTGCCCGGGAAGATCGCCATCCGGGCTGACAATGTGAGCAAGCGCATCGGCGATCGGGAACTCTTTGGCGGCGTCAGCTTCGAGATCCGCCGGGGACGCAAGGTCGCCTTGGTTGGCGATAATGGCGCGGGCAAAAGCACTTTGCTTCACATGATCCTGGCGCGGGAACAGGGGATCACCGTCCACCCGGCGGCGCGCATCGGTTTTTTTGATCAGAATGTGGAGCGTCTGCCCGGAGAACGGACAGTGCTGGAAACGCTGCGGAACGTGACAAACCGGCCCGAGTCCTTTGTGCGGACCTTGCTGGCGCGGCTGAATTTCCGGCGTGACGATGTGCATAAGCCAGTGGGCATGCTCAGCGGCGGAGAACGAGTGAAAGTGCAACTGGCGTTAACGCTGGTCCAGGACTTCAATGTGTTGCTCCTCGACGAACCGACGAACTACCTTGACATCGACGCCTTGGAGGCGCTGGAGTCATTGCTCAAAGAGTATCCCGGCACGGTTCTTTTCGTGTCCCATGATCGCCGGCTCATCGAGCAGGTCGCTGATGAAATCCTGTTGGTCGAGGGGGGACGGGTCAGCGCGAGTCAGCCGGCGCTTACCGCACTCTCGACGCTCGCGGCACACCCGGCGAGCCCGGCGCATTCGGCGCATTCGGCGTATCCGGTGCACCCGGCGCACCCGGCGCGGCTAAAACAGCCGGAGCGGGCGCAACCGCTCACAGAGAAACCCGTGGGGTCGGCCGGCAGGCGTCCCGGGCCAACGAAGGCCGATCACTCGGGCGAACGATTGTTGCTCCAGTGTCGCATGGCCGATCTGGGGGGACGGTTGTCTCTGCCCCGCCGCAAAGGCGATGAAGCGGAACGATCCCGGTGGGAGGAAGAATACCGGCAGGTCGTCGCCGAACTGGCGCGGCTGAACAGACACGACTGAAGAGACACAACTGGACAGACACAACTGGACAGACACGACGGCAGCGATGGCGGGAGGCCGGCGAAATAGAGCGGAAGCGATAGAATTGAATCGGAACTGTATAGAAACGGAAGGAAAAAAGGTTGAATTCATAGAATGATCCCATAGGAACGAACAAATGACAAATGACCGAACGGACCGAACGATGTAGGCGATGTAGACAAACGACAGAATGATGCAGGCGAGCGACGCAGGCGACGCCGACAGATACAGACCAAAACAGAGAGGTGAACTCCCCTGTTGCAGGAACGTGTAAGTGGGGTGCTCTTGCATCCCACCTCTTTACCCGGTCCCCATGGTGTCGGCGATTTGGGTGTCGACGCCTATCGCTTCGTTGATTTTCTGTCTCGCACCCGGCAGCGGTTGTGGCAGGTGCTTCCCTTGGGCCCCACGGGGCGCGGACACAGCCCCTATTCCTGCCAATCCGCTTTTGCCGGCAATCCGCTCATGATCAGCCTGGAGCGACTGCGGGAGGACGGGCTGCTGACAGGCACCGAGGTGGAAGAGGTCGACCGCTCCAACCCCTTTCGGGCCAACTTTTCCTGGGCTTACTGGTATAAGGGCTCCCGGTTGCGCCTCGCCTATGAGCGCTTTCGCGCTTTGCCCGATCGCTCGCCCTTGAAAATGGAGCATGAGCGTTTTTGCTACCAGCACAACCGCTGGCTCGATCCCTTTGCCCAGTTCATGGCTCTAAAGAATCGTTTCGGCGATACCAGTTGGTTGGACTGGGATCCCGAATTCGCCTGCCCCGATGAGTTGGGCTGGGCCAATACGATGCACGCCTTTTTTGACGAAGCGAACTACCAGAAGTTTGTCCAGTTCATCTTTTTCCGCCAGTGGTATGCCCTCAAGGCCTATGCCAACGAGCGGGGGATCCGGATCGTCGGCGATATCCCCATTTACGTCTCCCTCGACAGCGCCGATGTCTGGGGGGAACGGGCCATCTTCGCCCTGAACGAAAAAGGGTTCCCCAAGGAGGTCGGCGGGGTGCCGCCTGATTACTTCAGCCAGACGGGGCAACTATGGGGGAACCCCGTCTATAACTGGGAGTACCTGAAATCGACGGGCTATCACTGGTGGATCGAGCGGTTTCGCCATAACCTCTCCCTGGCCGATATCATTCGCGTCGATCACTTCCGCGGTTTTGAGGCCTACTGGTCCGTTCCGTACGGGGAAACGACGGCTGTCAACGGCCAATGGCGCAAAGGGCCCGCTGAGGCGCTGTTCTTTGCCGTGGAAAAGGCGCTGGGACCGATCCCGATCATTGCCGAGGATCTGGGCATGATCACGCCGGAGGTCATCGCGCTTCGGGAACGCTTCGCCTTCCCGGGCATGAAGATCATGCATTTCTCTTTTGAGGGTCAAAACGGCTTCAACCACCTCTTCTATGATCATGATAAAAACTACGTCATTTATCCGGGCAATCACGACAACGACACGACCCTGAGCTGGTTTTTGACGCTTCCCTCTTCAGACAGGGAAAAGCTGCTGGCCTATTTCCGTTGTGATGGGCGGGATGTCGTCTGGGAGATGATCCGCTTTGCGATGGCCTCCAATTACAATACGGCCCTTTTCGCCATGCAGGACTTGCTGGATCTGGGTGTGGAAGCGCGAATGAACCTGCCGGGGACGATCAATGACAAAAACTGGATGTGGCGCTTCGCCTGGAGCCAGATCGACGAGACGTTGATGGAAAAACTCTCCTGTATGACCGTTCTTTACCGGCGCTGGTCGGCGAAGGACGGGGCGAAGAGCGCGATGTAATGGAGGGGCGGAAGCGTCTTCCATCGCTTCCACGCGTTTGGCCAATCCCTGCGGCATAAAGCGGTTATCGACGACACCGTCGATAACAGACCTGGAAATTGAACAAATGTTGGCATTTGCAATGCTGTTATAGTGAAAAACTGGCCCGTGATGCGCGAAAAACCCCGACTTTCTTGGAAAGTCGGGGTTTTTGTGTTGAAGGGGTCAACTTTTTTGCCGGTTTTGGATCAGGCTGCGCGCGAGGTTGAGCACGATCTCCTTCTCGGCCTCGGTCAAGCGTTCACCGTCGACCTCCACTGGATAAACGGTCATCAAACTGGACAGATCTCGCTGTTCACTATGCCGGATGCCGATGATCTCGTCGGCGGTGCAGCGATACATTTCGACCATTTGGCGCAGATGATGGTAACTCGGTTCCCGGTTGCGTTCGGGATTAGCATTTTCCCAGTTTCGAATCGTCCATACGCTGACACCCAGGGTTTGGGCCAGCGATTCGATGGAGATGCCGGCGGCCTCTCGTTTTTGTTTCAATCGCTCTGCATGATGGGCCAATCTGCTCACCCTGACTTTATGTACTCCTACTATGTCATTATGACCAAAAACAGCAAAATAACAAGGGTTTTTGAGAAAACGACAACTAATTGGTCAAAATGACAAATGTGGCTCTTTTGTCATTTTGACCAATTCTGTTTCTTTTCGGCATAATAAGGGTACGGGGTGAACGGTGAACCGAGGCATTATTCGATGAAAGCGGTGATTTTGATGCGGTTGAAAAGGGAACGTACCGTTCCAAAGGTACCCCTCGGGCAGTGCGGTGACTGTGGGAGCAAGTTCTACCAAAAGGGGGATCTGAAACGGATCGCTTGCCCCTTTTGCGGCGCTCGACGAATGCCGCCGGTGGCAGTTCGTCGGTGGTAAACGGCGGAGCTAAACGATGGAACTAAACGGCAGCGTTAGACGCGCTACTAAACAGCGCTGCTAAACGACGGTACAAGACGACGGTAAAAACGATGGTACTTAAGCGGCGCAATGCATCCCAAATTCGTAATTCGTAACACGATAAAACGCAGGAAAAAGGAGCGATGGCTTTGAACCGGGAAACGGCGAAACAGGTGCAGGCATGGCTTTTATCGATTCGAAAAACGGAAGTCGCCCTGGCGAATACAAAAAGAGCACTCGATGATCTGGAAACGCGGCGTGCCTCGCCGCCGACCTGGGTGAGCCAGTTGAGCGTCGCGAAAGGCGCTGGCGGTGTGCCGGAATCAAGGCAGGAGGCCTGGGTGATCTTTCTGGAGGAGTATCCGCTGAAAAAGTCCTACCTGGAAGACAGGATCGAACAGTTTGAGCGGAAGCTTGCGCAGTACCGCCACGTCTTGGAGACGATGGCCGAAGAAAGCCGGTGGGGAACAGCGGGCGCCGAGCTCATTCGGAGGAAGTATTACCAGCAGATTCAGCCGGACAGCGTGATCTACCAGATGCACCTTTTCTGCAGCAAAGAGACCTTTTACCGCATTCATCGCAAAGCCTTGCAGTATTGCTATGATGTGTTGCCCGATCTCTTTACCCCACAACCCTGCGGTGTCTCCGAACACCCACACGATGCTTCCCATCGTCAAGGTGACACCACGGTGACACCAAGAGTACCGGAAAAGGTGATAGTGTAATACCTGGGAGGACAGAGAGGAGGTGAGAATGATGTCCCGTCAAAGCATGGATGCGATCCGGGTGAAGCTGAACGAACTGTTCCCGTCGATCCCATCGGTGTATATTGGCGCCCCGCCTGCCGGTTTTGCGCGGCCCGCCTTTTGTTGCCGGCTGATTGCCGGTAAAAGCATCCCCCTTAACCGAACCCTGTGGCAAGAGCGAGCGACCTGGAAAATCATCTATTACCCTCCCCAAGATGCCGTTCCGGACGGTGAGACGGACGATCTTCAGCCACTGACGGTCGCCAGCCGAATTTGGGAGCATCTATCCGAGGAGATGACCTTGAGCAGTCCCGGCGGCGCCCGTTACCGCATCGTCGACGGGAAAATCTCAACGGGCGATGGCGAAGCTCGCGTCACCTTTGCCCTGGAGACCGAGTGGGGACGGGCCGAACCGGTCTACGAGACCGTAGGCGAAATCGATCACCAGATGGGGTGAGACGGATGCATCCGCCGGTCGCATCCGCCGGACGCATCCGCTGGCGCAAGCCACCGTGTCGCCAATACAGGCGGCGCGCCGGCGGCCCAGGCATCGACCGAGCAGACATCAATCGCATAGGCATCAATTGCGCAGACATCGATCGCGTAGGCATCAACTGCGCAAGCATCGACCGCGCGGGCATCGACGGTGCAAGCAGCAGCGCCAACCAACAAAAGCTTCAAACGGATTTCTTTTTAGACGCCCCGGCGATACAGCGAACCGGCAGGCGTCTCACATTTTTAAGGAGGGATTTATCTTGGGTCTGCCTTCTGTCAACATCATTTTCCAACAAAAGGCCGTCAAGGCCATCGAGCGCGGTTCTGTAGGCATCCTGGCTATGGTGCTGAAGGATCCCCTCGCCACATCGCTCGTCGAATTCAAACTGAGCGATATCGCCGACATGCCTGCGGAGCTGACGGCGGAAAACAAGGAATATGTCGAACATGCCTTCATGGGGACGCCCCAGGAAGTGAAAGTGGTCGTCCTGCCCGCCGGCGCCAGCGACTACAGCGCGGCCCTGAACTACCTGGAAGCGATCCGGTTCAACCTCGCTGTCTTCCCCGGCATCGCCGCCGCTGACACGACGACCATTGCCTCCTGGGCCAAATCGATGCGCGACGCGAAGGAACGCAAGATCCAGGTCGTGCTTCCCCATTCGGCGGCCGATCATGAAGCGGTGATCAACTTCGCCACCGACAACATCCAGGCCTTCGGCAAGACCTATGATGCCAGCCGGTACGCGGCGCGCATCGCCGGACTGATCGCCGGGCTGCCCCTGACTGTGGCCCCCACGTTCCGCGTTCTTTCCGAGGTGCAGGATGTGCCCAAGCTGTCCAAAGCCGACGCCGACGCCGCTGTCGACGCGGGCAAGCTCATCCTCTACCATGATGGCGGCAAGGTGAAGATCGCCCGGGGCGTCACGTCGCTGGTGACCACCACCGAGGACAAGGGCGCCGACTGGAAAAAGATCAAGCTCAGCCGGATCTATGACATGATGTACCAGGACATCAAGGAAACCATCGAAGATGAGTACATCGGTTCCGTCCAGAACAGCTACGAAAACAAGCTGCTTCTGCTCAATGCCATTAACGCCTACTACGAGGTGCTGGAGCAGGAACGGGTGCTCGACACCGGCAAAAACCGCTGCGCCATCAACCTGCCGGCCCAGAAGACCTACTTGAAGAGCATCGGCGAAGCCGTCGACGCCATGACGGAAGCGCAACTGAAAGAGGCCAACACCCGCGACAAGGTGTTCCTCGTCTCCAACGTCAAAGGGCTGGACGCCATCGAAGAAGTCCAGCTTGTCGTAAATCTGTAAGGAGGTGGGCCCAATGGCTCTGGAAGCGAAACGAATCATCAACGGCACCTTCGGCGAGTGCTGGCTCGACGGTGACAAGGTGTCCGAATGCAAAGGCTTGAACGCCAAGGTGGAGATCGAAAAAGAGGACGTGCCCGTCTGCGGCAGCCTGGGCATCGCCACTAAAATGACCGGCTACAAGATCAAAGGCACCGTCAAGCTCTACAAGGTCAATTCCCGGATGGCCAAACAGATCTCCGAGGAACTGCAGCAAGGGAACAACCCGACGGTGCGCATCATGTCCGCCCTGCGTGACCCGGCCGCCTTCGGCGCCGAGCGCGTCCTGATCAAAGACGCCTGTTTTGATGACCTGACCCTGGCCGACTGGGAAGTCAAGAAGCTCGGCGAGGTGGAATGCCCCTTCACGGCCACCAGTTGGGAGTACCTCGACAAGATTGAGCCGAAGAACTAGGACAAACGGGACAAATTAGGAGAGGACGAGGAGAAACAGATGGGACAGACATTGGAAATGCTGCTGGGCGCTGACCCGGCGAAACTGAAAAACGTCCCCACCGGCAAAATGGAGATCAAGCGGCTTTCCCGGCAGTTCGGAAAGCCCTTTTTCATCTCCTATCGGGCGGCCACCATCGACGAGATGAACGAGATCGGCGACAAGGCCTCGGGTGGACAGGCTGAGGAGATGGTTTGGACGATCTATGAGCTGGCGACGGACCCGAACTTCAAGGATGCTGCGCTTCGTGAAAAGTTCGGTGTGGCCCGTCCCGTTGATATCGTTCGCAAACTGTTCCTTGGGGGGGAAATCCTGTCGATTTACAAGGCGATCATGACGCTTTCCGGTTTCGACAAGGACCAACAGGTGGACGTTGACGCCGTAAAAAACTGATTAATTCGGACGGCCTGGCCTACTTGCTGCATTATTACGCGCAGCGAGGGGTTCGGCCGTCCGAACTCTTTAACGCCCCGGAAGGGGAAAAGATCTTTCTCCTCGCGTCGATGTTGTATGCGAAGGAGAAAGAGGGAGCGAACTGTCCGATACTTGGTGGAAGAGGGGGGGAATAACGTAGGATGTTAACCACGATGGTCCAAATGATTCGAAAGGAAGTAACCGCATTTCGAGAGGAAGTTCAGGATACTGAACGGCTTATTCGGAATTGTAATGAATTTTCATTGGCGCCTGTCCAGGCGTCTCTTCGATCGATGCGACAGAGCTTACAGCCTCTGTCCATTGTTGTGTCGGTCAGGAACCTTGCGGCACAAGAAATAAATGTGGTCTGGAACGGATTAAAGCGTCTGGGAAGTTTTGTCGCCCGCCCAGTTGTCAGCATTGTTGAAAATAGCAAGAAGGTGATCGGAAGCATCAAAGGAGCCTATTCCTCGCTTAGTAAAATGGCGCCCCAGATTTTTCCGGAAATCAACGCCAAAGCAGCCTTTGACACAACCCTTGGTTCCGCTATGACCATGGAAAAACAGACATCTTCCATTCAACAGTCGATTGGGATGAACAACAAGAATCTTTCCAGTGAGGACCTGAGCAAACAGACGGGTGATTACGTCAAGTGGCTGCGTGAAACGGCGGCAAGCAAACCGATTGACTTTCAAGAAACCATAAGCGCCGGCACTCGCGCCATACAAATCGCGCAGGGGGACACTTCTCTGGCAAGATCGCTGACCGAGCTGGCGGCCAATATGGCTTCCCAGACGGAAGGCAAGTCCATCAAAGATGCCATGGATGCTCTGATGGCGGCCCGTGGCGGCGAATTCAAGCAACTGAAAGACTCGTTTGGGATCAACATTACAGAAGAAGATTTAAAGGGGCTATTCGGTAAAAACCCTAAAGAGATGAATTCTGAATCGGCAAAAGATACGGGTTATCGAAATCTGCTGGGTAACCTGAACTCCAGGTATACTAACCAGGGTCCACCCAGCACTGTATCCGGCATGATGGGTGTAATGAAATCCAGGGTTGGCGTCTCACTGCAAGGAATGGGTATGAAGGGGATAGAGGCGATCAAGCCTGAAATCCAAGAACTTTATAATTTGCTCTCGCCCGAACGGATGAAGGTCTTTGAACAATTTGGCGCAAACGCCATGGGTGGACTTGTGGGAGCGATCGTGAAAGGAGTCAATATCCTTCAATCGGTTTGGCCATCGATTTTGCCATCTTTGCAAACGGCCTGGAATGGTATTCAGCAGGTCTTCGATTGGATTGTCCAAAAAATAGACAGCGTTGGGCAACGGATGCCCTCCTTTTCTTCCCTATGGAACTCGACGTGGCCGATCATATCGAATGTGTTAGGGACGGCATGGAACACGATTCAGCCGGTTCTGGGATATCTTCTTGATCAGATACCGGCGATACAAACACTTTGGTCGGCTGCCTGGCCCACCATTTCGGGCGTCATGGAGACCGCATGGCAGATCATCGCGCCGGCCTTGGATATCATCTGGTTTGCCATGCAAAGTGTTTGGGAGATATTCAAGATGGCTTGGCCGTTCATGGTGGGAATTGTTCGGGCGGCGTGGACATTGTTGAAACCGATCTTTGCGATTGTAACCTGGGGACTTGGTTTGATCTCCAAAGGACTCGGGTATATCAGGGAACATTTCTTCGGTTTTGAAAACATACTCAATGCCGGAAAAGACAAACCGAATGAGGAGCAATCAGCGGCACAAGATGGAGCGCCACAGGGGCCACCTGGAACTGGAATACCGGAACCGGAACAAAACAAAGAGGCCCAACAAGTTATCGACTCATTCAAAAATACGGATATCCCCAAAGCCCCGCCCGTTCAACCCCGTAGTCCTTATGACAGCGCTCTGACGCAGAATAAGGATGGGCAAGTGCCTGTTAATCTGCAAAGCACATCGGGCGTATTGGCGTCCAACCCTACGCCTGTAATTGAGCGGGTTCCATTGAATATCAATATTGTCATCCCAAAACTGGCCGATACTGTAAACGCCTACAGCACGGCTGATCTTGAACGTTTTATGTCAACCCTGGAGGAAAAACTGAGAACAGCCGCCACGAACATGGCGACAGCCTAGGGGGTGATCATCCTGGAATTTTGGCTCGGCTACAACAACTTTTCCGAACGGTTGCAGCTTCCTGTCAACCCGCCGGAATTCAGCGTCAAAGTGGGACAGAAAAACAGCGTCGTCGACGTGACCGACGTAGGCGAGTTGAACCTGATCGGCGGTCGCAAGCTGGCCCAACTGACGATTCAGTCCCATTTCCCGGCTCTTTGGCGTCCCTACTGCGCCTACCGGAACATTCTCCAACCCTGGGACGCCGTCGGTGTCATCGAACGATGGCGGAACATCGGCAAGCCCATTCGCCTCGTCGTCACCGGCGTCGGCCTCAGTTTCCCCTGCGCCATCGAGGACTTCGAATACGGCGAAAAGGGCGGTTCTCGCGACATCCACTACACCCTGAGCCTGCGAGAGTACCGGCTGATCCGCATCCAGCAGGTTGGCGAGAGCGGTCGGCCCGACGAGCGATCCCTGATCACGGAGATGGCCATCAACCAGGGCGATTCCTTGTTGGAAGTTGCCCATCGAGTCTATGGCGACTGTGACGAATGGAAGCGGCTGCTAACGGAGTTCCGTCCGAACATTCCCTCTGACGATGGAAAAGCCTCTTCCCGCGACCCGGATTCGATTCCCGATCCCTTCGAACTGGATGCGGGGGAATGGGAGGTGGCGTAATGGATTTACTGGAAAAACCACGGTACCGGATCAACCATGTCCTCCAGGATGGAACCGCTTTCGACTTGACGCCTGCCGTGCGCAGCGTCAAATGGAGCGGCGATATCCGGCAGGCGGCGCGGTCTCTGGAGGTCTCCCTGGCTTTCGGCTCCGACTCGATGCAGCCGAAGCATGACGTCCCGGTCGGTTCCCACCTCTTCCTCTATTCGGATGAGCGGGAACTGTTCCGGGGCGTTGTCTTTAGCGCCCAAAAAAACACGCAGGGCAACTACACCCTAAAGGCCTACGACCATTTGATCTATCTGCTCAAATCCAAAGGCACCTACAAGTTCCGCCAGATGCAGCCGGAGCAGATTATCGCCCAACTTTGCGCCGACTATGGCCTGATCGCCGGCGATTTGGCGTCGACGGACTACATGATCGACAAGGTTATCCTTCGGGAGAAATCCATCTACGACATGTGCCTCATCGTCCTGACGATGGCGATGAAACAAAACGGCAAAAAGTATCAGATCAAGATGAAGGAAGGCGCACTGCAAGTCGTCGAGAAGGGCGATCAAGTCCTGCGCTGGCTCCTGACCGGTCAAGCCAATCTGTTGTCGGCCGATTTTGGCGAAAACATCGACGAGATGCGCAACCGGGTTGTCTTGATGGGTGATAAGGATCAGGTTTTGGCCGAGGTGGATGATCCGGCCCTCATCGATCAGTACGGCCTTCTGATGGAACTGAAGCGCGAGAGCAACATCAAACCCAGTGAGGCTCGAACGATGGCCGAGAACCTGCTCAAAGAATTGGGCAAGAGCTCCCGGGAGGCCTCCCTCGAATGCCTGGGGATAGACGATGTGGAGGCCGGCGTCGCCGTGCAAGTCGAAGAGACCCTCACCGGCCTGACGGGCGTCTTCTACGTGGAAAATGACGAGCACACCTTAGAAAACGGCTGCCACCAGATGCGGCTCAAACTGGCCTGGACAGACGAAGTGAACACAAAGGAGGCGGACAAGGATGACCGTTAGCCGGTTGATTGAACTGGTGCGGCAGCAGGGGGCGGCAAGCAACTCGCGGGGGATGGAGCTGGCGACGGTGATCGCGCCGCCGCCCGGCCTTGTCATCCGCATCGACAACATGGCGCTCACCCTGGACGGCGACGATCTCATCGTCTGTGAATCCCTGTTGGAGCATGAGATCGACTATACGACAACGCCGCAACTGGCGGGCAGCGAGATGACCCTGGCCGGAGGCGGACCTCACCGGCATGACGTCACCGCAGTTACGATTCAGGAGCAAACCATGATCCTCCACAGCCGGCTGAAGGCCGGCGACCGGGTGGCTGTGCTGGCGTTGCCGGGCGAACAACAATACCTCGTTTTTGATAAGGTGGTGATCGCGGGATGAACCTTTTTCCCGCTGTTCCAATCCCGCCCCAAATGAAAAAGCCGGCTTCCTACGGCAGGGAGCTGGCATTTGATTTTGACCGCAACACTTTTCTCTACGTCGACGGCCGCCCCAAAATCGTCGAAGGGATTGCCGCGCTTCAGATCTGGATCGAGAAGACGCTGCGCACCGCTCGCTACCGCTACCCCATCTACCGGTTTTCCTACGGGTGCGAATTGGCCGATGTGATCGGCCTGGACCTGCCGACGCTCGTCCTGGAAGCGGAGATCCCCCGGCTGATCCGAGAAGCGCTAGTCTACGATGATCGCATCGCCGATGTGGGCGACTTCATCGTCGAGCGGGACGGCGACCGGCTGCGGGCCGAGTTCACCGTCACCACCACCCTGGGAGATCGATTCCGACAGGAGGTGAAGGGACTTGTTTGAAAATGAGACCCAAAAAGCGATCCGGCAACGGATGCTCGACGCGGTGCCCGGCGATCTGGACAAGCGGGAGGGAAGTTTCGTCTGGGACGCCATCGCCCCGGCGAGCATCGAATTGGCCCAGTTGTACATCGCCCTTGAACGCGTCCTCGCCCTGGCCTTTGCCGGTGATCACAGGGGAGCGGCGTATGGCCTATATCTCGAACGCCGGGCCGCTGAACACGGGTTGCTTCGCAACGCAGCCACAAAGGCCACCGGTGAAGTGACCTTTGCAGGCAGCGACGGCGCGGTCATCCCGGCAGGAACCCTGGTGGCCACCACGGGCGGCATCCGGTTTGTCACGACGGCGGCGACGACGGTGCAAGGGGGCAAGGCAAGGGCTATCGTTGAATCGGTCGAACCGGGAGATCGCGCCAATGTGCCCTCCGGAGCTGTGACGATGCTCCCGATGTCGATCCCCGGTGTGACGGGAGTGGAAAACAAGGCGGCGATGGAAGGCGGAACCGAGGCGGAGACCGATGCGGCCCTCACGGCCCGGTTGCTGGAAAAAGTGCGCCATCCCTCGACCAGCGGCAATGTGGCCCACTATTTGCAATGGGCCAAAGAAGTGGCCGGTGTGGGTGACGCCCGGGTGCTGCCCCTGTGGAACGGACCAGGCACGGTAAAAGTCATCCTCATTGACGCCGAGAAACGGCCGGCGGCGGCGTCAATCGTGGCCGATACGGCGGCCCACATCGAAAGCGTCCGGCCGATCGGGGCTTCCGTCACTGTGGAGAGCGCTGCTGGCCTGGCCATCAACGTAACGGCGGAAGTCACATTGGATATGTCCGTCCCGGGAACGACGAAGGAAAAGGTGAGCGCCCTCTTTGAAGCGGCCTTGCAACAGCATCTGCAAGACATCGCCTTTCGGCAGAGCTATGTCAGCTATGCCCGGATGGGCACGTTGCTCATGAACATCCCCGGTGTGCAAGATTACGCCAACATGACGATAAACGGCGGAACGGCCAATCTGTCCTTGGCGGACACTCAAGTGGCGGTCGCTGGGACGGTGGTGTTGACATGTTTGACCGAATGAGCAGGTATGTTCCGGTAGAACTGTTGGAAGACCGCTGTTATCGCTCCATTCTCGAAGCGGAAGGCGCGGAATCGGAGCGACTGTCCGGTGCTATCGACGATGCCTTGCGCCAGTGCTTCGTCGAGACGGCGACGTGGGGATTGGACATATGGGAACGGATGCTGGACTTAGCTTCATATGCAGATAAACCATATGAACATCGTCGTGCCCGGATCATTTCAAAGCTTCGTGGGATGGAAACAATAACTCCCTCCCTCGTCAAGAATGTTGCAGAG
Source organism: Heliomicrobium gestii (assembly GCF_009877435.1). Lineage (NCBI taxonomy): Bacteria > Bacillati > Bacillota > Clostridia > Eubacteriales > Heliobacteriaceae > Heliomicrobium > Heliomicrobium gestii. The sequence goes on along the minus strand of NZ_WXEX01000004.1, from coordinate 217,942 downwards.
TCTTTCTTGAACGGGACAGTCACAGTGAATGAATCTGGAGCGGGCTTCACGATCACTTTTGTTGATACACGTGGGATTCCGCCGAATATGGATGACTTGAAGGCTGCTATCAACGATATAAAACCAGCGCATCTGGCCGTAGACTATCGGTTCAGATATACAACTTGGGGCGAGCTAGCTGCAAGTGCAACCACTTGGGGAGAACTCGCAAGTAGTCGCTTGTCATGGGAGCAACTAACGACTTGGAAAGTTGGTGAATAGATGCAAACAACTCAAAACTACGGTTTCAAAAAACCAGAACCGCATGATACGGCATCCATTATGGAGATTGGATGCAACTGGGATAACGTTGACTCGAAACTGAAAGAAGCAATGGATAAGGCCTCGAACGTCACAGACGAACAGATCGGCGTTCGCGTGATCTCCGACACCGTCGCGCCAACGAGCAACAATGGGACACTGTCGACACTCTTCGGTGGGCTAGCTAACATGATCAAACAGATTACCGGTAAATCAAGTTGGCGAACTGCTCCGGCAACAACTCTGGAAACGGTCAAGGGTCACATGGATGCGACGGCAAACGTTCATGGAGCCACATCAGCAGCGACTGCAAACACGATTATGCAGCGCGATACAGCAGGTCGTTCACAAGTAGTTGCGCCGGTAGTTGCTTCGGACGTTGCGAACAAAGCATATGTAGATTCGCTTAAGGGATATGGTGTTGGGGACGCGACAACACAAACGATTAATGACTTCAATAATCCTAAACTGAATTCTGTGCAATGGTATCAAAATACCACGTTAAATAGACCTGAAGACGCCTGGGGGCATGTTTTTTCGTTTAGCCCGGATAACGGTAGTAACATAACGCAGTTAGCGCAGTCTACAACGTCACGGGCACAATGGATACGCTCCAAAGTAAATGGTACTTGGTATGGTTGGAGACGGCTTGTCACGGCAGATGGTGATACGATGACAGGCTCACTGATTACACCCTTTTTAGGGGTAACCACCAATGGCGATGCGATTTTACAAGTTGAATCCACACAAGCTGCATCCACCACGTTTAGGCGAAAACAAATATACTCTTCGACCAACGTATACGGCGGAGATGGGTGGTTGTTTCGCCAGGTTCGTCCAAGCGATAACGCACTAATCGACTATATGTTGTATAACGGTGCGGTTAACACCAACGGTAACCAAAACTACATCTGGCATTCTAATTTGCTTCGGTGGAATAATGGCACACTCGAATACAACAACGGAGGGACGTGGGTACCTGTGGGCGGCGCAATGCAGTTTGTACGTGGATCATTCTCAACCACCTCCACCAGTTATGTTACGGCGCTGGACATAAACGGTGGAGGAGAACTTAGAGTGTTAAACGTTAGAGATGCAACCAACACAGGCGGGAAATATGGCTATATGCGTGTCACAATTGACGGCGTAGTATACGAAAACTTCCTGAATAACACCATGTCTTTTTTGAAGTTTGGATCCTTCAGCGGAAATACATTTCCTATCGCGGCGATGAGCAATAGTTCAGATCTTCCCATATGCGTTCCTTTTAAGACACAGCTAAAAATTGAGTTGCGTCACGAAAGCGGAGTAACTTCTGCGGATTGGATGATAGGAAAATACTAAATAGCGGGGTGATAGCATGGCTAAGTTTGTAAGAGTTACTATGACCGATGGCATCTTAAATCTTGATACGCTATTGATTCAAGAAGCGTATACGGAAAGTGATACATCTGCTCATGTCATGATTTCAGATGAAACTCAGATAAAAGAGACGTGGGAAGAAATCACCCGCGAAGAGTACGAGGCTAAGCGTCCTGTTATCCCTGAACCAGAGCAACAACCCTCTGAAGGGGAACGTCTCGCCAAAGAAAACGCCGTTCTCAGAACCCAAATGATTCAAGTTGAGACTGACACATTAGCCGCTATGGAAGGCTTGGCTAGTGTCTTTGAGGATCTCCTTTCGCTCCGTGCTGATGTCAAATTTCTGAAGGCTACAGGATGCTCTTAATGAAAGCTGTGGTCTATCCTTTTTCTTATCGACCTGCTAAAAGGGGTGAATCGACTATGGTAGAAGTGTATGCCACACTCATCGCCCGAGGACGCCGGAAGATCAACCAAATCCCGGAACAACTTCGAGATGCTGTCTTGGTTGTACTTAACGAACGTGGACTGGACGGAGAAGGAAATCCAGTTCAAAACTTAACAGAACAATAATCCAGGGATAAACGTACTCTTCAACCCTAATCCCTGAACAGTGAACGTTGAATAAAGGAGGACCGCCCTATTATGGAGATCTTCACCGGGTCATCTGCTGTCATCTTAGCGACAACGCTCCTATCCGGTTATGTGGCCCGGCTTTTTTTCATTCGCCATCGGCGCTATAAGGACTTCGTTGTCGGCGTTGCGGCGATATCAGGCGTGTTTATCTACGCCGGACTCTACTCGTTGCCCCCCGAAACCCAGTCCGTCGTCCTAACCGGCCTAATGGCTGGTCTCGGCGCCGTCATTGGCCGGGAAGCGACGAAACGGGCCGAAATGAATGGCGAACTGCCTGAAGTGTTGCGCCCGCCCCTGGAGCCGTCCAAAGTGACGAGCCCGACGGCCGTGGCGCCGTCCGCTGCCGAGCCGGAGTTTTTGATGGATAGCCAAGAAAAATCGGAAAAACGGCTTGAACCGGTTCATGCGGCAACACCGGCCAACTAAACGCAAAAAGCGCCCCGCTCCTCTCTCGCAGGGAGGGCGGGGCGCTTTTTGCATTGTCACCGGTCAGCGAGAGCATCGCGCGCTTCTGCCGGCGCGAACTGCTGGAAAACATGGGGTTGACCGAAAAGGAGAAATATGGCATAGTCTTAATTGATGAGAACATATGTTCTAATAGAGGAGGATTCCGATGAACGGGGTCATAGAAGAAGCGGAAAAAGCATTTGAACGATTGTTACCAGAGTTGCCGAGCCCCAGCTTTTCGCGAATTCTGGCTTCATATATAGCGACGGGCGATTTTTTGCGGATCGAAGGGGACCTTCACCAGGAGGTGGAACGGATCGCTCGGGAAGCCTTTACGCGCTGCTACGTCGATTTTTGTGTGCGGCAAGAAGCGCCATCCTGCATGTGCTGCCGAAGGCGGGATAAGGTATGATTCGAGTGAGTACAAGGGCTTAATCGAGTCGAAAGAGCTGAACGATGATGCATGTCCGCAATATCTACTGTGTCGGATGGAACTACCGCCGTCACGCCCAGGAGTTGCAGAACGAAGTACGGGCACGCCGGTCGGTGTCGGTCCGGTCGCCAGCGGTGACCGGTTAGCGCTTTTTTGGGGCGATGAAGCGGTGGGAGAGGGGATTGTGCAGATCACAAGCGATTGATCGCCTTCCCGGTCTCGCCTCAACGCCGGTCAATATCCTGATAAAATCGTAAGATAAAAAAAGAAAACGCATATTCACAGGGTACAATCCAAAAATATAATCAATCACAAGCAAGGGCTCGGCTGTATTTCTACGGAAATCCGAGCCCTTTTTTTTGCCCTGCTCATTACTTTTTCACCCAAAAAAGTATTTTATCACAAAAACTATCGACAAGCTTCTGAACGAGAATTTACAATAAATACATGGGTGAATTTAAATCGAGTGGAGGGAAAGGGATGTCGCAATTGTTTCGCCCCTTCCGGTTGGCAGGGGCAACCTTGTCGAACCGCTTGGTCTTCCCAGCCATCGCAGCCTGCTTCGCCCAGGACTCGAAGGTATCTGAGCGGATGATCGACTACTACCGCCGGCGGGCCAACGGGGTGGGGATGGTCATCGTCGAGCCTGGCGTTGTCCATCCCGACTCGGCGACCCTTCCGGGGATCCTGGGGAACTGGTCTGATGAATGTCTCCCCGGTCTACGACGACTCGCTTTGGCGATCAAAGCGGAAGGAGCCGTCGCGATGGTCCAGGCGGTTCATTCCGGCCCGCAAGGGATTGCCAGAGAGGCCGAAGGCGTCGAGCCTGTCGGCCCTTCCGCCATCGAGTACATAAAAGGACATCCCGTGCGCGCCTTGACGGCCGAAGAGATTCCCCTTTATCTGGAACTCTTTGCAGCCGGCGCGGAACGGGCGGCCAAAGCCGGTTTTGACGGGATCGAGGTGCACTGCGCTCACCTGTATTTGCTCAGTTCCTTCTTGTCGCCGCTGACGAACCGGCGCGCCGACGCGTACGGCGGTTCCACGGAAGGCCGCGCCAAGATCGTTGTCGATCTCCTGGGGAAGATTCGCCGGCGCGTCGGCCAGAACTTCCTCATCTCTGTCCGTATGAATGCCATGGAAGCCAGTGTGTCGGCCGTCGCCATGACGCCGGAGGAGGCGCGCCGGCTGGCCGTCCGGTTTGAGGAAGCCGGCGCCGACATGATTCATGTCACCGCCTTGGCATCCATCGCGCCCGAGCGGGTGGGCCGGTATCTCTGTCCGGCTTCGCCTGATCCCGGCGCGGCGGCGCCGCCGGGCATGTACCTGCCGTGGATCAAGACGGTGAAAGAGGGACTGCGGATCCCCGTCATCGGCGTCGGGAAAATCGATACCCCTGAATTGGCGGAACGGGCGCTGGCCGAGGGGTGTTGTGATCTGGTGGCTGTGGGCCGCGCCATGATCGCCGATCCCCTGTGGGCGCAGAAGGCCAAAGCCGGTCGGGCGGCAGACATCCGCCGTTGCACCTACTGCAGGTCCTGCTACCATTCCCGAAAACAGGGTCGCGGCTTGATCTGCGTCATCAACGAAGAGGTGTAACCCCTCACCAGGCGGCAATCATGCCGTCGGCCCGCGGCTCTGTCCCGCCGGCGAGCACGCCCGCTTCATCGCGCCAGATGATCTGGCCGCGCCCGAAAGACGCCGGGTCAGCGCCCAGGGAGACCTGATGGCCCCGGCGCGCCAATCCTTTCCGGATCAGTTCCGGCACGGCCGACTCCAATTCGACGCCCTTGCCTGCGGTCCATTGCCAGCGCGGGGCGTCCAGGGCCGCCTGCGGGTTGAGGCCGAAGTCGACCGTGTTCATCACGACCTGCACATGACCTTGGGGCTGCATGAACGCGCCCATGACCCCAAAGGGGCCCACCGCCTGATCGCCTTGGCTGAGAAAGCCGGGGATGATCGTGTGGTAGGGCTTTTTTTCCGGCTCCAGGCAGTTGGGGTGGGCTGGGTCGAGGGAAAAGTTGCGGCCCCGGTTGTGCAGCGCGATCCCCGTGCCGGGGACGACGAGACCGGAACCGAAGCCCATGTAGTTGCTCTGGATGCAGGAGACCATCGTTCCCTCGCTGTCGGCGGCAGCCAGATAGACAGTGCCGCCGCTGTGGGGCGTCCCGGGCGCCGGTGTCAGCGCCTGCGGGCCGATCTGCCGCCGGCGCTCCTCGGCGTAAGCGTCGGAGAGCAGGTCTCGGACGGAGACGGTCATCCGGCGCGGGTCAGCGATGTAGCGCTTGCCGTCGGCGAAGGCCAGTTTGATCGCTTCGATCGAATGATGGTACGTTTCCATCGATTCCCGTTCGCCAAAATCGAACCCTTTCAGGATATTGAGGGCCATCAGGGCGACGATGCCGTGGCCGTTGGGCGGGATCTCCCAGACCTGATAGCCCTTGTAGTCGATTCCGATCGGATCGACCCACTCGGGACGATAGCTTTCCAGGTCATCGCCGCGCAAAAAGCCGCCCGTCTTCCGGGAGAAGGCGTCGATGCGCTCGGCCAGGTCGCCCCGGTAAAAGGAAGCGGCGTCCGACTCGGCGATCGACTGCAAGGTCCGGCTGTGATCGGGTGAGCGCCAGACTTCGCCGATGGCGGGGGCTCGCCCATCGGGCGCAAAGGTGTCGAACCAGGGGCGATAGACCCCTTCCCGGAGGGTGTTGCCATAGTCGTCAAAGGCGGCCTGCCAGTGCCAACCGACGACCGGCGCCACCGGATGCCCCTGTTCGGCATAGTCGATCGCCGGCGCCAGCGACGCCGTGAGGGGCAGCCGGCCGAAGCGGGCGGCCAATGCCGCCCAGGCCGCCGGTGCGCCGGGCACGGTCACAGGCGCCCAGCCGTGGGAAGGCATCTCGTTGTGGCCGACGCAGCGGAGGGCGTCGAGGGAAATCCGCTTCGGCGACGGTCCACTGGCGTTTAAACCGTAGAGCTTGCCTTGATGCCAGACGAGGGCGAAGGCGTCGCCGCCGATGCCGTTGGAGGTGGGTTCCACCACGGTGAGGCAGGCAGCGGCGGCCACCGCCGCGTCGACAGCATTGCCGCCCTGTTGGAGTACGCGCAGCCCGCTCTGGGCGGCCAAGGGGTGGGAGGCGGCGACCATCCCCCGGCGGGCGAAGACGGTCATTCGCCGGGAGGGGTAGGGTTGGTGGAGAGGATCAAAGGTCAGCCTCTCGCGCCGGTTGTTCATGATGCATCACTCCAAAGTAAGAGAGCATATGGGCGGTGACATATCCGGCCAGCAGGCCAAGCGGCACGGCGATGGCGACGCCGAGCCAGGAGAAGACCTGAAACCCTGTGGTGGCGCTGAACAGCAGCAGCGCCGGCAGGCTGAGCAGGAAGAGGGAGCGTTCGGCGGCGCTCCGCTGGTCAGCGCGGGTCCACTGAAAGAGTTGCACAAACTCGGCCTGGATCATTTCCTTCCAATAGTATCCCGTCCATTGGGTCATGACGACGATCCCTCCGAGCCACATCGCCCACTTCCAGATTCCGGGCGCGATGGTGACGGCGAACAAACCCAGGAGGGTCATCTGGCCATAACGGGAGAGGCGGGAACGGCTGCGCAGCACCATCTTCAGGGAGGCCTCGGTCAGGACGTTGACAGCGGTGCGCTGGCGAAAGAGCGCATCAGACCGGCGAAAGGCAAAGGGGCGTTGCCTGCGCCGGTTGGGCTTTCGAAAGCGAATCCCGGCGGCGTTCAAAATCAGGGCGGCGTAGCGCAGTCGCTCCTGGCGCTCCCGCGCGGCGTCGTCGAAAAAATTGCCCCGCCAGCGAAGGCGCAGGCGGATCAGGCCGCCGAGCAGGGCCGTCATCGCAAGGACCGTCACGGCGGCGAATATGGCGCCGCTGCCGGGAGGGACGGAACGGTTGGGGAGAAGGGATGACCCCGCTGGGGGCGGTTGAACCGGTTGCGCCGATTCCGGGTTCGTCAGTTCCGGCGGTTCCGGTTCCGCCGGCGTTGTGGGGAGGGGGGACGCCGGAAGCGGGAGGTTTTCGATATGCGGCGGAACGCCGGGACCATTCGGTTTTTCCAGAATCGACGAATAGCCCCACCCCACGAAGACGCTGGGCGCAAGGGGGGGGCCGGCCAGGGCCGCCAGCTCTGAACGGTATAGCAAGGCGGACAGGGAGAAGAGAAGGAAAAAGAGCAAGGCCCGTTTCCAACCGGCATACCGCAGCATCGCCAGCTGCCGGACCAGGGCCATTACGGCGCGAAACAGCAGGGTGACCCCGATCAACAGCGTCATTTGAGTGAATGACAAGGCGCAAACGGTCATGAGGAACGGCGACAGCAGCAAAAAGAGCAGGAAGGTGATCAGCAGATCTTTGACCAGCGAATAGGCGATGCCAAAGGCCAGGATGCGCCGGAACCAGGAGGGTTGGCGCAGGAGAAAAAGGTGATCCGCTTCTTCGACGAAGATGCGGATGCGACCGGTAAAGACAAAGAGGAGCAAGAAACTCTGCACAAGCACCGGGGGCGCGCCGGTGAGCCATACGGGCGCATCAGACCACCAGGAGAACCAGGCCTTACCCAGCAGGTACAGGGCGGGCACGAGGATATAGAGGGCGACGGTCCAGTCAACGACGGTCTTCCCGATGTCATACTGAAAGCGCCACTCTGAGCGGAGGCGGCGAAGAAAGAGCGCCTTGGCGCTGATCATGGCCGGTTCTCCAAAAGCCGGTGAAAACAGTCAAAGAGGGAACCGCCGGGGAGGCGGCTCTGTTCCCGCAGGTGATCCAGTGTTCCCTTGGCGACGACGCGCCCCTCGTCGATGAGGGTGAAGGTGTCACAGATTTTCTCCGCCGTGTCGAGCACATGGGTGGACAGGAGCACGGCAGCGCCCCGGCGACGCGCCGCCGCAAGCTGGCTCAAGAGATCCAGGGTGGCCTGAGGATCGAGGCCGACGAAGGGCTCGTCGACGATGAACACCTCCGGTTCGAGCAGAAAAGCCAGGATCAACATCATCTTCTGCTGCATGCCTTTCGAGAAGCTTTCCGGCAGGTGGTCGCGCACAGGTTCCATGCGAAAGCGATGAAGCAGCGAAAGGGCTCGCTCCTGGAAGATTTGCGCCCCAAGGCCGTGAGCCGCCGCAGCCAACTCCATATGTTCCCATAATGTGAGCTCTTCATAATAGATCGGCTGTTCCGGCACATAGGCCAGCCGCTGCTCCGCGCCGCCCAGGCGGATTTCGCCGTTCAACTCTGGCAAAAGTCCCAGGATCGCTTTGATGGTCGTGCTCTTCCCGGCGCCGTTGGCGCCGATCAGCCCCATCATTTCGCCAGGCTGGAGGGAAAAGCGGATGTCTCGGATCGCCTCTTTTTTATCGCTGTAACCGCCATGGCGGATATCCACGAACAACAACGGATCGGATTGTTCCATCGACAGGAACCTCATTTCTCGCTCGGAAGTACCGGAAATGATCAGGGTCGAAGGTTCTCTTCGTTCGAGAAAAAAACCTATTTTCATGGTTTGCAGTATTTTTACAATATATTCTAACACGTTTTGTTGGAACAGAGTACAATCTTCAAGGGCACGATTGTTCATCTACCGGTCTTTCGACTATTGTATCGCCCCGCAAGGAGGACAACAGAGCGCTGATGTAGCAACTTCTTGTACGTTTACTGCATTTCGATCCTTCCGAAAGATCCCTTCTTTCGATATAATAAACCTTGTCACCACTATCACGAAAGAGGTTGATGTCGTTGATCAAGCTGCCCTATCATAAGACGCATCTGGACCTTCCTCTGGAGCCGGGACCGAAGGTCCATGTGCTCACGCCGGAAAATCATGAGTACACCCCGGAGGGAACTCAGGAAGAGATCGTGCGCCGCGCCCTGGCCCACCCCATTGCCTCACCGCCCCTGTCCGAACTGGTCAAGGGCAAGAAAAATATCGTCATCATTTCGAGTGACCATACCCGTCCGGTGCCCAGCCACATCAACATCCCGCTCATGCTCGAAGAGATCAAAAAAGGCAACGCCGACGCCGATGTGACGATCCTGGTCGCTACGGGCATGCACCGTCCGACGACGGACGAGGAATTGGTGGCCAAATTCGGCCAGAAGGTCGTCGATGAGGTGGCCATCGTCAACCATTTCTCGGAAAAAGACGAGGACATGATCTTTTTGGGCATTCTGCCTTCCGGCGGCGAGTTGTGGGTGAACAAGCTGGCGGTGGAGGCTGACCTGTTGCTGGCCGACGGCTTTATTGAGCCCCACTTCTTCGCAGGTTTCTCTGGCGGCCGCAAGAGCGTCCTGCCCGGCGTCGCCTCCCGCAAGACGGTCATGTACAACCACAACGCCACCTTCATCTCCAGCCCCTATGCCCGCACAGGCAACCTGGAAAACAACCCGATCCACCGCGACATGCTCTTCGCTGCCGAAAAGGCGAAGCTGGCCTTTATCCTGAATGTGGTGATCAACGCCAATAAAGAGATCATTTACGCCGTGGCCGGTGATTCCGTCGAGGCTCACCTGAAAGGCTGTGCCTTTGTGCGGGAACTGGTGGCCGCCAAGCCGATCCCCGGCGACATCGTCATCTCGACGAACGGCGGCTACCCCCTTGACCAGAACCTGTACCAGGCGGTCAAAGGCATGACGGCGGCCGAGGCCTCCGCGAAGCCGGACGCAGTGATCATCATGGTGGCCGCTTGCTCCGACGGGCTCGGCGGCGAAGCGTTCTACCGCCAGTTGGCCGAATTCCCCTCTGCCCAGGCCGCCATGGATACCTTCCTGGCTACGGCCAAGGAAGATACGCCTGCTGATCAGTGGGAATCGCAGATCCTCTGCCGCATGCTGATCAAGCACAAGGTGATCATGGTGAGCGACCCCAAACTGGCTGCGCCTTTCCGGGACATGCACCTCGACTACGCCGAAACGGTGGAAGCGGCGCTGGCCATGGCCAAGGCGATCAAGGGCGATGACGCGGCGATCACCGTCATCCCCGACGGCGTCGGCGTCATTGTGGGGTAGGACCGGCCTTTTTCATGGTGTGAGCGGTTTTTCATGAAGTGAGCCGTTTTTCATGAAGTGAGCGTTAACTCGAGCCGGTTTCGGCTTTGAGCCTGTAACCTGTCGAAACGCATCGGTGAATCGGCGCGCCCTCTCTGCAAAGGGAGGGCGTTCCTCTATCCAGGAGCGGGAGAAGAGGCGGTGTCGCCGAATAATTTCCAGCCGACTACATACTGCTACAGTTGTGGTATGATAAGGATTGAACTTGTCGGGAGGAGTCGGTTTCCATGGATCATTCCAGGCTGACCCATTTGCTGCGGGCCGTCCAGGATGGACAGATGCCTGTGGAAGAGGCCGTCGATCGGCTGAAAGGTTGGCCCTACGAGGATATCGGTTTTGCTAAAGTCGATCACTACCGGGCCATCAACCAGGGGTTTCCGGAGGTCATCTTCGGTCTCGGCAAACGGCCGGAACAGACGGCGGCCATCTTTGAGCGATTGACCAAAACGGGGCTGCCCGTGCTGGCGACGCGTTGCACGGCAGAAGTCTACGGGGCGGTAAAAAGCAAAGTCCCTGAGGCGGTTTTTCACGATCTGGCTCAGGCCGTGACGCTGCGCGTTTCCGAGGAGAATGAACACCCCCTCGGGACCATCGCCGTCGTCACAGCCGGAACGGCCGACCTGCCGGTGGCTGAGGAAGCCGCTGTCAGCGCCCTGGCCATGGGGTGCCGGGTGAAGCGGATTTTTGATGTCGGTGTGGCCGGACTTCACCGGCTCCTGTCAAAGCGGGAGGAACTGAGTGAGGCCCAGGTGATCATCGTCATTGCCGGCATGGAAGGCGCCCTCGCTTCTGTCGTGGCCGGCATGGTCGACATCCCCGTCGTGGCCGTGCCGACGAGCATCGGCTATGGCGCCAACTTCGGCGGCCTCTCGGCATTGCTGGGCATGTTGAACTCCTGCGCCCTCGGTGTCGGCGTCGTAAACATTGATAATGGTTTCGGCGCGGCGGCCTTAGCGGCGACGATCGTCCGCAGCGGCCGCCGCGATATAGGGAGGTCCCAAGATGTGTAACGCCGATGAGCATGGGTACGAACCTACAGCCAACCACGGCCATCGCCACGAGCACACCGCTCACGATGACGGCCACAACGCCGATAAAGAGGTTCGCTGCAAACAGGGGCAGGGTCGCCGGAACGCGATTTCTGCCGACGGTCATAAAATCCTCGTCGTCGATCCCGTCTCCGGCGCGGCCGGTGACATGTGGCTCGGCGCCCTCGTCGACCTGGGCGTTCCCTGGGAGGAATTAACGGAGGCCTTGCAGGGCCTTGGCGTCGATGGCTATGAACTGCGTCGCGACGTTGTCATCTCCAAGGGGATTCGCGCCACGAAAGTGAATGTCATCCTCGATGAGCGGCCCCAGCCTCATCGTCACCTGCGCCATGTTGTCGAGATCATCGATGGATCGACCTTGGCGGACCCGGTGAAGGAAAAAGCCATTCGCGTCTTTACGCGGTTGGCCGAATCGGAGGCCAAGGTGCACGGTTGCGCCGTCGAAAAAGTCCACTTCCATGAAGTGGGCGCGGTGGACGCCATCATCGATATTGTAGGGACCTGCTGGGCCTTGGCGTATCTACAGGTGGAGGAGATTTTCGTCCTGCCCCTTCCCCTCGGCTCGGGCACAGTCCGCTGCGCCCATGGGGTGATGCCGGTGCCTGCGCCGGCGACGGCCGACCTCGTCCGTGATTTTCCCGTCTATCTCGGCGGCGGCGAGGGGGAACTGGTCACCCCGACCGGGGCCGCCCTCTGCACCACCTTGGGGCGTCCCCATGACAGTCACTCTCAAGGGATGCCCTTGCGGATCGAGCGCATCGGTCACGGCGCCGGTTCCCGCGAGGCGAAAGATCGGCCCAATGTGTTGCGGTTGCTGCTGGGCCGGCGGGAAGAGGCCGGGAAAAACTGGCTCGTCTGCTCCGGCGGCGCGACTCACGGGCAGGGTCGCGGATACGGGCACGGTCATTCGCAGGAACAGGGAGACGTCTGCCTGGGGGAGACGCCCCGGGGCGGGAGTAACGACAGCATCGGCGGAGCGCCGGCGCTGCGCTGGGAGAGTGTGCAGGTCATCGAGACGACCGTTGATGACATGAATCCCCAGTGGCTCTCGCCCCTGACCCAACGACTCTTCGAGGCGGGCGCCTTGGATGTGCAAGCCCTTTCTGTCCTCATGAAGAAGGGTCGCCTCGGCAGTCACCTGACGGTGCTCTGTTCACCCGATCGCGCTGGCGCTGTGCTGGAACAACTGTTTGCCGAGTCGACCACACTGGGTGTTCGCTCCCGTCTGGAACAGCGGGCGTGCCTGGAGCGGGACTGGATCACCGTCACCACCGAAGGCGGTCCTGTTCGCCTGAAACGGGGCATCCTCGGTGGACGTGTGTTTAACGTTCACCCGGAATTTGAGGACTGTCAGGCGGCAGCCCGCCGGGGAAACCGGCCGGTGAAGGAGATTTACCGTCAGGCTCTCGCCAAGTATGAAGCGGAAACGGTGAAAACAGCGGAATAACCGGATCAAATAATTGCTGTCTCCTTGAGGAATAATGCTTCTGAAAGGGGACCTGCAGTGGATGAATGTGCTGGGCAATCCCCTCGGCGTGCAGTTGTTGGCCGAGGTGTGGGAGTGTAATCCCGAAAAACTCAACGACGTTGCGACGGTGGAGGCGATCATGGTGCGCGCCGCCGAGAAGTCGGGGGCCGATATCCGGGAAATCGTCTTTCATCGCTTTGAACCCCAGGGGGTGAGCGGCGTCGTGGTGATCTCCGAATCCCATCTGACGATCCACACCTGGCCGGAACTCGGCTATGCGGCCGTGGACATCTTCACCTGCGGAGAACGGGTAAACCCCTGGGAGGCGTTGGAGTCGATCACGCAGGAACTTGACGCCGAAGAGGCCCATGCCATGGAGATCAGCCGGGGCATGAAAAACCTGAGCCGGTTGAGAAAGAAGATGGATACGCAGAGGCATGACCCTGAAACATAGAGGAGAACGATCCCGTTGAACCTGCGCCTTGAAAAGCCGGAGCTTGGCAGCCCGGCTTTTTTGTTTGCCGGTGATTCGCTTTTCCCTTCGGGAGGGATTCCCCTTTCGGGGAGAGGAGAAAATGAGGGGGGAGCCGCGATGGAAACGTAAGAACGCGTTTGGACAGAGGTGGGCATGACTCATGGAAACAAAGTGGTTGCAGTTGATCGACGTTTTCTGGAGAACGGCGGCGATCTATAGCCTGCTGTTTATGCTTACACGTCTTATGGGGAAACAGTTATTGTCGCAGATGACCTATTTCGATTTTGTCATTTACACCGTGATGGGGAAGATGGCCGGCGAATTTGTTACCGATGAAGTGAAAGGTCCCTGGCTGTTGCTGAGTCCGATCATTCTCGCCGCCGCCACCGTGGCGATTGAAAAGGTGAGTTTGAAAAGCCTGGCTGCTCGCAAGCTCTTTGAAGGGGAGCCCGTCGTTGTCATCCAAAACGGCAAGTTGATGGAAAAGAATATGCGGCGTCTCCGTTACAATCTCAATGAGTTGGAGATGCAGCTTCGCGAAAAAGGGATTTTCAATATGACCGAGGTAGAATTCGCCTTGTTAGAGCCCAATGGAAAACTGAGCATTCTGAAAAAGTCGCAACAATTGCCCGTCACGATGCATGACCTTGGCAAGCCGACAGCCTATAAAGGACTTGCCACGGAGATCATCAAGGATGGCGACGTGTTGGAACAAAATTTGCGTCAATGCAATCTCACTTTCGGGTGGCTCTTCGGTGAATTGAAGAAGCATGGCGTGGAGGAGTTGTCTCAGGTTTTTTATGCCGCCTTGCAGAGCGACGGAACGCTTTATGTGGATATCCGGCGCGATGAGGCGGGTGGGCTCCATGAGGTTGAAGACAAGCCAACGTAAAGCGGTCGAGGGGGCTTGCGGCCGCCGTCGAATGGGGAATAACGAACGAAAGGATGACAAGCTGTCACCCTTTCGTTTTTTGATATTTTTAACTATGGCTGTCCGATCGGGGCTGGATAGGAGTATTACCCGGGCATTCCAAATTCTTTGGCCAGCGCCCGGAAAGCCTCCAGGGAGTTTTCGATGATCCGCTTTTCCACACAGTAGGCGATCCGGAAGTAGCCCGGTTTGCCGAAACCGCTGCCGGGAACGAGCAGGATGTTGTACTTCTGGGCGCGCCGGACAAATTCGACGTCATCGGCCAGGGGGGATTTGGGGAAGAGGTAGAAGGCCCCCTGGGGCTTGACCATCTCAAAGCCCATGGCGGTCAGGTTGTCGTAGAAGAGATCCCGCTTTTCCCGGTACTCGTCGATGTTGACCGATTCGTTTTGCAGCTTGGCCACCAGGCGCTGCATCAGAGCGGGCGCGTTGACGAATCCGAGGATGCGGTTGGCCAGCACCAGGCCGTCGAAGAGCAGCGACGCTTCATCGATTTCGGGGCTGAAGGCCACGTAGCCGATCCGCTCCCCTGGCAGGGCGAGGTCTTTGCTGTGGGAGGTGACAACGATGCTGTTGCGGATGTGGGCGAAGACCGAGGGGACGGTGATATCGTCATAGACGATTTTGGCGTAGGGTTCATCGGAGACGACAAAGAGTGTACGGCCCAGTTCGGCGCCCTTGGCTTCCAGCAACCGGTGCAATGCCGCCAGGCTCTCGGCGGGGTAGATGACGCCGGTGGGGTTGTTGGGCGAGTTGATGATCACGGCCCGCGTCTTCGCCGTCACCGCTGCGGCGATGGCGTCCAGATCGAGTTGGAAGTCTTCCTTCGATTGGACGATGACCGCTTTGCCGCCATGGTTGGCGAGATACCCCTTGTATTCGACAAAGAAGGGGGCCGAGATGATCACCTCGTCGCCAGGGTCGAGGATCGTCTTGAAGACGACATTGAGCGCGCCGCCGGCGCCAACGGTCATGACCACGTTGTCGGCGGTCAAGGGCTTGCCGCTGGCGGCGCGGAGGGCGTCGGCGATCGCTTGGCGCGTCTCGGGATAGCCGGCGTTGCTCATGTAGCGGTGCATCCCCGGGATGGGGTCGTTGGCCAGTTCTTTGAGGGCTTCCCGGAAGGCCGCCGGCGGCTCGTTGTTCGGGTTGCCGATGGTGAAGTCATAGACCTTATCTTCACCGACGATCGGTTTTAAGCGTTCACCTTCTTCAAACATCTTGCGGATCCAGGAAGATTGAGAGATCTGGGCGCGGATATGTTCTGCGACAGAGATAGTAATCGCTCCCTTCGACGAAATATTACTATCTATGATATCCCCTTTGGCAACAGGTGACAACTTTTCGTTTTTCTTGTCCGATTATTCACCGAGGGGGTTCGCCTTTTCCCAGGCGGCGACCGCTTTTTTCATGATCGCCGGGACCATCCTCCGGTGGATCGGTTTCACCGGCAGGAAGTAGGCTCTTCCCAGGAGGTTGTGGAACCGGACGACCGTCGTCACGACGCCCCAGCGATCGGCGCCGTTGTCAACGATCTGGACGGAGATGCGAAAATCCAGATGGCGATCATCCAGCCCCAAGAGCAGTTCCCTGCCGGTGCGTTCGATCACGGGAAAGAGCCGTCGACGCGGCGCCGGTTGTGACGGTCCTGCCCCTTCGGACGGGCGGGACGAAGGGCCCATGGTTTTGAGGCCGAAGAACCGGACGATGCCGTTGCGGAGTCTGGCCAACCTGGCCGCCCAGGAGGGGTTGGCGGCCGGTGAAAAAATCAGTTCCGTCAGTTCGTCCACACCGCCGGTGAAGTGCTTCGGAAGGGCCATGCGGTACGCATCGCCGTAATGAATCGGGCAGAGCGAACCGATGACCAGGGAATTCTGCGGTAGGGGAATTTGGGTTACGGTGATGGCGCCCATGGATGCTTGTCTCCTTTCGGCGAATCTTTCAGCTTGAAAGGAGGATTCGGCGGAAAAAGAAAAGAAGCCTGCTGATGAGGCTCCTTTGAGGGCATCCCTTTTGACTGTGGTAATGACCTGGTTGACCCAGGGAATGACCCTGAATCGACCCTGAATCGGAATCAGTTTGGAACCGAATGAACCCAGGTGCGCAGGGAAGGCCGTAGTTTAGGCGATCATCACCTTGTGGGCCACAAACCCCGCGATCAACAGCGCTGTCGCCATGCGATGGACGCCGGAAGAGGGGTTGCGCGTGCCCGTGAAGAGCAGCAGGCCGATGCCGATCGCTGCCAGCATGCCGGTGGCGTTGATCAGGGGCTTTTCCCAGCCCATCTGAACCATCGCGTAGAGGGCGTGGCCGAGAGCGCCGGCGCCGATGAGCAAACCCAAGCCGCGGTGCAGTGTAAAGAGACCTTTTTGTTTCATAAAGCGTGCGGCGAAGGCCGCCAGCAAGACGACGGCGATGAGGGGAACGAGAATCTTACCGGTCAGGTCGACCTGTCGGGCGACGGGGTCTTTGGCGACTTGATCGGCCCAAGCGGCGGCAGGGGTCACGGCCAGGAGAAACGAAGCGGCCATGGCCCGCTTGATCCAAGGAAAAGACATGGGGCAAACCTCCTTTGGAAAATCGTGTAAAGCACATCATTATCATAAAACAGCGGCGGCCTTATTTGGTCAAGATTTTGTCAAGATTTTGTATAGACTTTTTATAACAAATCAGAAAGGCAGGGGCGCAAGCACCCTGTTGCCTTTCATGGCCCACGTGCGAGACCGTGCACATTGCCTTGACGAGTGAAGGCACAGGAGCAAAAAAGACGGGATGAAGCGCTCCGTGGCGCTCATCCCGTCGTACCGTTTGCGAGGAGAACCGATGTAACACCGTTCCTATCATCCTGTTCATCTGACACATCTGGCTCATCCAGAGGGGTCCGGCGTCGATGTCGATGTCGGAGTCGATGTCAGTGTCAGTGTCGGCGTCGCTGCTGTTGCCGCTGCCACTGCCATTGCCCGCATCAGTGGGCCAGAATCTCCCGCACCTCCGCCTGATTCACTGTCGGCGGCCGGCAGGCGAAGTTTTCGCAGACATAATAGGTGGCGCTATCGCCCTGTGGCGTCATGGCTTCCACAAAGGGGGCCAACGTGGGGAGTTCCTCATACTCCTGCCCGGCGAGCCGGTACAGGAAGACCGTCTCGGGGGCGAAGAGGGTGTGAAGCCGTTTCAGTTCGTGACGGAAGGGTTCCCGCTGCTGGTCGGCGACGACGACCACCTCTTTGCCGGGGGTGCGGGCGAAAAGGAGCGCCATCAGGGCGAAGGTGTATCCGGCCGGCTGGCCGTTGATGGCGCCGGAAAAGCTCTCCAGAAGCGTCTCCGCCTGTTGGGCATATTCTTCGCGGCCGGTGATGCGGGCCAACCGGAGCAGGTTGAGGGCCGACACGGAGTTGCCTGACGGGGTGGCGCCGTCATAGATCTCCTTGGGTCGCGCGAGCAGTTCCTCGCTGTCGCTGCCATAGAAGAAGTAGCTCCCCTGGTCGGGATCCCAGAAGAGCCGGTTCTGATCCTTCTGGAGTTCCAGCGCCCGCTTCAACCAGAGCGGATTCGTGTCCGCCTGGTACAGTTCGATGAGCGCCCAGACCGTGAAGGCGTAATCATCGATATAGCCCTTGTAGGCGGCTTCGCCGTCGCGGTAGCGAGCGAGCAGTCGCCCCTTGTCGTCGCGCAGTTTTTCCCAGAGGAAGTTAGCGGCGTCCATTGCGGCGTCGAGGTACGAACGATCCTGGAGAATGCGAAAGCCCATGGCCAGGGCGGCGATCATCAGACCGTTCCAGGCGGTGAGGATCTTCTCATCTTTAAATGGACGAACCCGTTTCTCCCGGGCGACGAAGAGCTTCTGCTCCGCGTCGGTCAGGATCTGGCGCCACGTGTCCATGCCCATGGGCGACGTAAAGGGGCGCTTGTCGGCGTCGATGCGGTTCAAGATGCTCTGGCCTTCAAAGTTGCCCTTTTCGCTGACATCATACCACTGGCAAAAGAGCCTGCCCGTCTCCTGCCCCAGGAGTTCTTCGATCTCCTGGGGCGTCCAGAGGTAGAACTTGCCCTCCACGCCTTCCGAGTCGGCGTCCTCGGCCGAGTAGAAGCCGCCTTCGGGGGCGTGCATGTCCCGCAACACATAGGCGAAGATCTCACGGGCCACGCCGGCGAACTCGTCGTTTTCTGTAACCTGATAGGTCTCCAGGTAGGCCATAGCCAGGAGGGCATTGTCATAGAGCATCTTTTCGAAGTGGGGGACGAGCCACTTCTCGTCCGTCGAATAGCGGGAAAAGCCGTATCCCAGGTGGTCGTAGATGCCGCCGGCGTGCATCTGCCGCAGCGTCGTTTCCACCATGGGCAGGGCCTCCTGAGCGCCGGCCAGCTTGCCGCAGCGGAGCAAGAAGAGCAGGTTGTGAGGCGTCGGGAACTTGGGCGCATGGCCGAAACCGCCGTGGACATCGTCGAAGCGCTGCTTCAGCCACTCGTAGCCCTGGTGGATCGTTTCGTCGCTGAGGTTGCCGGCGTTGTTGGCCTGAACCTCCCGTTGCAGGTGCTGGGTCACCCGGTCGCTGGCCGCCGTCAGTTTGCCCCGTTCCTTTGTCCACTGTTCGACGATGGCCTCGAGGATGTCGAGCAGGCCGGGCATGCCCTGCCGGCTGCGCTTCGGGAAGTAGGTGCCGGCGAAGAAGGGCTTCTTGTCGGGCGTCATGACCACTGTGAGTGGCCAGCCGCCTTGACCGGTGATGGACTGGCAGACAGTCATGTAGATGTGATCCACATCGGGCCGCTCTTCCCGGTCGACCTTGACGGAGACGAAGTGGGCGTTCAGGTAGGCGGCGACCTCTTCATCCTCGAAGGATTCCCGTTCCATAACGTGGCACCAATGGCAGGTCGGTAAAATTAACCTCTAAATATTTTTATAGCCCCGCAGGGCTACGAATAGCCGACACTCAAGAAGACGGGCTTATCTTCTCGTTTGGCTACGTCGAATGCCTCATGACACCATGAATACCACTGGACAGGATTATATGCGTGTTGGAGAAGGTAGGGGCTTTTTTCCCCGATTAAGCGATTGGCTTTATAATCCTTTTTTGGAGGTACAGTCAATTAAATCAACCCCTTCTTTATTGGGTAATAGTATGGCTTTACATCTGTATCTTTATTCTTCGAGTAGAATGTATAATAATTAAAGGCAAAAAAATAAATTGAGATAATTTTTGGAAATAAACCATTAGTTTATTGAAAAAGATGGTCAAATGAGTTATAAAAAGTAGTGTCTAAATGAAAATAGGCCGATTTTTGTAAATATTTAGTTGTGGGAGGATTTAAGCAATGGGGTTCCCAGTGAGAAAAGCTCGATGAGCATTGAATCAACACAGAAGAAGTAAACCCCGCAATGGATATTGCGGGGTTTTGAGCGTACGATAGCTTATGATAGATAAGGCGGCGGGCAAGCCGGTTTGGCGAAAAGATAGTCTTGGAATCCGGTAAGTAGCTTCGACGGAGGACCATAATACCCTATTTAAGCTTCTCTTTGAACCTGTGGGACTAAGAAAGATATACCTTCGACTATTCCATCAAGCGAACGATTTTATCTTTTAATTCTGGAAGATTATAGACATGAGTGTCCCAAATGACATCTAGATCTACGCCAAAGTACTCGTGGATGAGTATGTTCCGCATCGATATGATCATAGACCAGGGAATGTCTGCATGCGTTCGCTGGAATTCGCGAGACAGTTTATTCGATGCTTCTCCGATAATCTCTAACCGGCGGATTACGGCGTCTTGCAATTGGGTCGATTGGAAAAGTCTTCTTTGGAAACACCTTGGAAGTACGATTCGATTTTCTCAATTGAATCTAAAATATGCAGGAGATAAAGGCGATCACGCTGATTTGACATCATAGATAACTCTCTTCTCTTTCTCAACAACTTCACGAAGGAAGGGGGAGAGACCTTTTATCGTAACCACATCGACATTGCGTCCCAGAGCATTTTGTAGTTCCCCAATCAGGTTGCAGAAGTCGAACATGGATTTTTTTGCGTCAGAAGCGTATTCGATTAGAAAGTCGATATCGCTGTCCTCAGATTGGTCGCCTCGGGCGAAAGAACCGAATACAAAGGCTTGGACCACACCGTAACGTTGAAAGATAGGTTCCGCCCTTTTTTGTATCGCTTGCAGGTTCACTGTTCGTCACCTCAAAAACAGTATAGCTGAAACATGAAAAAATTACCATATGAACCTAGTAAAATCGACTATCTCAACCTTGGCGATTTGATCGACCACGCCTGGAAGGACGGGCTCAAGCGCGAAGAAGCGTACCCCTTTTTTAACCGGCTTTTCTGCTTCCTTCGCTGTTTTACTGATTTTTTCGGTCCTGTGAATTGCCGCTATTGTCGGTAAACTGTTTTTCGCCAATCTGGGCGGGTGGTAACAGGATATATTTTGAGGCTGATTTTACAGCATGGCGCCAGTGGCAGGACGAGTCGCCGATGGAAAGAAAGACTGGCTTGTCTTCCTGCTTGGCTTTCTTAAAAGCCTCATCGCCCCAGGGATGCCAATCGACCGGGTTATAGGCGTGTTGGAGGAGATAAGGAGGACTTTTCGTGAGGCGGTTCGTTTGAAGCTGTGCCGTCGTTGTTGTGGCATGCAGGGAACCTCCGTTGACGAAGAATGGATAGTGGTAGTATACGCCGTAACGGTCTCGATGATAAAAATGGCGGTTGCAGTCCAAGGCAAGGCGCAACCACCTATCCTTGATCCGGCTTTTAATGATCCAGTTGACGGATGTAGGGGAGCCAATGACGAAAATGTTCAGCTGTCAACGTTCCTTCCCAGCAACCGAGCCATTGAGACAAAAGGATGCCGCCGAACAGGATCAGGAGCAATCCGCCAGCGAGAACGAGGGCAGAAGAGATTGGGCAATGGTTTTTTCAGCGCCGTCTCCAGCCCGAGCGCTTGAGGAGCGCATGCGGCCTGACAAGCCAAACATAAGGAGCACCCTTCTTGTGTGACCTTTTTCACTTGGCTGGGATCGAGGCCATTCATGCAGGCCCGCCGGCAAGCGCCGCATTGCGTACAACAGGCTTGGTCACGATGGAGCCATGTGGGGCTCAACTTCCCGATGATCCCGAGCATCGCGCCATAGGGGCAGGCAAAGCGGCACCAGAAGTTCGGGATCGCCAGGGAAAGCGCCGTGAGCAGGGCAAGCACCACCATCGTTGTCTGACTCGGCTCCAGGAAAAAGAGGAGCATTTTGATGTCAGATACCCGGTTATAGGGGCTCTGCAAAAAGGATATGACCTGGGGGATCGTCAGAGCGAACCAGGTGATATAGAGGAAAAAGAGAAGGAACAGATATTTGAATGCAGACAGAAGATAAGCAGGCCAGCCGCGAGGAACCCAGGGTTTGCGTCCGTACTTGGCCAAAACATGGCTTCCCAGGCGTCCCATCCACTCGACAACCGTGAGTGTCACGTTAATGGTGCAAATCAATCTGTTTCTTTTTTCTTTAATGCTTTACTGCAAACTTCGCACAGGCCGTCTTCGTTAACTTCCATTGCTCTAAAAAAGAAACGTAGATTCTTTGCTGCAAATGATGGTCGGGGATAAATATCTTCTGGCATATCAGGGTTATACCCTTTTGAGTGACACATCACACATTTATTGACCCACTTTCGTAGTTTGGGATAAAGGGATAAGTATTCATCGCCTTCGCTGCCCACGATCTTGTCACCTTTTTCGTTTTAATGGAAATAGCCGGTTTACGATACACCATAGTGTATTTTTTGGGGAGCCGTCGATACCCATCAGGTCCCGCAAAAGGTCCTGTATGGTGCGGAAGTTGGCGCAGGCGGTGCGGTGAAATCGACCTGTTCAGGCGGTAGATCATAGGGAGTGGCGAGAACGGTAAGGAGCCGTTCCATCACACAGAGGTCTCCCTTTTTCACCGCCGCTTCCAGCGCCTCTTCGACCCGGTGATTTCGAGGGATCACGGCGGGATTGCTCTTGTTCATCAATTGACGGGAATCTTCTTTTGTTTCCGGCTGCCTGCCCTGTCTCGCCTGCCACTGCTCATGCCACTGCGTAAAGTCAGGCTTTTCAAACAGAGGCGTATCGTCGGGCTTTTCCAAGGACAAGGCGCGAAAGGTATTCGTATAATCGGCGCGGTGCGCCTGCATCAGCGTGAGAAGGCCTTCGATGAGGGATGGATCTTCCGTCTCTTCATTAAATAGTCCCAATTTCGCCCTCATCCCGGAGAGCCAATGACGTTGATACAACGGGACAAACGCTGTAACCGCCTCCTGGGCGATTTCAACAGCCTGCTCCTCATCGTCATGGAGCAGCGGTAACAGGGTTTCGGCGAATCGCGCCAGGTTCCATCCGGCGATAACCGGCTGATTGCCGTAGGCATAGCGGCCCTGCCTGTCAATGGAACTGAATACGGTGGCGGGGTCAAAAGCATTCATAAAGGCGCAGGGACCATAGTCAATGGTTTCCCCACTGATGGCCATGTTGTCCGTATTCATCACGCCGTGGATAAAGCCGACCAGTTGCCATTTTGCGATCAGCGCCGCCTGGCGCTCGATCACGGCTCGAAGCAGCGAAAGATACCGGTTCTCATCGGCGTCTACGTCCGGGAAATGGCGCTTGATCGTATAGTCAGCGAGGAGCCGCAGTTCCTCGACGGCGCCCCATTGGGCGACATATTGAAAGGTGCCGACGCGTAAATGACTGGCAGCCACGCGTGTCAGAATGGCCCCAGGCTGTACGGTTTCCCGGATGACCGATTCGCCGGTCGTCACGACCGCCAGGCTGCGGGTCGTCGGGATGCCGAGGGCATCCATGGCTTCACTGATGATGTATTCGCGCAACATCGGCCCAAGGGCCGCCCGGCCGTCGCCACGGCGCGAGTAAGGCGTTCTGCCGGAGCCTTTGAGCTGTATATCAAAGCGCTTCCCCTGGGGCGTGATCTGCTCACCCAGCAGCAGCGCCCGGCCGTCTCCTAACATCGTAAAATGGCCGAATTGATGCCCGGCATAAGCTTGCGCCAGCGGCAACGCCCCTTCGGGAAGCGCATTGCCAGCAAGGACGGCCACCCCATCGTCGCCTCGCAACGCTTGCGTGTTCAGGCCCAGTGCTTGCGCCAGCGGCTCGTTGAGAATCGCCAACTCCGGTGCGCCCACAGGCGTTGGATCAAGAGCGGAGAAAAACAGTTTGGGCAGCCGGGCGTAGCTGTTGTCCAGGTTCCATCCCATATCTTTCTTCGTCGAGCCCTTTGTCATCGTCGCACCCTCCATCGCGCAAGTCTGCCAACGGTAGTATACGCCGGATAAGAAGAAGGCAAGCGGTTCTTCCAAAAGGTCGTTTCTTAGCGACCCGTTGTCATAAAAACCCCGCAACTTGAGTTTGCGGGGTTTTTTGGGCGTAACAGCCGATCCAGTTCAAGAAGCGTCCCAGCAGTGAAGCGCCTCCGGCCACGGCGGAAGTGGCGGCGGGCAAGCCGGTTTGGCAAAGAGATAGCCTTGCCCATAGTCGGCGCCGTGACTTTTCAGCCAGCGCCACTCTTCGGGGCGTTCAATGCCTTCGGCGATGGTTTTGACCTGCAGCCGTTGGGACAGTTCCAGCAGTTTCATCGTGATCTCGCCTTTATAGGCGTCTTTATCCACATCCCGCACCAGTTCCAGATCCAGTTTAACGAAATCGGGCCGCAAATGGGTCAATACGTTTAACGATGAGTAACCGGCCCCCAGGTCATCGAGGGCCACCTGAAACCCGGCATTGCGGTAATGGTCCAGGATTTTCGCCAGGTGTTTCACATCGTTGATCTGCTCGCTCTCGACGACTTCAAAAACGACCCGTTCCGGCGGAATACCGGCGTCGTGAACGGCTTCAATCGTCGTGCGCAGGCACGTCGTCGGGTCATACACAGAGGAGGGATTGAAGTTGATAAATAAGTTCGACGGGATGCCGTGACGCGTGGCCTCTTCGATGGCCCTGATCCGGGCGATCCGATCCAACTGAAACAACAGATCAGCGTCACGGGCAACATCAAAGATGCGACCAGGGTACAGGATCCCGCCATCGCGATCTTTGCCGCGCAGCAAGCATTCATAGGCAAAGATGCGTTCCGGTTCATGGCAGTGAACAATCGGTTGAAAAAAGGTGGTGATTCGATTTTCTTTCAGAATCTCGATCAGCCAGTCTCCCTGAATTCGACTGACAAGTCGATATAACGGTTGCACCTGGAGCAACTCTTGGATCGTCGGATTTTGCCCTCGCGGAAGCAGCAAGGCCCGCGAATCGATCATTTCGGCGCGACTGAGCACCGACGGTAAAAGGGTTCCCAGTTTCTCCAGCACACCGGGGATGATGTCCACGGCGATAATCTCTTTGGCAAAAAGGGAAAAGGCGATGCCGATTCCGCGAATCGCCTCACAGAGGTGATTGAAGGTTAAAGAGACTGGCGGAGCAATGTATAAAACCCCTTGTTCGGCCAAGGGATCAGGCAACTGATTACAGCGCTTGCAAAGGCTCATCGGCGATACGCCTCCTAGTCGACTCTGTTCAAATTAGAACGTTCGACAAAGAACGATCATACCCTTTTTTGGTTTCAATGATGAAGATGCGAAAAAAGAAGATTTAAAAATGAAAAAAATACAAAATATGCAGCCTGGAAAAACTGAACACAGAGTGTAAAACTGGAATGAATGCAATTATTTATAATAACAAAAAAGCGACCTTTTATTGTATAATTATGTATGAAAGCAAATTCCAATTTTAATTTTGGAGGTGTAACGATGAACCGCCGTCGATTTTTATATGGGGCATTAGCGGCCCTGGCGACGCTTCCTTTCGGTTCCCTGGCGGCGCTTGCGGCAACGCCTCAGTTTGGCTTGCGGGAACTCTACTGGGGTGTTACCGGCGCCGACGTGCAACAACTGCAAGGGTATCTCAAGGACATGGGCTATTTTACTGAGGAACTGACCGGCTATTTCGGCGCTGTCACAGCCAACGCCGTCAAACGTTTTCAGGCTGATCGCAAACTGCTCGTCGACGGGGTGGCGGGGCCGCAAACCTTCAAAGCGCTCCGTCCACAGGTGCTTGATTGGTTTAACTCGGTTACCTATCTCTTGCCGATCGGCGTCACCGCCAAGGTGACCGATCCGCTCACCGGCCTTTCCTATACAATCAAGCGGACCGGCGGTGTCAAACACGCCGATGTGGAACCCGTCACCGCCTGGGACACATCGGTCATGAAGCGGATCTACGGCGGCGTCTGGAGTTGGAACCGCAAGCCCGTCATCGTGACGGTGAAAGGGTGGCGGATCGCCGCTTCTGTCAACGGCATGCCCCATGGCTATGACACGATCGCCACCAACAACATGCAGGGACAGACGTGCATCCACTTCCTGAACAGCCGGACCCATGAAGGCGACAGCCTCGATGGCGAGCACCAGGCTGCAGTGCGCAAGGCGGCTACGTATCTCTGATTGGGAGGGCGACTGGGAAAAAGGGAAAGGCTATGAGCCTTTCCCTTTTTCTATTCCAGATTGAAGCGAGCCGGTTTGCCCAGCCCAACCGGTCGTTCCAAAAAAAGGATGTTCAACTGTGGCGGATAGGAAGAATTTCCATATAGTGTAGTGAAAAGCAGCCTCGAACGGTTGGATGAGGAGGGAAAAGGGATGGGTCATGCGCACACAGGTTTCTGGGGAGGCTTCGGTGTTGTCGCCGGTCTGGTCATTGCCCTGATCGTGATTGGCGCGTTCTATCCGAGCATCGTCGGTTTCGGTTATGTAGAGTCCTAAGGATGCCGGCTATTTGATGGATCAGCAGAAGAGGAGGGACCTCAATGGGCGCTAGCTGCGGCGGAGGATACGGGTATATCGGCAACTACATCGTTGCCCTGGCGATCTTGATCATCATCATTGCCATCCTGGGAACTGGCTTCGGATACGGTTACGGAAACGCATAAACGAGGAATGACAAAGCGCCGGCCAAGTAGGCCAGGCGCTTTGTTTTGAATCCCTTAGAAAAAGCGGAAAAGGACATAGATGTGAGCCATGGCGACAGAGACAAGCATGAAGGGAAATCCGACGAGAAAGAACTGTTTGAAGGAGATGGGGACGCCCGCTTTCTCGGCGATGCCGGCGACGATGATGTTGGCCGACGCGCCCACCAGCGTCCCATTGCCGCCCAGGCAGGCGCCCAAAGCCAGGGACCACCAGACCGGTTCCAGTTCCATGCCGGAGAGGGCGCCCATCTCGTGGATCATGGGGATCATGGTGGCCACAAAGGGGATGTTGTCGACAAAGCCCGAGGCGATGGCCGACAGCCACAGGATCAACAGGGAAGCCGTTTGCGTGTCGCCCTGAGTGATGTCGAGGGCCCACTGGGCCAGCGCGGCAATGACGCCCGTCGCCTTTAAGCCGCCGACGAGGACAAAGAGGCCCACAAAGAAGAAGATGGTCGGCCACTCGACGAGAAGCAGGATCTCTTCCGGTTCCTCCCGGCTGATGATCATCAGGATCATGGCGCCGGTCAGGGCGATTGTGGCCGATTCCAGGTGCAGGAGTCCATGGAGGCCGAAGCCGGTGATCGTCAGGGCGAGGACGGCCAGCGACTTCTTCAGGAGCGCCCAGTCCTTGATCTTTTCGGCGGGATCCATGGCCAGAATGGTGTCGCGGTTTTCGATCTCGCCGGAAAACTCCTTCCGGTACACCAGCAACAACAGGGCCGTCGTCGCGAGCAGGATCGCCAGGGCGATCGGCGCCATGTGGACGAGGAAGTCCATGAAGCCGAGACCGGTCGAACTGCCGATCATGATGTTCGGCGGGTCGCCGATCAGGGTCGCCGTGCCGCCGATGTTGGAAGCGACGATCTCGGCGATCAGATAGGGCAGGGGATTGACTCTCAGCGTGTCAGCCAGGATGATGCTGACGGGGGCGATGAGGAGCACGGCGGTGACATTGTCCAGGAAGGCTGACATGAAGGCCGTGATCAGTGACAACAGCCCCAGCAGCCGGAGCGGGTTGCCGCCGGTCGCTTTCGCCGACCAAATGGCTAACGCTTCAAAGACGCCGCTGCGACGGGTGATGGCGACGAGGATCATCATGCCGATCAGCAGGCCGAGGGTGTTGAAGTCGATGTCATCGTTGATGGCCATCTCCTGATTAAGAAAGCCGAGCAGGATCATGATCAGGCCGCCCAGCATGGCCGTCACCGCCCGTGGGATCTTCTCCCAAATGATCAACCCATAAGCGGTCACGAAGACGATGATCGAAGCGATAAAGGCCATGTCCTTCATTTACTGTTCCTCCTTTGCGAAAGTAAGAGATAGCCCTGGGAAAAAGACGAAAAAAGCGCAAAAAAACAGAGGAGCCCCTTGGTGACAGGCTCCTCCTTCAATGTTCAGTATGCGTTTTTTTCGTTAAAATATGCCGTTATTGTATTATGGCTTCTTTTCCCCGTCAAGGGGCTTGCGTCTTGAGCGGCGTCAAGGATGGATCGCCTTCTTGGCGAAGCGTCCGCCCATTACCTCGGCCACATGCTCGACAGCCACAAAAGCGTCAGGATCGGAATCCAGCACGATCTGCCGCAGTTTGGCCAGTTCGAGGCGTGTGACGACACAGTAGAGAATCTCTTTTTCCTCACCGGTAAAGCCGCCTTTGCCGAAGAGGTAGGTGACGCCGCGGCCCAGGCGCGCCATGATTGCTTCGGCGATCTCGGGCGCGTTGTTGGAGATGATCGTGACGGCTTTCGATTCGTCCAACCCCTCCAGGACCAGGTCGATGGTCTTGAAGGCGATGAAATAGGCGATCAAGGAGTACATGGCCTTATCCCAACCGAAGACAAAGCCGGCGCTGCCTAAAATAAAAATGTTGAAAAACATGATGATCTCGCCGACAGAGAAGGGGATGCTGCGGGTGAGGATGATGGCCAGGATCTCCGTGCCGTCCAATGATCCGTTGTAGCGGAGGATCAGGCCGACACCGAGTCCCAAGGTGATGCCGCCAAAAACGGCAGCCAGCAAGAAGTCGTTTGTGACCGTCGGCGCGCCGTGGATGAACTGGACGCCCAGCGACATGATGGACACGCTGTAGAGTGTGGACAAGGTAAAGGTTTTTCCTATCTGCTTATACCCAAAAATAAGAAAAGGGATGTTCAGCACCAGCAGAAAGGCGCTGAGCGGGATCGGGAACAGGAAGGAGGCAATGATGGAGATGCCGACGATGCCCCCGTCAATGATTTGGTTGGGGACCAGGAAGACCTCCAAGGCCATAGAGACGAGCAACGCGCCCAAGGTGAGAAAAAATCCTCGTTTAAGGGTTTTTGTAACGGTTGTCTTTTTGTGCTGATTTGGTGACACGGAAAAGCCTCCCTTCTGTGAGGTTTTCCTTTGCCGCCTCCGCAGGTGTCTCTTTCCGGCGACCTTCCTTGGTGAAGAATTTTTTGCGGACCAGATTGCAATTGTGAATAATCAACGCCATCCAATCGCCCCTTTCATGATTTGCAAATAAGTGGAGGATTAAAAGAAAAGGGAGTCCGTGGCGACAGACTCCTCCTCGAAAAACTATAAGCTATGCTTATAGTATACCATAGAACAGGCCATTGTTCCACCCAAAAAATTGGATACCCCCCGGGAGGAGATCCTCTTAGGGCGCAACCCGTCTGTCTTCACGCAGTATATGTGAAAGACATACTCGCTGATCGCCACCAACACAGGCAACAGCAACAACGCGCCGTCGAGGTGCGCAGACCGGTGTCTGTTCCGGCAAGGTCGGAGGAACAAAGGACCTATGCAGCGGCATTCAATGATATATAGGCGAGGTTTGCGCGAGAAAGAGGCGATTTTTCCTTACGCCGGCAGGAAAAATCCGCAACAAAGCGAAAATAGGAATCGATACCAATATTGAAAGTGAGGCCCTATGATGCTGGAGAATTATATCAAATCCGGCTACCCTGCTGTAGCTGTCCTGTCGCCGGAGGAGAACCGGGTCATCGCCGAGTGCCGCCGGATCGCCGAGCGCTACGGCATGCACCTGGCCCAGTGGAGTTCCTCCAAACACCTGCAACTCTTGCACGTCAATAAACAGGCCCTTGACCGACTGGGTGGCGTCTTCGATTTTAAGATCAAGGCGCCCGATCCGGTCGAAGCGCTCAAAAAGGCGGCCCAACTGCCTGCCAACACCATCTACTGCCTGTTGGACTACCATCCCTTCTGGCGCTCCCCTGATGCCTGGCGCACTGCAAAAGACATCTTTCAGGAGATGAAACGACGGGGCATCGTCTTCGTCTTCATCTCGGCCCAGATGGAAATCCCCGTCGAACTGGCGCGGGAGATCGTCATGACGACCATTCCCTTTCCTCGCCGGGAGGAGCTGGAGGCTGTCATCCATCATGTGGCCCAGGCGGCTGGCGTTGAGTTGCCTGAAAACATCACCGCCGTTGCCGACGCGGCCCTGGGGCTGACAATCAGCGAGGCGGAGAACGCCTTCGCCCTCTCCTTGGTCACCTCCGGCCGCTTCGATCCGCCGGTGATCATGAAGGAGAAGGAACAGATCATCCTCAAGAGCGGCGTCCTCGAGATCATCGGCCATGACCTCGATATGTCGGCCGTCGGCGGCTTGTCCCAGTTGAAGCGGTGGCTGCGCACCCGTGTCTCCGCCTTTTCGCCGGAGGCCCAAGCCTACGGTCTGCCCTTTCCCCGCGGTGTCCTTCTCGTCGGGGTTCCCGGCTGCGGCAAGAGCCTCTCCGCCAAAGCCTTGGCTTCCGAGTGGCAGAAGCCGCTGCTTCGCCTTGACGCTGGTCGCCTCTTCAGTTCCTTTGTCGGTGAAACAGAGGCCAACACCAGGCGGGCCCTCGCCGTGGCTGAAGCGGTCTCACCGGTGGTCCTCTGGATTGATGAGATCGAGAAGGGCCTTGCCGGGGTGCAGTCGAGCAACCGCACCGACTCCGGTGTGACGGCGCGCGTCTTCGGCCATTTCCTCACCTGGATGCAGGAAAAGAAGAGTCCTGTCTTTGTTGTGGCGACGGCCAACGATATCAGCCAGCTGCCGCCGGAGTTTTTGCGCAAGGGTCGCTTTGACGAGATCTTCTTCGTCGATCTGCCCGATGAAAAAGAGCGGCGCCAGGTCATCGCCGCCCAACTGCGGCGGCGCAAACGAAATCCCGACCAATTCGCTATCGACGAATTGGCCCAGGCGACAGCAGGATTCTCGGGCGCGGAAATTGAAGAGGCCGTCGTCCTCGGCATGTTCCACGCCTGGAGCGACAACCACCGTGAGGTGACTTCGGCGGACATCCTGGATGCTGCCCGGACGATCATCCCCATGTCGGAGAGTGAAATGACGCGGACACGCATCGAGGCGTTGCGGGAATGGGGGCGCCAGGCGGCGCGGTTGGCCAACGGCGCCTGAAGAAAGGAACGATGTCACATGAGCCATTTCACGCAAATCCTCAGCCAATCGGTGACCAACCTGGAGGCCTTGCGCAAGGCCGTGGCCCGGATGGGCTTTGAACTGCGCGAGAATGACCTGTGCCGCTACTACTTCGGTCAAAAGATGAAAGATTTCGTCATCCGCCTGCCAGGCAAGTATGACGCCGCCCTCGTTCCCGCAGGAGAAGGATCGGGCGCCTACCGGATCGAGGCGGACTGGGAGGGCGATCATGTCTCTCGCTACCTGGGCCGGGAGGCCGAACTCCTGCTGAAGTATTACACGGCCGAACTGGCGAAAATGGAGGCCCTCAAGCGGGGATACGCCGTGACGGAACAGGCCGAGGAAGGCGCCCTCGTGATCCTGGCCCGGGACAGCGACGGCAGCGCCCTGCGCATCGAATGCCAGGGAGGCGGCAGCATTCGCTGCCAGCCCCAGCACATCACCGGCGAAGCCTGTATGAAGTTTTTTGAACTGGAACAGGCGCTGGGCGACATCCAGGAGCATCAGAAAACAGGCGCCTTCTGGGGCGGCGATGAAACATTGAAAAAGCTGCGCATCCGCAGTCGCTACTACTGCGGGTAGGGCGACGGAAGGTAGGAAACGTCCATGTCCCTGTTTGAGAAGCTGAGAAAACTGCGGATCGGTTCTTCCAAATACAGGCAACGACAGGTCGAGCAACGCTTCCCGATCTGTTACTGCCAAAGTCCATCGCCGGAGGCGATGGAATGGCTGTTGCAGGATCTCCAGCAGCAGCGGAACGAACTCGTCGACTACGACCTCCTCGGCGATCCCTTTTTCAGCATGGTTCTTTACCGGTTTTTGACGCCAGGCGACAAAGAGCGATTGCCAACGATCGACAGCCTTATCGCCGCTATCCTGGAACGCAGGGCCTTTGACCATGATGAGTTGTTTCGCCTCAACGGACTCTATGGGTACACCCTCCCCAAAGCCGCTTATCCCGTATGTCCAGTGGTATTGCCGGACACCGCCGGGACAGAGGCAACCCGTGTTGGGCTGCCAGCAGAGACGGTAACGCCGGCGGCTCCAGGGGCGGCAGCTCCCGCGCCCACCGGGACGACAGATGGCGAGCCGTCGCCAGTGACAGAGGAACCAGAGCCCGAGCGCCTGCGGGTCTTTCGCTTTTAAGCCTTCGTGGCTGTTCCACCATTTCCCCCTGAAGACGGTCGAACCGTATCCAGGGGCTTTTTTGCTTGCGGGGCATTTTCCCAACGGGCGACGCCAATCATGAAGAGAATCCCCTAAGAGAAGTCCTTTTTTTCTATAAGGAGCAGGTCTACCGATTCTTAAATTGTGCATGACCTGTGTGTGCTATATAATGAAAAAGATATTACTAACTTTTGTTCTGCCCTTTTGGGCGCGAACGCTGGCGTTTTCAGAATTGAACGGCTGAGATGAAGCGGACATAGCGGATCCGACGAAGGAGGGGCCGTAGTGAGTTGGCTGAGTAAATTGAAGATCTCGAATAAACTGCTCGTATACACGCTCTTTGTCCTGGTTTTTTTGATTATCATGGGCGGCGTCAACGGTTACTTCCTCTCTCAAATCACCCGTGGAACGGAAGAGATGTACAACGACCGGCTGTTGCCGGTGCAGTGGATGGGTGAAGTCCGCACACTCAGCCGGGACACTGAAGCGAAGATGTGGGAGATCATCATTTCTCGTGATCCGGAGCGACAGAAAGAACTGGCCCAGGGAATCGAGAAAAATACCGCCAAAGTCAATGAGCTGCAGGATAAATATAAACAGACAAAACTCGACAATGAAGAAGTTCAGAAACTTACCGAGTTGGAACCGGCCCAGGACTACACGCGCAGTGTGCGCAAAATGGTGATTCAACTGGGCATGGAAGGCAGGACAGAAGAGGCCATTGCTGTTTTCCGTGGCAATCAGGTCGTTTTTACCAAAGTGATCGACCTCCGGGAGGACATCGCCGAATACAATCGGATTGTGGCTGAAAGGCTTCATAACGACGTAGAGAAACTGGCCGTTCAGACCAATATCACCGTCATCATCACGACGGCATTGCTGATGATCGTCTGTTATCTCATCGGTTCGCTGATCACCCGATCCCTCACCGCGCCGATCGACGAACTGCAGTTGTGCATGACTCGTGTGGGCGCCGCCGACTTGACGGCCTACGGCAATGTTCGTTCAACCGATGAAGTCGGCCAGATGACGGCCACCTTCAACCAGATGGTGAGCAATCAGACGGAAACCGTGGGGATGATCCGCTCCGCTGCCGAAAATCTTGCCGCCAGTTCCCAGGAGTTGGCGGCGTCAAGCCAGGAGGTGTCCGCTTCGATCCAGGATGTCGCCCATAGCATCCAGTCGATCAGCGACGAGACGGACCGGGGCAACAACGCGATCGTCGATGCATCTACCGTCCTGGTGGAGTTATCCTCCCTGATTCAGATCGCCCGCGCGCAGGCCCAGAAGGCGGCCGACAATTCTCGCCTCATGACGGAGGCCGCGGCGACAGGAAGGCAGACCGTCAACGAAACGATCGGGCGGATGAGCAAGATCAAAGAAAAAACTTTGGAAACCGAATCGCTCATGAGCACCCTGGAGCAATACTCCCAGCAAATCCGGATGATTTCTGACACGATCACGGCAATCGCCGAACAGACCAACCTGCTCGCCCTCAACGCATCGATTGAGGCCGCGCGGGCCGGGGAGGCCGGACGAGGCTTTGCCGTCGTGGCTGACGAGGTGCGCAAACTGGCCGAGCAGTCCAACCGGGGCGCCTGGGAAGTCAGCCAGTTGATCGAAAAGATCACCGAGAGCACCTTGGCGGCGGTGGCGGCGACGCTGCAAAGCCGGGAAGAGGTCGACGCTGGTGTGACGGTGGTGCAGCAGGCCGGTCAAGCCTTGGAAAACATCGGCGAGGCGGTGCAGCATACGGAGGAGGCTGTCGATAATATCGTTACTGTAACAACTGAGAATGTGGCCAGTTCCGACAAAATCGTTAAACTGATCGATTCCGTGGCGACGGTCATAGAGAATGTCAATCGCCATGTCCATCAAGTGGCGGCTGCTGTGGAGGAGACGACGGCGTCCATGGAGACGATCGCCGCCGGATCGGAGGAGACGAGCGCAGTGGCTTCCGAACTGTTACACTCCGTTCAACGCTTCCGCCTAGAGACAGATAGCAAGCTGTCGCCCGTGCAGATCCTGACCAAGGCAAAATCGGATCACCTGCTTTGGAAGTTGCGCATTGAAAACATGCTAAAGGGAGTCATCCAGATCCAGCCGGAGGAGGTCAACACCCACCAGGAGTGCCGCCTAGGTCGTTGGTACTTTGGCGACAATGCCTTTGCGGACGATCCCGACTTCATCGCCATCGACGGACCCCATCACAAGGTGCATGAATGCGCATCCAAAGCGGTCGTTGCCTTCCACGCCGGCAACCGACCTGAGGCGGAGCGCCAGTACAAAGAGTTGGAGCGCAATTCTGAACAGGTCTTGCGATTGCTCGATCGATTGATCGAGAAAGTAGACCGGTAGTCCGAAGACTTCTAAGAGCGGTTTTTTGTGCGTAGGAATAACAAAAGGGGGCCTTCTCGCGTCTGGCGGGAAGGCTCCCTTTTGTGTTCTCAGACAGGGAAGGCGTTTCTCTGTCATCCTTTGTTGCTGCCTTTTCTCTTTGAAAAAAGCTGATGATACTTGTCATAAAAGGCATCTCTAAACATCGCAAATCTGAAAGCAGTATAATACCGTCCTTGATAGAATCGATGGTTTTTAATTCACGGATTCAGGATGCTGTCTGAATTTGTCGAAAATTATCGCAAAAAACAGCATAAAAAAGGAAAGGGAATTTTTGCTTCTTTGTTGAATAAATATCATCCGCTTGTCTATGTAAGTGTATGTCGGTTTCAACGATTTTTATGGAGAGGAGGGCCGTTTCGGTCGATTGTCCAGAACCCACGCAACCCTATGTCGACAAAACGATTTAGCACGTCAAAAGGGTTAGCTGTTGGGCCTTGGGTTGGAATAACGCCACGCCATCGATGGCAGTCACTCGCCAACCATCGATGCTTTCCTTCTGAGGGCCGCGTTGCTCCTCCAGATCCCATTTTGTCAGTGCCTTTCGTACGGTGTCATGAGATGGCAAGGGAACTTTTTGGGGGCTAGTTTACATCCGCCTGTGGGAATTGACGCGTTTTCGTGGAAATTCTCCAAAAGCGCTTCCGATAAGGGGTTGGCGGACTTTTGTATTCATAGATGCGTGGGTTCTGTCGATTGACGATTAAAAAAGTCATTTATACATCTCGTTTATTGCATGAAGAAAATCTTAAACACAACATAATGCAGGAGTGATTCTTTTTGCGTCTAAAACACCTATTCTTCCTTCTCTTGCTGCCACTGATGCTCTTTTTGACCGGATGCGGCGGCGATCTTTCCGTTGAGACCAAGATTAACCCCGACGAATCGGGAACACGGATCCTGAAGATCAAGGTGGCCAACGACCAGTTCAAAGATGTCAAAGGCGGCGAAGCGGCGCTTGCCGAGACATTGGCCAAAAACGCCCCTGCCGATTTTAAACTCAACCGCAATGCCGAGGCGAACGGCGTCAGCTACACGCTGACAATGGACTTCAAATCGATCAATGAACTGAGGGAAAAGAGCCAGCGTCTCACTGGGGGAAACGTGCCGATCAGCTTTGACAAAAAAGGTTCCCCTTTCGCTGTCACCTATTCCTACAACGACCCCGTACGGGTGGAAGATTACTTCTCCTGGGCGATCAACGCCGTCAAAAAAGACGGGCTGGTTGCGCCGAACAATTACGGCAACATGATCAACTCTCAGAACGCCACCGTCTCACTGCCAACGAGCGGAAAAGAAGAATGGCAGCGCTCGTCCGGCAACTGGGTCACGTCCAGATATACGCATCCGATTGACTCGGTCACGGTGGAGACGGATATTCGCGACAACAGCCGTACCTTGAAGATCGCCGTTCCCGCCGACACGGACAAGAAAATGCGCGGAGAAAAGGGCGATCCCGTAGGCGACTATTATAAAACCCTCGTCAAGGACGCTGAAACCGCCTCCAATACCAGCAATGACATGGTGGAATACCAGGTAAAGGTGAAGGCGTCCAAGTATGAAGAACTGATCAGCAAATCGGCTCCCCTGTTCAAGGATGAGCGTTCGACCATTGAAACCGTCAAGGACAGCATCTTCCATCCGGTCATCCGCTTCACCGACAACATCAACATCGGCTACAGCCTGGGCGATAACGCGAACGTCAAGAACGGCTACAGCTACCGGCTGCTCTTCGACGGAAAGGTCATCAACCCCGATGGCACGGATGTTCTCGTCGACGGCAAACCGCTCAAAGGCGAGGCGCTGGTCAAACAGGGCTCTCGCGTCTCCGTCAACTATACCATCGAGCGGACTGGCGTCATGTTCTACGGTGCCATCGTCCTTGGGCTGCTCGCGATCGTGGGATTCGGGTTCTTTGGCTACCGGATGTACAGAACCAATCCCGAGAAATTCAACTTCAACCGTCCTGCTGCGCCTCCTCAACCGGCCACCTGGGCAGCCAATGACGGCTTTGGCGGCCAAGGCGCCGGGGCAGCGCCAGCGTCGGCTCAGGGTTCCTTCGGACAGATCGCGGGCGACCTCATGAACGTCGCAGAAAGAGGTTTGGCCGGGGTCACCCAGGCCGGAAACGGGCCGGTCGACGCCAACAAAGTCGTCCTTGCCCGCAAGGTGTCGCCGGCCCTCTTCGGCTTGATCCTGATCTGCTTCCTGCTTCCCTTTGTCACCGTCTCCTGTCAGGGGCATGAAGTGGTCACCTTGACGGAGATGCAGTTCGCCACCGGTTCCACCATCGAAAGTCCCGACCTCATGACGGGAAAGAACCAGTCCGAAAAAATTGACGCCAATCCGTTCGCCACAGGAGCGTTGGTCGTCACCGTCGCCGGACTTGCCGTCTGCTTCGTCCGCCTTCGCAGCAAACATATGCTCACCGCCGGATTGGCAGTCGTGGGCCTGGCCTTAAACTTGTTCTTGAAAAACTCGATCGACAATGAGATCCTGAAAAAAGGCTCAGGCATGCTCCAACTCAGTTACGGATTCGGCTTCTATGGATCCTTACTCCTCTACCTGGCCGCGATCGGAGCCGGCGTATTCCTGCTGAGAAGCGATCGTCCCGGGCCATACCCCCCGATGCCCGGAAACTTCCCGTCAGGCGGCAGCAACGGCCCGTGGAATTCTCCCGAAGGCGGGGGAGATCACCTGCCCAACAGGCCGCCGGACACCCTGGCGGATGGCGGCAACACAAAAATGTAACCTTTTGTTGCTGCACGATCAGCTCTTGGCAGAAATTAAAAAAGCGTGGGCGGAGGTTACCGCCACACGCTTTGACCGATGCTTGGGCTTAAAAAGACCCGCCGTAGCCAAATCCAAAACCGGTGCCGAGGATGGCTATGATGATGATCAAAATAGCCAAGGCCACAATGCTGTTTCCGATATAACCCCCAGTACCGCCTCCGCATGCACACATGTTGCTTACCTCCTTTAGTTAATCGAATTAGGGATCGCCGACTGCGCCGAAACCGATAATGGCGGGATAGAATGCGCCGATGACGATGAGTGCAATCACAAGTCCGGCGACGACGCCAAAACCACCGCCAAAGAAACCTCCAGCATAACCGTTCGACATTGTACGTACCCCCTCTCTCGGGCAATGGAAGTATTTGCCTGATGATAACTTACGGAAAGCAAGGCACTCTTGTGATTGTCCCCGAAAACAATGTCCGATGATTTGAAGAGCCTTCCATCTGCTGATGATTTCCCTAAGATGACAGAGAAGCATTTGGAGGCTCGGCGCCCTCGGTCATCCAGTGGTGCTTGTTGTACTGGTGCAAGGCCACCGTCAAGGCGCATTGATGCAACCCTGGCGCGGGAAAAGGGAAAGGAAAGAAACCCCTATTGACGAAAAAAGGCTGTCACGATACAATGCAATCACCAAAACAATCAAGGGGTCGCGCGACTGGCGGAAGTGGAGTTCACCACAGGGAGCGCGACTAATAAGAAAAACATGCCGACCGCCTGGGCAATCGATGTCCGGGCGGTTTTCTGCTTTTTAAAAAAGAAAACCCCTCCTGACATCGATGGGTGCTTTGTCATCCTCAAATTCATTTTGATGTCAGGAGGGGTTTTGTTTTATGAAACCGGTATATGAGCAATGGAATGAAATCGCAACGCAGGATGAGGCCCATAGAGAGAAGCAAGCGTCCTCGGCTGGCCATCCCTGGGCGGATTTTCGGGGCCGGCGCTGGCGTGAGACGATCGATGTGCGCCAGTTCATACAGGATAACTATCAGCCCTACAACGGCGACGCCGACTTTCTGGCGGGGCCGACAGAACGGACCCAGGCGCTCTGGGCAAAGGTTTCGGAACTGATGCGGCAAGAGCGGGAGCGGGGCGGTGTTCTCGACGTCGATCCGGTGACCATCGGGGGCATCGGCGCCCACGGACCCGGTTACATCGACAAGGAACTGGAGCGCATCGTCGGCTTGCAGACCGACGCGCCGCTGAAGCGGGCGATCCTGCCCAAAGGCGGCATTCGCATGACCCGCCAGGCCTGCGAGGCCTACGGCTATACCCTGGATCCCCGCGTGGAAGAGATCTACACGCGCCACCGCAAGACCCACAACCAGGCCGTCATGGACGTCTACACGCCGGAAATGCGCCAAGTCCGGCGGCACGGCCTGATCACGGGGTTGCCTGACGCCTACGGGCGCGGACGCATCATCGGCGACTATCGTCGCGTGGCTCTTTACGGCGTCGATCGCCTGATCGAAGTGAAACGGGCCGAGTTGGACGCTGTGGGCGCAGCGGGGATGGGTGATGGGGCGGTCCGCCTCCGGGAGGAGTTGGGCGAGCAGATCGCCGCTCTCGGCGAGATGGCGGACATGGCCGCCGCCTATGGCTTTGATATCCGCCGGCCTGCCGCTAATGGCCGTGAGGCGGTCCAGTGGCTCTATTTCGCTTATCTGGCGGCCGTGCAGGAGCAAAACGGCGCCGCCATGAGCATCGGCCGTGTCTCCACCTTCTTGGATATCTACCTGGAACGCGACCTGCGGCGGGGCGTTCTGACTGAGGAAGCGGCCCAGGAACTGATGGATGACTTTGTGATCAAATTGCGCATGGTGCGCTTTCTCCGTCCGCCTGCCTACAACGAACTGTTCAGCGGCGACCCGACATGGGTGACCGAGAGCGTCGGCGGCATGGGGATCGATGGACGGACCCTGGTGACGAAAAACAGCTACCGCATCCTCTACACGCTCAGCAACCTTGGCCCGGCGCCGGAACCGAACCTGACCGTCCTCTGGTCAGAACAGTTGCCTGACAGCTTCAAGCGCTTTTGCGCCCAGATGTCGATCACCACGTCCGCCATCCAGTATGAGAACGATGATCTGATGCGCCCCTATTGGGGGGACGATTATGGCATCGCCTGCTGCGTGTCGGCCATGCGCCTGGGCAAGCAGATGCAGTTCTTCGGCGCCCGGGCCAACCTGGCCAAAGCGTTGCTCTATGCCATCAACGGCGGGCGCGACGAAAAGACGGGGGAACAGGTCGGTCCGCGCCTGGCGCCCATCGAGGGCGACATCCTTGATTTCGACGAAGTGATGAGCCGGTACGACGCCTTTCTCGGCTGGACGGCCCGCGTCTACATGGACATGCTGAATATCATCCACACCATGCATGACCGGTACGCCTACGAGCGGTCCCAGATGGCGCTCCATGACCGCGATGTGCTGCGCACGATGGCCTGCGGAATCGCTGGTCTCGCTGTTGCCGCCGATTCCCTGTCAGCGATCAAACATGCCCGCGTCCGCGTCAAGCGCAACGAAACGGGTCTGGCGATCGGTTATGAGGTGGAAGGCGACTATCCCGCCTATGGCAATGACGATGCCCGGGCCGACGCCATCGCCGTCGATATCGTCCGCCGCTTCATGAACAAACTGCGCCGCTGCAAAACCTACCGCAGCGCGGTGCCCACCTTGAGCGTGCTGACGATCACCTCGAACATCGTCTACGGCAAAAAGACGGGCGCCACGCCGGATGGTCGTCGGGCCGGCGAAGCCTTCCCGCCGGGGGCCAACCCCGTCTATGGACGGGACCGCCGCGGAGCGCTGGCGGCGTTGAATTCGGTGGCGAAACTGCCCTATGCCGACAGTCAAGACGGCATCTCCTACACCTTCTCCATCATCCCGCAAGCGCTGGGGACGACGGCAGAGGAGCGGGGGGTGAATCTGACGGCGATTATCGACGGGTATTTTCAGCAGGGCGGACATCATATCAATGTGAACGTCCTGGTCCGGGAGACGCTGCTTGACGCCATGGATCACCCGGAAAAGTACCCCCAGTTGACGGTCCGCGTCTCCGGCTACGCAGTCAACTTCATCAAGTTGACGCGGGAACAGCAGTTGGACGTGATCCGGCGCACCTTCTTCGAGCGCGTGTAGGGAGAGGAATGTCATGACCGCCGAAGGGCCGCTTTTTCATCCAACCGTTCAAAGCGATCAAGATCAGCAAGTCGATGGAGCCGCCCCGGTTTTCGGCCGGATTCATTCGGTGGAGACCTGCGGGGCCGTCGACGGCCCCGGTCTCCGGTATGTTCTCTTTTTGAGCGGATGCCCCTTGCGCTGTCTCTACTGCCACAACTGTGACACCTGGGATCCTGCGTCAGGACGCTCACAGTCGGTGGACGAAGTGATGGCCGATATCCGGCGCTATCGGAGCTACTTCCGCGCCTCCGGCGGCGGCGTCACCCTATCAGGCGGCGAACCGGCCATGCAGGCCGGCTTTGTGGCCGCCCTGTTCCGGGCCTGCCGGCAAGAAGGGATTCCCACCTGTTTGGACACCTCTGGTTATTGTGACCGGGAGGCGGCGGAGCGGTTTTTGCCTTACACCGATCTCGTCCTGCTCGATATAAAGCAGTTCGACCCGATCCGGCATCGCCAATTGACCGGGGTAGCCAATGATAAACCCCTTGCTTTTGCGCAACTGTTGGCTGAGCGGGAGATTCCGGTGTGGGTCCGTCATGTTCTTGTCCCCGGGTATACGGATCGTGACGAAGACCTCGATGATCTGTGCCGGTTTGCGGCATCGCTGGGCAATGTGCGGCGGTTGACGTTCCTGCCGTTTCATTCCTTGGGGAGCGAAAAGCGGCGGGAACTCGGGATCGACGATCCGCTGGCGGATGTGGTCCCGCCGGGGGCTGAGGAGATGGAGCGGGCGCGCCAGATGGCGAGGCGCTATGGCCTTGATGTGGACTAGCTGCGGATGAAGTCGTCACCTTTGGTCGAAGTTGCCCACGATCTGCCCTTTTTGAAGACCGAACGGGATGGTCTCGGCGAAGTGGAGACCTTCGGCGACGGTGTTGATGGCCTTCAGGGCCAAGAAGGCTTCGTCGTAGCCGTGAAGACGCCGCGCCATGAGATCGATCGAGTCCGGGTCATGATGGAGCAGTCCGGTGCGGTGGAGTTCATTCAAGATTAGTAACCATGAATAGAGGGTTTTCGAAACGAAGGGAACCGTCCTGTTTTCGGGCGGTTTTTTTTATTTCTTAATGACAACGTAGAGCGCGTCCTTCGTTTTGGCCAAAAAAAAGCGGCCGTTTTCGGCCGTGGGGGATAAAATGGCATTGATTGTCGGAACGTAAATGAATTGGGCGAATTGAAATAAACTACGGTGTGGTAGAGGCGCTCCTCATCAATGATGAGTGATAATTATATTATTCCCCTTCAGACACCGAGAATCCTCTTTTTTTCATCATGTATATTATGGAATTTTGCGACTTTTTATTCCATGTCGTGTTTTTGCCAGAGCCGCTCAATATCGGCGATCACGTTCTCCAGGTGGGTGACCATGGAGGTGCGGGCTGCTTCGGAATCGCCGTCGAGAACGGACGCAAAAATATTACGGTGATCGACCATGATGCCGCTGTAGACCTCGCGGCGGATCGCTTCCAGGGTCAGGGAGTGGCGACCGGACTGGTAGATCAGTTCCAGGGCCTTCTCCAGGACGGGATTGCGGCAGGCGCGAGCCAGGATTTGGTGGAAGGCGATGTCCTGTTCAAAAGCCAATCGACCCTCTTGACAGAGCCGCTCCTGCTCGCGAAGGATCTGTTCCATCTCAGCTACTTCCTCTGGCCGGATCGCTCGGGCGGCCAAGGCCGCGATTTCTCCTTCAATGGCCCGGCGGGCCACCATCATATCGAGGAGTGTTTTTTTTCGCTCCTGGCTCAATGCGTCGACCAGTTCCATGCTGATGGAGGACTGTTCCTGGCGCTGGTTCAAGGTCATGAGCCGCCTTTTACCCGCCTCTGTCAGCTGTCGTCCCTGAAAGCCCTTGCGGACGCTGAATCCTTGGTTGTCCAGGTTTTTCAGGACTCGCCCCACAGTGGCCTCGCTCATCTCAAGGCCTCGACGAGCCGCTTCCGCGCGGATGGAGCCCGAACCGACCGGCTCCGTACTCCCGTCGATGACGGACAGGATGATCTGCTCTTGCGCTTCTCGATGGGAGAGCATGACAAAGAACCCCTTTGTGTAATACTCCGGTCAAAGGCGCTTATATGCCGGCCTCTTTTAGCGAATGGGCTGACGAAAAGGGAAATACTATGGCGACCGCTTTTCCGAGGACGTTCCGGCTGGGAACGGCGCCGAAATAGCGGCTATCGAAGCTGTTGTCGCGGTTATCGCCCATCATAAAGTACTCGCCTGCCGGGACTTGAAAAGGACCAAAGCTTCCGGTGAAGGGCGCTTTGATATAAGGCTCTTCCAGCATCTTGCCGTCGATATAGACGTGACCTTTGCGCACCTCGACTGTCTCGCCGGGAAGGCCGATGACGCGTTTGATCAGCACTTCATCTTTTTTTAACGCCTCTGGCGCGTCGAAAATGACGATGTCGCCCCGCTCATACTGGTGGTGCATGCGGTCGATGAGCACCACGTCATGGACTTGCAAGGTGGGAACCATGGATTCGCTGGGGATGTATCGGGCCTCGCCGACCTGGGTCCGGATCACCAGGGAAAGGACGATGGCGATGGCGATAGGCGGCAGATACTCTCGCAGCCCGGAAAGGGCTGCTTTCATATTTTGTCAGCTCCTCTAAATCGATCATGGGGGAAGGCATGGACGCTTGTCCAAATAACAATCCTCCGGTTCATCTGTCTGACCCAATGATTCGAAACATGTTGATTATACCATGAACAGGCTGCGGACAGGGCGCCCCGGGGGAAGCAAGTGTTTCCAGCAGAAAGAATAGAAAAGAGAACCAGATTTTTCCTCTGGCCATATAGTACAATATCACTGACCGAGAGGGGGTAAATCGCCATGTGTCGGAGAAGACGCCGCCGCCGTGTGAGAGTCATCAATCTGCGACCCGGTCAAGTAGCTGTCGTCCGTTGCCGCCGGTGCAACGACTAACTTTCGGTCACGCCGTCGCGCCCTCAAGGCGCGGCGGTTTTTTCGTTTTCTCTCTCTGCCCGCCAGGCTTCCAATTCAGCCATCTCCTCTCGGAGCAGGTCGTCGGCGCCGGCCAGGTCTTCCAAGTGGTGGCGGAGCTCATGGAGAATCGTCTCATACAGTTCATCCTCCCAGACCTCGGCCGGTTCCTCGGCGAAACAGCCGGCGAAAGAGCCATGGTAGATGTTGATCCAATGGCCGAGAAACTCATCAAAGAAACACTCACCCAGGATAAAGAAACCTTCGTCATCCTGAATGGTGTCTGGTTGGATATGAATCCCGCCGTTTAGGCGGAGAAGGAATTTCTCCGGGATCTCGGCGATCATGCGTTCAGCCAGATCGGCAAAGCGATCGATGTCAAAGGGGATGGACATGGCAGAGACCTCCTTGGTTTTCCGTGCTTTCTCCCCATTATCTTTTTCACACGAGACGGTTGTTCCCCTTCCCGTAGGGAAAAAACCGTCGATTTCTTTTCCAGGTGACATATTTTAGCGTTCA
Organism: Heliomicrobium gestii; assembly: GCF_009877435.1. Classification (NCBI taxonomy): domain Bacteria; kingdom Bacillati; phylum Bacillota; class Clostridia; order Eubacteriales; family Heliobacteriaceae; genus Heliomicrobium; species Heliomicrobium gestii. Next base: position 174,362 of record NZ_WXEX01000004.1, on the reverse strand, counting down.
AGGATGTGAAAAAAGCGTTTATACTTTTTAAGGGATGATTTATTTATGGATGGGATCGATGGATGAATAACCGGCATACCGCTACCCTTGTCCTGGTGGTCGCCTTGGCGGGCTTTCTCGTCAGCGCGCCTTTTCAAGAAACCTTTATCGGCGGAATCATCGCCAGCGGCTGCGGCGCCGCCCTGATCGGCGGGTTGGCTGACTGGTTTGCCGTGACGGCGCTCTTCCGGCGGCCCTTGGGCATTCCGTGGCGGACCGCCATCATTCCCCGCAACCGGGAGCGGATCTTTGAAGCCCTCGTATCGATGGTCAAAGAGGAACTGCTCTCCCGGGAGACGCTGAAGGAACAGTTGAGCCGCTACGACCTGACCGAGCCCATCTTCAACCACCTCCTCGGGGACGGACAGAAGGAAGAACCGCCCATGGGAGACATGCTGGCTGGGATGGCGACGCTCCTGAAGGAGCCGAAAGTAAAGGACATCCTGGAGGAGGCTGCCGGCGCCCTGCTCTCGGGCCTGCCCTTATCGCCGGTGCTGGCGGACAGCATCGAGTGGGCCCTCGACAGCGGACAGGCGGGACGGGTCATTGATGTGGCTGTCGGGGAGTTGGAGACGCTCGTTCGCCATCCCCTGGTCAAGGGGGAACTGGCGCGTCTTGTCCAGGAGACCCGCAGCGCCTATGAATCGGGGATGCGCCGCCGTCGCTTTTTTGATGATCTCGTCATCGGTATGGCCGGCAAAACGCCGGAAACGCAACTGGTCGACAGCGCCGTCGGGTTTCTGGAGGGTTTTCGCAAACCCACCAACCCGCAGCGGCTTCGCCTGGAGGCGCAGATCCGCCGCTGGGTCGCGGAACTGCGCACAGATGCAGACCGCCAGCGCCAGGTCGAGGCCTGGAAAGCGACGCTGCTGCAGCGCCTGGAGATGGGTCCTTTGTTGACGGAATTGTTGGACGATCAGACGGAGCGTTCCGGCGATGATCCGCCCCGGTGGTTGAAACTGCTGCGCAGCCGCTTGGAGCGTCTGTTGTCGGAATTGCGCCAGGACCGGGAACGGCGGGCGGCCCTCGATGGGATGGTCAAGGTTCACCTCTTTCGCTGGATCGACGAACAGCATGAGGAGATCGGCAAACTGGTGCAGGAAAATTTACAGTCTATCAGTGATGAACAACTGGTGGAACTCATCGAATCGAAGGCAGGCAACGACCTGCAGATGATCCGAATCAACGGGGCGGTTGTGGGCGGTTTGGCCGGTGTGTTGCTCCACCTGGCGACCCTCTGGCTGCCGTGAGGTGATGGCATGAAGTGGAAAAAGGCGGACCTTGTTTTGGCCGGCGCCGCCCTCGCCTTCGTACTGTTTACAGGGTTGCGGTGGCTCTATCCCCAGTGGCTTTGGGTGAAGATGGGCTTTTTTATCGCGGAAGCGGCCCTCGTCGGCGGCATCGCCGATTGGTTCGCTATCACGGCTCTTTTTCGCCGTCCTCTCGGCTTTCCCTGGCATACGGAACTGATCCCGCGCAACCGGGAAAAGACGATCGATGCCATCGTCAAGGTGGTGGAAGGGGAACTCCTCGGCGTTGCGGTGATTAAATCCAAGCTGGCCCATGTACGCCTGATCGACGGGATCATCGACTGGCTCGACCGCCAAGAGGGAAAACGCTATCTGACCGACTTCCTTGGACGCTTGAGCCAGGAGGCGCTGGGCCATTTGCAGCCGAAAACGATTGCCCGCTATATCGAACGTCCGGTGAAGGACCGGCTGCGGCGGATCCCCTTGCCGGCGCTGTTGACCCAGTGGGGCCAGCGGGCGCTGACAGCGGGCGAGGAAGAGCGGTGGATCGCCCTTTTAATGGAAGAGATGCATCAGGCGGCCGCGCGGCCGGAGACACGCGATCGGATCTACCGTTTCCTTCGGGGAACTGAAAAAAAGCAATCGGAGGGGTTGTTCAGCGCCTTGGTGCTGACGACAGCGCTGCTGACCAACAGTTACAATCCATCGGAAGCGGCGGACTCGCTGCACCGGAGGCTGCTGGAGAGTCTGGCTGAGATGAAGGACCCCCAGCATCCCCTGCGGCTTCGACTGAAAGAGATCCTCCTCGAAAAAACGGCCGGTCTAACGGAGCGGGAGGAGTTGGTCGAGGCGATTGAATCATGGAAAGAGCGGATCATCGACGAATTGCCCCTCGAAGGATGGTTGCGCGCCTTATGGCCCAGCGGGACAGAGGGGCTGGTGGGCCTTTCGGCCCTTTCGGAAGCGCCGGTTCCATTGGGCGGCGCCGGTTCGGCAGAGATACGGCTGCCAGCTCCCTTGCAGGGAACGGTCGACTCCTTTGTCCAACGCGTCGTCCATGATGCGGCGTTGCGGGAGCAACTGGAGGAACGGCTGAAAGAAGCCCTCTTCCGGATCATCGAAAAGGAGCACCGGCTGATCGGAAACATTGTCCGCAATGTCCTCAACGCCTTCACCAATGATGATCTAAACCGGTTTATAGAAGACAAGGCGGGCAACGATCTGCAGTGGATCCGCATCAATGGCTCCCTCGTCGGCGGCATCGTGGGTCTTATCCTCTTCCTGTTTCTGCAGTTCCTGTATCATCCGCTGCTGGTTCCGTTGTTGCGGGGACAGTAGCAAAATAAATGAGTTTATGGGAGGATACTGTATTGCGTGGATAGAAATAGAAATGAAAATTAATGTTATCCTTTATTGTGTTTCTGTAAGACAGGGGGCAGCCGCTTGGAACGAATCGCGATAGATACCGAAGAGACGATGCCGGACAGAGGGAGCGAACGATACATCCTTCTGATCGTCGGCTTCGTCTTTTTGTTGATTGTCGCTGCGATCATGGTTCCCCCAATGGATAAAACGCGGTTGAAAGCCGACTTGATGGTGCCGCTCCATCTCGCGATGGAAGGCGCCGGCGTTGTCGTTTCCATGTTTATCTTTTCTACCATCTGGCATACGCGCGAAAAGGCGACCACTTGGCTCGTTTACGTTGGGATTTCCTTTTGGATTATCGGCATGGTCGATGCCCTTCACCTGTTGTCCAAACCAATGTTAGCGGTTTCGTCTTTGTACAGCGCCCATGTATCCGCAGTTTTTGGATGCCTGAGCCGGTTGATCCTGGCCGGCGCCATGCTGGGCGGCCTGTTCATCTCGCCGTTGAATCGGCTTTCGTTGCGGGAAAGCCTGCTGTGGTTAGTCGCTGCCGCCACAATGCTGAGCGTTGTCGCCCTTTCCCTTTTCACCAACATTGCCCATTATCCGGAACAGGTGAACGAAGAGCGCCTGCGCGGGTTCACTGATGCCACGATGGTCACGGCTGTGATCGGCGATCTTGTCACCGCCTGGTTTTATTGGCGTCGCGGCGATGAAGAGCGAAGGAATCAGTGGAAACGGATCGCCGCCGGTCTCATCTTGAGCGCCCTGTCTGCCGCGGTGATTTTTCTGGAGGATGTCGTTCCCGGCGGCTTTTTCTTCAGCAGCCATTTTCTGAAGGTCATCAGTTACGCTTTTTTTTATCAGGCCATCTTTATCCGTCAGGTGAAAACCCCCTTTGAGGAGTTGGCTCGCCGGCGGTCTGAGCATCGCGCGCGGATGGTGGCCATGATGAACGCCAGCAAGGATGGCATCGCTTTTTACACGCGCAAACATGGCGATTGGATTTGCAACGCCTCCTTCGGCGAGATGTTCGGCAGCGACGAGGAAGTGCTCACCTTTGACAACACGGACTTGTTCTATCGCGCGATTCAGGCCAAACTGGACGAACCGGAGAAGGTGGCGGCGCTTCTGCAAAATGAACTGCAGCGAGAAGAAGCGGAGCGGTTGGGACCATGGCGCATTCATGTGCTCTCCGAGCCCTGCCGCACCGTCGACCTCTATCTGAACCCGGTCGAAGTGGAGCGGAACATCTTCGGCTGGTTGCTGCTCTTTTGTGATGTGACCAAGGAAATCGAGTTCCATCGCCTGCGGAGCGAGTATTTTTCGGCGGCCACCCATGAGATCCGCACGCCCCTGGCCAGCATCGACGGCTATATCGAGCTGGCGTTGGAACCGGGTGTTCCTGTCGATGAACGGCGCCATTACCTCAAGCAGGCCAAGTCCAATCTCAGCCGCCTTCACCAGTTGGTCAGCAACATCCTCGATCTGGAGAAACTGCAGGCGAGCCCGCCAGGGCACCGCTTTCAGCCGCTTGATGTGGAGACGCTGATCCACGCCATCGCCGATAACTACGCCATTCTCGCCGCCAGAAAGGGGCTGCAGTTTCAGTGCGAGATTGCGCCCGCCTTGCCCCCGCTCTGTGGCGACGAGATCCGGCTGGGCCAGGCGCTCAGCAACCTCCTCTCCAATGCGATCAAGTACACCCCGGACGGGTGCTGCGGGATTCACGCCAGCCGGCAGGGAGAGCAGGTCCGGATCGAGGTGCGCGATACAGGCATCGGCTTATCGGAGCGGGAGATGAACCAACTCTTTGAGCGATTCTACCGGGCCGAGAACGAAGTCACCCGGAAGACGACGGGAACGGGCCTGGGGCTGTCCATCGTCAAGACCATCGTCGAGTCCCACGGCGGGGAAATTACCGTGGCGAGCCAGTGGGGGCGGGGCACAACCTTTGTCATTTTGCTGCCGTCTATGCAGCGAAATCAGGTAGAACCGGCGGCGCTTTGAGCGAACGCTGGTTTTTTTATTGGCAGAAAAGCGGGCTTTTCCTTTGCGCGGCGAGCAAGTATACTATTATAATGTGATATTATGCGTTTTAGGGAGAACCCTTCAGTTTTACGCGAATGGAAGCAATGACATTTTGGAGGAATGGATAACATGTCCACGACGGCGACGGAACTGCAAACAGAAGTCCAGCGGCGCCGGACCTTTGCCATCATTTCTCACCCCGATGCGGGGAAGACAACCTTGACGGAAAAGCTGCTCCTCTACGGCGGCGCCATCCGCCTGGCCGGCACGGTCAAGGCCCGCAAAGCGGCCAAACATGCCGTTTCCGACTGGATGGAGATCGAAAAGCAGCGGGGCATCTCGGTCACATCGAGCGTCCTGCAGTTTGATTATGACGGCTATCGCGTCAATATCCTGGACACTCCCGGTCACCAGGATTTCAGTGAAGACACCTACCGCACCCTGATGGCGACCGATAGCGCCGTCATGGTCATCGACGTGGCCAAAGGTGTCGAGGATCAGACGAAAAAGCTGTTCCATGTCTGCCGGCAGCGGGGGATCCCCATCTTCACCTTTGTCAATAAGCTGGATCGCCATGGAAAGAGTCCCTTCGAACTGATGGAAGAGATCGAGAACGTCCTTGGCATCCGCGCCTATCCCATGAACTGGCCTGTCGGTGTCGATGGCGATTACAAAGGCGTCTACAACCGCCGTCTCGCCCAGATCGAACTCTTTGACAACGGCGGCGCCCATGGGCAGTGGGTCATGCCCTCCACCATCGGCAGCGCGGAAGACCCCGCTTTCACCGAACTGCTGGGCGCTGACGCCCACAACCAACTGATCGAGGATATCGAACTGCTCGACATGGCCGGCGACCAGTTTGACATCGAAAAGGTGCTCCAGGGCGAACTGACACCCATGTTCTTCGGCAGCGCCCTGACCAACTTCGGCGTCCGCCCCTTCCTCGAAGAGTTTTTGCAACTGGCGCCGCCGCCCTTGGCCCGGCGCTCTGTCGACGGACTGGTGGCCCCTGACGATGAGGGCTTTACGGCCTTTGTCTTCAAGATCCAGGCCAATATGAACCCGACCCACCGGGACCGCATCGCCTTTATCCGCATCTGCTCGGGCAAGTTCGCCCGCGGCATGAGCGTCAAGCACGTGCCCTCCGGCAAGAGCGTGAAATTGGCCCAGCCGCAGCAGTTCATGGCCCAGGAGCGGGTGATCATCGACGAGGCCTACCCCGGTGATGTGATCGGCCTGTTCGACCCCGGCGTCTTCGGCATCGGCGACACCCTCTGTATGGAAGGCAAGAACTTTCAATTTGAAGACTTTCCCGTCTTCCCGCCCGAGCACTTTGCCCGGGTGCAACCCAAGGACACGATGAAGCGCAAGCAGTTTGTCAAGGGGATGACCCAGTTGACCCAGGAGGGGGCGGTGCAGGTTTTCCGCCAGCCTGAGATCGGCGTGGAATCCTTCATCGTCGGCGCCGTCGGCGTATTGCAGATGGAGGTGCTCGAATACCGGCTCAAGCAGGAGTACGGCGTCGACATCCTCATGCAGCACCTGGCCTTCAGCGTCGCCCGCTGGCTCGACGGGTACGATCCCGCCAAACCGGTCAAGGGCCTGGACAGCGGCATGTTGATCCGTGACGGCAAGGAGCGACCGGTGGCCCTCTTCCGCAACGAGTGGTCTGTTCGCTGGGCCGTCGAGCAAAATCCGCAGATCCGCTTTCTGACGGTGCCGGAGCGATGAACCTGCGAGCCTTCGGGCCCAAAGTCGCCGCCCTTCTGGCGCTGATCGCCGGGGGCGCCCTGCTTTTTGGCACCGATATGGGACGCCGGGTCATCAACATGGTGACGCTGACCGACATAGACGAATTGACGACCCTTCTTCGTTCCTACGGGTGGGCCGCTTGGATCGCCGGCTTTTTAATCATGACCCTGCAGACCTTGATCGGTCTGATCCCGGCCGTGTTTTTGTTGGGCGCGCTGGTCATCATCTTCGGTTGGGGACCGGGCCTGTTTATCGGCTGGGCCGGTGAGATCGCCGGATCGGCGGTGGCCTTTGTCCTGTTCCGCTATTTCGGTCGCGGTCCTGTGGCCCGCTGGCTGGGGAAAAAAAAAGGATTTTCCAAATGGGACGAGTGGACGGCCAAGCACGGCTTCGGCAGCATTTTTCTCATCCGCCTGGCGCCCTTCGTGCCTTCCGCCGCGATCAACCTGGCGGCGGCTGTCAGTTCTGTCGGATTTGTCCCTTTTATCTTGGGAACAGCGCTCGGCAAGATTCCCACGATCTTCTTGGAAAGCGTCGTCGGTCACGATATGTGGAATCCGGCGCAAAATGCCAGTCGCCTGGTTCTGGCGGTCGCAGCCCTGGGCGTGCTGGCCTATGCATTGAAACGATACCGGTGAAAGGAGGGGGCCTGTTGCCCGCCTCCTTCTTTTTTTCTCCTACAAAGTTTACACTTTGTCCTCTTTCGCCCTTTGAGGTCATTGTACGTGACTTTTGCACTGACTATAATGGAAATAGGACAACAGACTGTGAGATTACGGCTTCAGCCGCAAGCCCACGGTCCAAGGGGGCGTACCCGGATTGAATTATTCCTTCACAACCGAATCGACCTTTGAAGCGGTCGATCGCTCGATCAAAGCGGTGATGACAGACATCCGGGAAAAGGGGCCGAACTTCAACGGGAAACAGCTTTTTGCCGTTGACTTCGCCCTTCGGGAACTGCTCAACAACGCTGTTGAACATGGAAACCAGATGGACCCTGCCAAGCAGGTGACCTGCCGGCTTGCCATTTCCGAACAGCAGGTTTGCCTGGATGTGTGGGATGAGGGAGCAGGTTTCTGTCTGGAGAACGCCGTTGATGATGAGGTGCTGCAAGACCTGATGCGGGAAAGGAACCGCGGTCTCGAGATCATCGGACTGATGGGCTTTTCCATTACGGTCACCGGAAACCATGTGGAGGCGCATTTGGCCTGGAACGATCTGGATCGGCCTCAGCAGGGCGCTGTGCATTCCGAATAAAGTCGTAGATACGAGAAGGGGAGGATGGGGTTCGATGCGGTTTGAAAACGACGCTGACCGGTTGATCCTCTTGCTGGACGCCGATCTCACCGCCAACCGGGCAAAGGAGATCGTCGATGAAGCAAAGCGTCGCGTGGCTGAGCATGAAGAGTATAACCAACTTGTTATGGATTTGACCCGGGTCCAGTATATCGATTCTACCGGCATTTCTTTTATCATCGGTCTGTATAAATCAACGTGCAGCACCGGGAAAACATTCAAACTTACCGGTCTGAATCAAGATCTCCTGGGGTTGTTCCGGCTCATGAAACTGGACAAGATTTTTGACATGTCCGCAGCCGGATAAGGAGAGAACGGCCAGTGCAGAATCTTGAATTTATCAAAGAGTTTGTCGAGGAGGCCGCATCCCATCTGGAGACAGTGGAAAACGGTCTCCTTTTACTCGGCGAGGGCCGGGAGGAACGGGACACCATTCATGGTATCTTCCGGGCCGTTCACAGCATCAAGGGGACAGCCGGGTTTTTTGCGTTGTGCAACATCGTCGAACTCACCCATATCATGGAAAACCTGCTCGGCGACGCCCGCAACGGCAAACTGACCATTGGCGGCCATACGGTTGATGTGCTGTTGGCGGCCAACGACTGTCTGAAGTGCATGGTCGCTGATGTGGAAAATAGCGAGTCGGCGGACATTACGCTCCATGTGAGAGCGCTGGAGGCCCTGCAAAAAGCGGGGGATCACCCGCCCGCTGAGCCGTCGCCGCCCATCGTCGTCACCGATGCCAGCCAGAATGAGGTGCTGCTGGAAGAGGTAGAGAAGACGGTCATCACAGACGCCTTGAAACACGGCCATCGCCTGTACAAGATCCGGCTCAATCTGGTGGAAAACGTCAGCGCCAGTGTCTCGCCGGTCGTTTTTTTTCGCAAGATCTCGTCCATCGGGCAGATCATCGACTCCTATACGGACATCAGCGATGTCGGCGGCCTTGACGATTTTCTCGAAGCCGGGCTCAACTGTGTTTTCTTGTTCACGACGGTGTTGGAGAAAAAACTGATCGCCCTCGCTCTCGATATCCCGGAAGAGCACATCGAGGAACTGGATGTGAACTTGAAGCCGGAGGAACTGGCCCAGATCCTTCGGGAAAGCGTACCGGCGGCAGGAACGAAGGCTGCCCGTCCGTCTGATCGACCACACACGGCAGACCTGATCGCAAACAACGGCAGTGGGGACTCCTTGGCGACAGATCAGAAAATGCCCGTGAAAGCCCCAGTCCTTGCACAGACCGGCAACGACACGCCGCCGCCGCAGGCGATGGCCTGTGTCGTCGACGAAGCGGCCGACGCTGTTAAAAAAGCGGCGGTTATCGCCGACGATACGGTGCGCGTCCATGTCTCCCTGCTCAACGACCTGCTCAACCTGGCCAGTGAGATGGTTCTGGGCCGCAATCAACTGCTGCGCTGCCTTGAGGGCCACCGCAAACAGATCGCCGGCCTCAGCGGCATCCTGCAGAACATTGATAACATCACCACAGAACTGCAGGAAAAGATCATGCAGACCCGTATGCAGCCAATTGCAAAAATATTTAATAAATTCCCGCGCATCATCCGCGAACTCTCCAAAAAGCTCGGCAAGGACATGGAACTGCACATGGAAGGGACAGAGGTGGAACTCGACAAGTCCATCATCGAAGCCCTCGCCGATCCCCTGACCCATCTGGTGCGCAATGCGGCCGATCATGGCATTGAGTCGCCGGAAAAACGGGAAGCCCTCGGCAAGCCGAAGCTAGGGAGGATCCTGCTGAAAGCCTACCACGAAGGCGGCCGCGTCAATATCGACATCGCTGACGACGGCGGCGGCATCCGGGCGGAGAAGATTCGGGCCAAGGCGGTGGAAAAGGGGTTGATCAAAGCCCGCGAGGCGGAAGGCCTGGCGGAAGGGGAGACGCTCAAGCTGCTCTTTTTGCCCGGTTTCTCCACGGCCGAACAGATCACCGATGTGTCGGGCCGCGGCGTCGGCATGGATGTGGTCAAGACCAACATCGAACGTCTCGGCGGCAGCATCGATATCTTCACCCAACCGGAGCGGGGAACCACTTTCCGGTTGACCTTGCCCCTCACCTTGGCCATCATTCCCTCGCTGATTGTCGAAGTGGCCGGTCAGAAGTTCGCCCTTCCCCAGACGAACCTGCAGGAAATGGTGCGGATCAAACCGGGCGATGCCAATCGAAAGATCGAGCGCTTCCATGACGCCCAGGTGCTTCGCTTGCGCGGGCGCCTGCTGCCTGTCATCCACCTCGGGCAGGTCTTGGGCTTGCGCCCCGGCGCCATCGACACGAGCGCCGTCGTCCGCGTCCTGGTGCTGAAGATCGGCGCCAAACGGTACGGGCTCGCTGTGGACCGGATCCATGACGGTGAGGAGATCCTGGTCAAGCCGTTGCCGCGCCATCTGGGCGATTGCGCCTGCTATTCCGGTGTGACCATCCTGGGCGATGGCAAGACAGCCATGATCCTTGACCCCGATGGCATCGCCGCCAAGGCGAACCTGCGTTTTACCGAAGAGCCGCCGCCGCGGGATGATGAGGAACTGGCCGCCGCTGAAATGGCGGAGGTGCAGAACCTGTTGCTCTTCCAGTGCGCCGGTCCGGAAACCTTTAGCATCGATCTCGCCATGATCGCCCGCATTGAGCCGATCCAGGCGCGCCAGATCGAGCGGATCGGCGACAAAGAGTTCATCCAGTTCCGGGGAGATTCCCTGCGGGTCATTCAGCCGCAACAGTACCTCCCGGTTCAAGATGGGGGGCAGCGGCCGGAAAAGCTCTATGTGCTCATCCCCAAACTGGTTCGCTACCCCATGGGCATCCTGATTCATCGCATCCACGACATCGTACAGACACGGATCCGTTTCAACCAAGAGAACATCCGGGCCAAAGGGATCATCGGCTCGACCATCCTGCAAAACCGGATCGTCCTGGTCGTCAATATCTTCGAGCTCTTCGAGATGGCGGCGCCGGAACACTACGCTGTCGCCGAGGGACGGCAAGGAAGCGGACAACAGCGGACCGTCCTGCTGGCCGAGGATACGCCATTTTTCAGCCGGATGGAAAAGAATTACTTAGAATGGGCCGGCTTTCGCGTCCTTTCTGCGAGCAACGGCAAAGAAGCGCTCAGGATCCTCGACGACGAGTCCGTTGATGTGGTCATCTCGGACATCCAGATGCCGGTGATGGATGGCTTTGAGCTGGTGCGGCGCATCCGAGCCGATAAGCGGCTGGCCCATCTCCCGGTGATCGCCCTGACATCGATGACCGATGAAGGGAGTCGCCGCCAGGGGAAGGAAGCCGGATTCGATGATTACGAATCCAAACTCGATAAAGAGAGGATGCTCGACACGCTGGAGAAGGTCCTCACGCGAAAAAGGGAGGCCTTATGAGCGGAAAAGTGCTCACCTTTTACCTGAACGGGTCGCTCTTTGGGTTGGATATCCACACCGTCAAGGAGATCCAGCGCAACGTGGAGTGCACCCCGATTCCCGATTCACCGGCCCATATCGTCGGGCTCTTTAACATGCGCGGCCAGGTCGTCACACTGCTCCATTTGGCCCGTCTGTTGAGGATCGGCGCCGAAGAGGAGCAGGAACGCTTTGTATGCGTCGTCTTAAAACCGCAGCCCGATCTGCCCGACCTGATTGGTTTCCCCATTGACCGCCCCGGCTCGGTCGTCGATATCGATCCGAACGAGGCGGAACAACCGCCGGCGAACATGGACGGTGATTTAACCGGCTTCGTCAAGAAAGTGGTCAAGTTGCCCAACGAATTGTTGATGGTGTTGGATCCGGATGTGATCTATCAGCTATAGAGATTCATCGCAACCAAGAGGGAAGATGAAAGGGGCGTGAACAACTTCATGCAATGGTTTCAAAACCTGCGAATCGGGACGAAACTGGTGGGCAGTTTTATCGTCATCGCCTGTATCGCCGGCATGATCGGCATCCAGGGCTATCTAAAGGTGCATGATCTGAGTCAGGCCGATATGGACTTGTATCTGATGAATACAGAACCCCTGCATGACATCGCCGACACGGCGATTTTATTCCAGCGCACCCGTGTGGAGATGCGAAACTACATCATCCTCAAGGATCCCCTAGAAAAGCGGCGCAGCGAAGACAAACTCAAAGATCTGAACAGACAGTTGAGCGCCAGTTTAGCAGAGTTTGAAAAGACAGCCAAAGAGGAAGCGGTCAAAGGAGAAACGCAAAAACTCCATCAGGCCCTCGACCGTTGGCAGCCCATGTATGAGCGGATCATGCAACTGTCTGCGTCCGGTCATGACGACCAGGCGATTGCCCTGATCTACGGGGAAGGCGCCCTACTCGTCAAAGATGTGGACGACACTGTCAACAAGATCATGGATCTGAAGGTGGAACAGGGCAAGAAGAAGGCCGACGTCAACCAAGTCGATGGGGAGCAAGCGACCAGGTTGATGCTGGCCCTGGCCGCCCTCGGCATAGTGCTGGCAGTAGCGCTGGGGCTCTATGTGTCTCGTCTGATCACCCGGCCGATCCAACAACTCCAGGGTTTGATGGCGAAGGCCGAGCAAGGCGATTTGACCGTTCGTGGTGAGACCTTGTCGAAGGATGAGATGGGACAACTGACGGGCTCCTTCAATGAACTGCTTGGTCGCTTTCAAGCCATGATCGGCGATATCTATCAGAACTCCCTGGCCTTGAGCAAGTCTTCTGAGGGCCTGCTGAACACAGCCACCACCATGGCCGCCACCAGTCAAGAGATGAGCGCCAAGACCAGCATCGCCAGCGCCGCCGCCACCCAGATCTCAACAAGCATCGACGGGACGGCCAACGCTGCCAGCGACGTCAGCCGCAACATCAATGTCATCGCGTCTGCCGTAGAGGAGATGTCAGGCACTGTCCGCAATCTGGCGGCCGCCTCCGAAGAGATCTCGGCCAGTGTCGAACAGGTGAGCGAAGTGGTCGATCAGATTTCGAACGGGATCAACAATGTGTCCCATTCGGCCACGGACGTCTCCGGCGCCGTCAACAGCGTCGCCACCGCCGTAAAGGAGATCAACATCTCCCTCCATGAAGTCAGCCGCAGCTGTGAGCGGTCGAAGGACATCACCGGCGACGCCGGTGAGAAGGCGCGTGAGACCAATGTGATCATCAGCAAGTTGAACAACTCGTCGAAACAGATCGGCAAAATCATCAATGTGATCAACGATATCGCCGAACAGACGAACATGCTGGCCCTGAACGCCGCCATCGAGGCCGCCGGCGCCGGCGAGGCAGGCCGCGGATTCGCTGTCGTCGCCAACGAGGTCAAGGAACTGGCCAAACAGACAGCCGAGGCCACCGATGAGATCAGCCAGCAGATCGAAGCCATGCAGGACAATATGTCCGGCGCCGTCAAAGCCGTCGAGGCGATCACCCAGGTCGTCCGGGAGATCATGGACATCACCAACACGATCGCCTCTGCCGTGACGGAACAGTCATCGATCACCGGCGAGATCTCCAAGTCCATCGTGGCGGCGGCGGAGCGGGTCAACGCCATTACCCGTGAGATCGGCGATTTGGCGCTCAACGCCCAACATGCCGCCCGCAGCGGCAACGAGGCGTCAAAAGGCGTCCAAGAGATCGCCCGTTCCGCCCAGGAACTGGCCGGCGCATCGAACGAGGTGGCCCACAACACGGAAACCGCTTCGGAAAAAGTCAGCGAAGTGGCTCGTTCCGCCATCGAGGTGTCAAAAGGCGCCAACGAGATCACCCAGAGCATTCAAGAGATCAGCATGGCCGCCGGGGAGACCGCCACAGGCGCTGAATCGACAAGCGGTTCCGCCCAAGAGCTGTCGGAAATGTCCCAGGCCATGGAAGCCCTTGTCAAGCAGTTTAAGATTTGAACATAAAGGAGCGCCCTTTGGAAAAGCTGAAGGTTCTCATCGCTGAAGACACCCTGGTGTACCGCAAGATGCTCGCCCTTGCAGTCGAGAGCACCGGCTTGGCCACTGTCGAATGCACAGCCTCCAACGGTCTGCTTGCCCTGGAACGGTTGAAACAGCACTGGATTGATGTGGTGCTCCTGGACGAATCGATGCCGGAATTGGACGGCCCGGCCACGTTGGCGCGGATCCGCAGGGAGTACCCCCAACTGCCCGTCATCATGATCGGCGGTGACGGTTCCGATTTGGCGACGACGCAGGATTCCGGCGCCGGCGTGCTCGATGTCGTCGCGAAACCGCCTGAGACAGATGCCGAGAAGAGCACGGAGCGGCTCAAGTCTCAACTGCAGGCCCTGTTCACCCAGATTCACATGGGGAAACTGGTGATGAGTTCACGGGCGCCGGCGCCGCCGGTTTCAACGAGGCCGCAAGCGCCGCCGCAACCCCCTGCCCAGCTTTGGGCGCAACGAAAAGCCCCCCTTCCTCCGGAAGAGGAAACAGGGATCGCCCAGCCGTCGAAACGGAAGCGGTTGACCGGCGTCGATCTGGTGGTCATCGCCTCCTCCACGGGCGGCCCGGTGGCATTGGAGCAAGTTCTTTTCCCGTTGCCGCCTTCCTTCGCCAAGCCGATCCTGGTGGTCCAGCACATGCCGGCCGATTTTACTCGCATCCTGGCCCACACGCTGAGCCGGAAATGCGCCATCCCGGTGGCAGAAGCACGGGAGGGGGAGGCGATCGCGCCGGGCCGGATCCTGATCGCGCCCGGCGGGTGCCATATGGCTGTCGCCTCCCAGGGGAAGGAAAAAGTGATCCGATTGGATAAGGGACCGCCCGTTCACGGCGTCCGTCCTGCCGCCGATGTTCTCTTCGCCTCCTTGGCCCGCGAATGGGCGCGGCAACGTGTCTTGGCGATTGTGCTGACGGGGATGGGAAGCGACGGCATGGGCGGCGTGGCGGAACTGAAAAAGCACTGTGACTGCTACTGTCTTGTCCAGAGCGAAAAAACCTGTGTTGTCTACGGCATGCCGCGCAGCGTTGCGGAAGCGGGACTGGCCGATGAAGTGGTTGACCTGCCCGATATCTCCGCCCGCGTCGTTCGCATCGTTTCGGGGGGAGTCTAGCCCATGAGCATGTTGCAGGATAGGAAAGGCTTTCGCTCAATGCAGCAGTATATTGAGCGGGAGTGCGGCATCCACATCGATGATGACAAAGCCTACCTGATCGAAGGCCGGTTGGGCAAACTGCTGGCTGAATCGGGCGCACGGGACTTTGAAGAGTTTTACCATTTCCTTTACAAAAGCCGTGATCGTTCCATGACCGAAAAGGTGATCGACGCGATCACGACGAATGAGACCATGTGGTTTCGCGACAAGACGCCCTGGCGCATTCTTGAAGAGATCTTCATGCCCCGCTTTATTCAGGAATTGCGCACAGGGAAGCGCTTGCGCATCCGTCTCTGGAGCGCCGCCGCCTCAACAGGGCAGGAAGCTTACTCGACGGCCATGTGCATTGATCGGTACCTCAAGGACAAGGCCATCGCCGGTATCACCCTCGATCAATTCGAGATCGTCGCCACCGATATCTCTCCGGCCGTATTGCAGGTGGCCCGGGCCGGCAAATACGACAGCATCTCCATCCTGCGCGGCCTTGATGCCGGCCATAAGGAGCGTTACTTTCAAAAAGAGGGGCGTGTCTGGTCGATCGACGACCGGATCCGCAGGGCTGTCCGATTTGAACGGTTTAACCTGCAGGATGCCTATCAAGGGCTGGGGTGCTTTGACGTCATCTTTTGCCGTTACGTCGCCATTTACTTTTCCGAGCCATTGAAGCGTGACATCTTCCGGCGGATGGCCGATCAGTTGCGCACCGGCGGGGCGCTCTTCCTGGGCGGTTCCGAGATTTTCACCGGCTATGGCGAGCACTACCAACGACATGAGCATCAAGGTGGAATTTACTATCTCGTCAAGAGGGAGCCATGATGAAATTCTTATCAGTCGATGACTCCGCGATTATCCGGAAAATCATCCGCGGCGCCGCCGAGGTGCTCGACTGCGACCTCTTGGAAGCGTCGGAAGGAGCGGAAGCGCTGGCGATTCTCGAAGCGCATCCCGACATGGATCTGATCCTGTTGGATTGGAACATGCCAGGGATGAATGGCTGGGAGTTTCTTCAGACCATCAAGCATCATCCCCGATATAAGCACATCCCCGTGATGATGGTGACCACCGAGGGAGAGCGGGAAAACATTGTCCGCGCCATCCGGGCCGGCGCCATTCACTACCTGGTCAAACCGTTTACGATGGAAGAGCTGCTGAAGAAAATCATCGAGTGCCTGGGGAGGGGAGAGCTATAAACAGCCTGCGCGATTCCCTGACCGGCGCCGTTATGGAAGTGCTACATACGATGGCGGGACTGGCGGTGGAAGCAGCGGCCTGTCCCACCGGAGAGCGCCCCGCCTGCGATTTTACCGGCGCCATGATGATCATCGGACGACGAACGGCCATGGTCGCCATTGGACTGTCGCGCGAAGCGGCAACACTCACCGTCTCCCAGATGACCGGTCTTGCGCCGGAGGAGTTGTCCGAAGAGGACTTGGCCGACGGGGTGGCCGAACTGATCAACATTATCGCTGGGAGCGGCAAGTCCGGTCTCGTGGGAACAGATGAACACTACCGGATCACCCTACCCTTCGTCATGGTGGGGCAGAACCGATATACCTTATATAAAAACAAGGCAGCTGACCGGTGCCTGCGTGTCTTCGCCGGCGACGTGAACCTCATCCTGGAAATCGCATATTTGGAGGGAGAACCATGACTAAAAAGATCCTGCTTGTCGACGATTCCCCGTTGATTCACAACCTGCTCCGCAAAACCCTGGAAAAGCATGGCTATGAAGTCGCCGGCGATGCCATGAACGGCAAAGTGGGCGTTGAACTGTATCGGGAGCTTTCCCCCGATCTGGTCTTTATGGACATCACCATGCCTGTTATGGATGGGATTGAAGCGGCGAGAGCCATCAAGACGGAGAGCCCCGAGGCGCGCATCATCATGCTCAGCGCCATGGGCGATGAAGAGATCGTCAAACAGGCCAAGGAGTTGGGCGTCGATATTTTCCTCCAGAAGCCCTTCGACGATTATAAAATCATCAGCGCCATCGCCAAGGTGGTATAAAAGGGGGAAGAACCATGGATCAACGCATGACCAAACCCTTTTCCGACGCGGTCGTCAACATCTTCCGGCAGATGGCGGACATCGACGTGGAGATCGAATCGGGCCCGGCGCAGGACAGCGATGAAATCCGTTCCCTTGGCGTCACCTCCATCCTCACCTTCGCCGGCAAGGTGAAAGGCCGCTTTCTGCTCGATCTCGACAGCGACCTGGCCTTGCATGTCGCGAAGACCCTCATCGGCGGCGAATATGATTCCGTCAAGGATCACATGGTGTTGGCTTCTGTTTCGGAGATGAACAACATCATCTCCGGCAACGCCATCACCCAATTGAACAATGAATACAGCCTGAGCCTGCGGTTGGCGCCGCCCATCGTTTTTGCCGGCAACGACGTGATCATCGCCATCCCCAAGATCGCGTCCATCTCTGTCAACTTTAAAACCGCGCATGGAAGACTGAAGGCCAGCATGGCCATCAGCAAGGCCTAGGGCGCCGATAGGAGGAGCGACTGATGCAAGATAAGCATATCGTCCCGTTTTTGGACGCCCTGGAAAACGTCTTGGGCCAGTTCGGCGCCACCGACATCCGCCGGGGCGCACCGGAACAGAAAGAGACCATGCATGTGGACATGGATGTGACCGCCGTGCTCGGCTTGGTCGGCAACCTGCGAGGTAACGTGGCCTATTCGCTCTCGTCGGAGACGGCGAAAAAGATCGTCTCAGCCATGATGTACGGCATGCCGGTCGAGGAGATCGACAGCATCGCCCGCAGCGCCATCGGCGAGATGGCCAACATGATCACCGGCAACGCCATCACCGCCAATGTGCAGGCGTTGCTCTCCGGCGGAACCGCCACCTATGACATCACGCCCCCCTCGATCATCTTCGGTCAGGACATCTACTTCATCATCAGTTCTGTCGAGACGATCGCCGTGCCGGTGGAGACGTCCTTCGGGAGGATCGAGGTCAATATCGGGTTGGAGATGTAGCGCTAGTCGTAAAAAAAAGGAGCCGTTGATCATGATCAGCGGCTCTTTTTTTTGCAGTTTTTTCGGAAACAACCTTACATCGACTTGGCCGCTTCCTTCGCTCTCGCCTTCGGATGCTCCTTGATGATGGAGTACCACTTGATCAATGCGTCGCCCATGACGACAACGGAGAGGCCCATCATGATCGACGAGAGGACCGTGTTCATCATGTTGTTGGCCGGCAGGTACTGGTTGACGATGGTCCAGTAACCGGCGGTCATAACGGAGGCGAAGAGGTAGACCATGGGAATCGCCGTGACCAGGCCGTAGAGGACTTTGCCTGTCTTGCGGAGGATCAGGCTGGTGCCGATGGCCAGGGCCAGCGAGGCGAGAAGCTGGTTGGAGACGCCGAAGAGGGGCCAGACGGTGGCGATGTCGCCGCCATAGAGCAGGTAACCCCAGAGGAAGCAGACGACGACCGAGACGCCGACAACGCCTGGTGTCCAGTCGTTGTCTTTCAGTTTCGGGAAGACCTGGCCGAAGAAGTCCTGGACGATGTAACGGGCCACGCGGGTGCCTGCGTCGATGGCGGTGAGGATGAAGACGGCTTCAAAGAGGATGGCGAAGTTGTACCAGTACGCCATGAGACCTTTCATGCCGGGGAGGGCGGAGAAGACGTAGGCCATGCCGACAGCCAGGGAGACGGCGCCGCCGGTCCGTCCGGCCAGATCCATACCGACCATCTGGGACAGTTCCGGCAGGTTGACGACAGGGATGTTCAGTTTGGCGAAGACCGCCGGGGCGGCGTTGATGGCGAAGTAGTCGCCAGGCATGAGCACGCAGGCGGCGATGAGGGCCATCATGCCGACGAAGGTCTCCATCAGCATGCCGCCGAAACCGACCAGTTGGATATCCCGTTCATTGTCGATCATCTTGGGCGTCGTGCCGGAGCCGACCATGGCGTGGAAGCCGGAGATGGCGCCGCAGGCGATGGTGATGGAGACGAAGGGCCAGACGGGACCTTTGATGATCGGGCCGCCGCCGTTGACAAAGTCAGTGATGGCCGGCATGTGCAGTTGCGGGTTGACGAAGATGATGCCCAGCGCCAATGCGCCGATGGTGCCGATCTTCATGTAGGAGGAGAGGTAATCCCGGGGGGCCAGGAGGAACCAGACGGGCAGGGCGGCGGCGAAGAAGGCGTAGATGGGCAGGGCCAGTTTGACGCCTGTTTCTGAGAGGGTGAAGAAGTGGCCGATCGCGGTGCCTTTGATATAAGGGCCGAAGGCGACAGCGGCGATGATCAGGGCCATGCCGAGGACAGTCGCTTCACGAAGCTTGTCCGGGCGAGCTTTGATGATCAGGCCGATGATCATGGCGATGGGGATGGTCATGCCCACGGTGAAGGTGCCCCAGGGGTTTTCCTTCAAGGCGTGGACGACGACGAGAGAGAGGCCGGCCATGGTGATGGTGATGGTGAAGAGGATGGCCAGGCCGACGGCAAAACCGGCGATGGGGCCGATCTCTTCCTTGGCGATATCAGAGAGGGAACTGCCCTTATGGCGGACAGAGGCGAAGAGAACGACCATGTCGTGGACGGCGCCGCCGAGAACACCGCCGATGAGCAGCCAGAGGACGCCGGGCAGGTATCCGAACTGGGCCGCCAGGATGGGGCCGACGAGAGGCCCGGCGGCGGCGATGGCGGCGAAGTGGTGGCCGAAGGCGACCCATTTGTTCATGGGCACATAGTCAGAACCGTTGTTCAGTTCGTGGGCCGGCGTCTGGCGGGCCGGGTCGAGGGCCAGCACCTTGGAGGCCACGAAGCCGCCGTAAAAGCGGTAGGCGATCACGAGGATACAGGCCGTGGCGATGATGAGTGTCAATGCGTTCATGAGACCTTCCTCCTTTTGAAGCGAAAATAGGGATGTGATAAAGTCCGGTTACCTATCAGTTTAGTGAGCGCAATCACAAATGAACAGAAAAGCTGCATGAAAGGAAAAAAAGCGCGCATCAGATGCACGCTTTTTTGCATGAATGACAGAGGCAATGGGAATGGCTACAGCTTTCTGCGGAAAGGGCCGTTACAGCCCCAGCAGGTCTTTCAATTGCCGCGCGTAGTGGCGGCTGACGGGAACCTCGCTCTTGTCCTGGAGAAGCAGGTTGTAGGCGCCGTTGAACCAGGGAACGATCTCTCGGATGGCCGCCAGGTTGACGAGAAAAGCCCGGTGGGTTCGGCAGAAGCGATCGGCGTCGAGGCGATCCTCCAGTTCCTGCAAGGTCAGGTTCAATTCCAGGAATTCGCCGTCCACCTTGATCAAGGCTTTGCGCCCCTCCACGGTGGCGTAGAGGATGTCCGCCACATCGACGAGGAGCAGTTTGCCTTCCTTGTTCGCGGCGACGCGGTCAAAGGGGCGGTGTCGCTCTTGGCCGGCGACGCCGCCGCTGCCGCCCGTTTCTGCTGTCGACAGGGCGTCCGATTCCTCCGTCCACGCCGGGGAAAGTCCCCTTTGCGCCTCCCCTGATGCTTTTCCGAAAGATTCGCCGGTCGAGTCGAAGGGCGATAGCCCGGGCCGTTCATTTTGCAGAGGATTCAGCCTGGCGCCGGCTGAAGGGAGGGGTTCCCGGCTGAGCAACAGGGCTTTCAATTCGGTGAGGTGCGCTTCCAGACCGGTTTGCTGTCCCAGACGATCGCGCACCCGCTGCCACGTCGCTTCTAGGCGCTCGGGGTGGAAGGGCTTGAGGATGTAATCAAGGGCGCGCACCTCGAAGGCTTGGAGGGCATAGGCGTCAAAGGCGGTGGCGAAGACGACAAGGGGCAGCCGGTTTTGTTCTAAAAGACTGCGGGCCACTGACAGGCCATCGATGTCGTGCATCTGGATGTCGAGAAAGAGCACGTCCACAGGGAGATCGGCCAAGATCTCCAGGGCTTCCTCGCCGCCGCACGCCTCGCCGACGATACGACAGTCGGGAAGCTTTTCCAATAAAAAGCGCAGTTCACGGCGGGACGGGGCTTCATCATCGACGATAAAGGCGCGGATGAGCATGGAATTCCCTCCTGACCGGCCTAGCTGGCCATTAACAGAGAGATGTCCTTATCGGGGATGCGCAGGGCGCAGATGGTGCCCAGGCCGGGTTTCGACTCGATGCGCAGTCCGTAGTCGGGGCCGTAGATGCTGCACAAGCGCTCGTGGACGTTGCGCAAACCGATGCCGCCCGATGCGGCGCCAGCGGTTGCTCCGTTGCGAACCAACAGTTGAGCCACCTTTTCCGGTGTCATGCCCACACCGTCATCTTCTACAGAGATATCGATGTGGTCGTCGGCCTGGCGGCGGGCTCGGATGGTGACCGAACCGCCATCGCGCAGCGGGAGGAGGCCATGGCGAAGGGCGTTTTCCACCAGCGGTTGCAACAGCAACGGGGGAATGGGGCAGGACAATGCGCCCGGGTCGATGTCATGGATGACCTGCAAGCGGTCTTCAAAGCGGGCTTGTTCGAGGGCGAGATAGGATTCAATATGAGCCAGTTCTTCCCGCAAGGAAACGAATTGCGAGGGCTCGCGGAGGTTTTTGCGGAAAAAATCGCCCAGTTGAATCAAGAGGTTGCGCGCCGTTTCCGGATGAGTGCGCACGTAAGAGGCCACTGTGTTGAGGGCGTTAAAGAGAAAGTGCGGGTTGATCTGGGCCTGGAGCGCGCGAATCTCCGCTGTCGCCGCCAGGCGAGCCTGCTGCTCCAACTCGGCGATTTCCAGTTGGGTCGAAAACAGGTGGGCCAAACCTTTGGCCAGTTCCTCATCGACAATGCCAACCTCTTTGGTCCGGTAGAGTTTGAGCGTCCCCAGGGGCATGTCCTTGCTCACCAGGGGGACGATCACGGCCGCATGGAGGGGACAGTCCAGGTGAGCGCACTGGATCTCGTCCTGCGAGGAAGCGATGACTGGACCGCCTGTCTGGAGCGCCTCCTCAGTGGCCCGCGTCAGGAACGGTTGCCCAGCCAGGTGATGGTCGGCGCCGAGACCCACATGGGCCAGGATCTTTTCCCGGTCGGTCAAGGCAACCGCATCGAGGTCGGTCATCTCTTTGACAACCTGGGCGACCGCCTGGGCCGACGACTCGTTGAGGCCCCGGCGAAGCAAGGGCAGTGTGATGTTGGCGATGCGCAGCGATTTTTGGGCTTCCAGCGCGCCCGCTTGTTCCTCCTGGGCGCGGATATCCTGGATGAGCATCACCGAGACGGCGATGCCGACGGCATTGACGGTGATCATCGGAAGGGCGATGTGACTCACCAGCAGGACGGCGTCCTCAAAAGGCCGCGCCACAGCCAGGATGATCAGCATCTGCAATGTTTCCGCCATCAAACCGGTGATCAGCGCGCCCATGCCGTTTAAGGCCTCGGGGTGGTAGCGACGAATCAGGCCGGCCAACAGGCCTTCCGCGATGGTCGAGATGGCGCAGGCCAAGGCGGTAAAGCCGCCCATGGCGAAGCGGTGAACACCGCCGATCAAACCGGCGCCGAAACCGGCCAGCGGCCCGCCGAGCAGACCCGCCAGCACCGGTCCGATGACCCGTGAGTTGGCCAACGCGCCGTCGATGGGGATGGCGGCATAGGTGCCGATGATGGAGAGACCGCCGAAGATGACGATCAACCGGTACACATCCTCGCGGGTCGTCGTCCCGTTGGCAAAAAAACGGCGGACGGCCGGTTGACGGGAGAGCAAGAAGGAAATGGTGATGACGATGGTCATCCGCTGAGTCAAAAAAAGCAGGATGTCGGGGTGAATCAACAAGGACACTCCCCCCTTTTTTCAAAGAAACAACGCGAGAAATCACAGCGTCCCGTGTACGCGGTATTTAGATCAAGGGTAACAAGAAAAATTACATGGCGCAAGTAGGGGAAAAGAGGCCCCTTGCAGAAAAGACAGGACTTTTGAAGGAACCGATTCAGATGAGAAAGGATAGACAGGGAAAAGGGAGAGACGTATAATCATTTTGTCGACAAGCAAGAACATAATCGGTTTACAATCGGGCGCCCCATGTTCACGGAGCGCCCGATTCCAAGTTTTTGCGTGACCGTTGATTCAACGAAGCGCCTGTGAAAAAAAGCAAGCAATGAAAGCGCCAAAACAACAAGTTTCGATAGAAAGGACGATCAAATATGCAAGGGATCATCAATCAGGCAGAAGCCATCCTCTTCGCCGGCGAGGCCCTGGATCGGGACACCGCCCTGAAACTCGCCGCAATCGAAGGCAACGAGATCTATGGGCTGATGGATCTGGCGCGCCGAGTACGGGATCGGTTCGGCGCCGGTCATGTGGACCTCTGTTCCATCGTCAACGCCAAATCGGGCGCCTGTTCGGAGGATTGCCGCTTTTGCGCCCAGTCGGCCCACCATCCGTCCTGCGTGGAGACCTATGACCTGATGGAACCTGACGCGATTGTTGCCCGGGCCAAAGCGATGGAGGCGGAAGGCGCCCATCGTTTTTCCCTGGTCACCAGTGGACGGGGGATGGATGACGCTGAGCTGGAGCCGGTGCTGGCCATCTACGAGCGGCTCCGCCGGGAAACGAAGCTCGGCCTCTGCGCCTCCCTGGGCATCTTACAGGAGGAACAACTGCGCCGGTTGGCCGCAACGGGCGTCACCATGTACCATCACAACCTGGAGACATCACGGCGGTTTTTTCCGCAGATCTGCACCACCCACAGCTACGATGAGCGGATCGCCACCATTCTGGCCGCCCAAGCCGCCGGGATGGCCGTCTGTTCGGGGGGCATCTTCTCCCTGGGAGAGACGATGGAAGACCGCATCGACATGGCCCTGGAACTGCGGGGATTGGGCGTCCAGTCAGCGCCGGTCAACATCCTCAATCCCATCGCCGGGACGCCGCTGGAAGAACAGCCCGTCATCGCCCCGCTGGAAATCCTCAAATCGATCGCCATCTATCGCCTGATGCTGCCGTCCGCTCGTGCCCGCATGGCCGGTGGCCGCGAGGGGGCGTTGCGCAACCTGCAATCGCTCTGCTTCATGGCCGGCGCCGACGCCGCGCTCGTCGGCAGCTACCTGACGACGAGCGGGCGGACGGTGGCTGAGGATATCCAGATGCTTCTCGATCTGGGGCTCCCGGTGAACCCGTCGTGACCCATGGGACGGTTTCCTGCGGCATATCCCTTTTTCATTCTGCAATATAATGACAAAAAAATTCAATATAGCTGCAAATCACCCCTGGTTCGCTTTTTACGGCGCGTCCCAGGGGTTTATTTTTGCCTTTGACGACATATGCGTTGCCACTCCTGGGAAAGGGCGGTAAGATAGTAACTGATTCAGATAGGGTTTTTCTTATCGATGATGATGCTTTGTGACAGAGAAGCAATAGTGCTCGACAGATTGAGGAGGAGGAACAAGATGCCGTTGTTTCGAAGTATCCAAACGAAGTTGATTCTCGTCATCGTGGGCGTTCTCCTGATCACCACGACGGTTGTCGCTCTTTCATCGTTAATGACGACGAGCCAAGCCTTTGAAGGGGATTTTGCCCGCCAGACCGAGAAAAATCTGTCTGGATTTGAAAGCCTGCTTGAGAATTATAAGACCGAGGCGTTAGCCCACGCCAACAATCTCGCCACCCACCCTGGAATTATTGCGGGCACAAAAAACCGCGATTTTGCGGCCTTGTTACAGGTGACAGCGCCGCTGATGCAAAAAGGCAACCTCGACTACCTTGTCATTACCGATGCCAAAGGGAACGCGATCATCCGGACCCATGAACCGGACAAGGCGCCCAAAGGGGATGACAACATCGCCAACCAGATCAACGTGGCCCGCGCCCTCGAAGGAAAGACCTTCACCGGCATCGAACAGGGCAAGACGGTTCGCCTGTCCGTTCGAGCCGGCGCACCCATTTACGATCAGGGACAATTGATCGGTGTTCTGTCGACCGGTTATGTGGTCAGCAGAAACGAGATTGTCGACAAGGCGAAAGGGATGTTTGGCGCAGAGTTCAGCCTCTTCCTCGGTCAGGAGCGCGTCGCGACGTCCATTGTCGACAAAAGGGGACAGCGGATCACAGCCGGACAAGTCACAGCAGATACCATCGTCAAGAGCATTTTTAACGAAGGCAAGCCCTATATCGGGGAGAACAAGGATCTTGACGGTGATTACATCACAGGCTATGCGCCGCTGATCGGCGCTGATGGAACGATCATCGGCATGGTGGGGACGGCGAAGGAAAAGGCCGCCTTGACAGCGGTGAAGCAGTCGATCGCCGGACGGATCTTTCTCTCCTCTTTGGTTGTGCTGTTGCTGGCAGGGATCATCGGCATCTGGTTCGCTCGCCGTTTGGCGCGCCCGCTCGTGGAGCTGCAGGACCTGATGGCCCGAGCCGGCGCTGGCGACTTGACGGTTCATGGAGCTGTTCACTCGACCGATGAGATCGGTCAATCGGTGGCCGGTTTCAATCTGATGATCCGGCGTCAGACGGAGATCGTCGGCATGGTTCGCAAATCGGCTGAGGAGATGGCGGCCAGTTCGGAAGAGATGGCGTCATCGGCCCAGCAGGTGATGACCGCCGTCCAGGATGTGGCTCGCAATATCCAAGAGGTCGCCGAGAACGCCGAGAGAGGAACGGAGGCGGCCTTGGACGCGTCCGAAGTGCTGCTGGAACTGTCCTCCTTGATCCAACTGGCCAAGAACCAGGCAGCCATCGCCGCAGACAACTCCCGGCTGACCCTGACGGCGGCGGAGCGGGGAAGTGAGACGGTCGCCAAAAGCATCGATCATATGACGGCGATCAAAGACAAGACAAACGAGGCCGAAGCGATGATGGCAGAATTGGATCGCTACTCCCGCGAAATCAACCGGATGACGGAGACGATCACGGCCATTGCCGCCCAGACAAATCTGTTGGCCCTCAATGCGGCCATCGAGGCGGCCCGGGCCGGTGATGCCGGTCGCGGCTTTGCCGTTGTTGCCGACGAGGTGCGCAAACTCGCCGAGGAATCCAACCGGGGCGCCGGCGAGGTGGCAGAACTGGTGGGCAAGGTTCTGGAGAGCGCCGCTGCTGCGGTGACCGCTACCCAGCAGAGCCACAGTGAGGCGGAACGAGGCGCCGCGGTGGTTCAAGAAGCGGGCGAGGCCTTATATCGGATCCTTCAGGCTGTTCAGGAGACGGAAAAGGCGGTCGACGGCATCGTCACATTGACCAATGAGGAAGTGGCCAGTTCCGATCGCATCATCGGCCTGATCGATTCCATCGCCACCGTCGTTGAAGGGACGGCGGAACTGGCCGAATCGGTGGCGGCGGCGACGGAAGAGACATCATCCGGCATGGAGACGATCGCAGCAGCGACAGAAGAGGCGAGCGCTATGGCCATCGAACTGGCCGGCGCCGTGCAGAAGTTCAAGTTGCCCGATGCCGGCGCTCTGGGCGCGGCAGAACTCCTGGAAAAGGCAAAGTCCGACCATTTGCTCTGGAAGATCCGGATCCAGAACATGCTCAAAGGCTACGAACAGGTCAACCCGGAGGAAGTGACCTCTCATCACCACTGCCGCTTGGGCAAATGGTATTTTACCGATGACAACCCCTTCCGGAATGATCCTGACTTCGTTGCCTTGGACGGCCCTCATGCCCGCGTCCATGAGTTCGCCCTGAAAGCGGCCGACGCCTTCGGCGCCGGGGATCGTGAAGGGGCCCAGCGGATGCTCGCCGAACTGGAGAAAAACTCCGACGCCGTCCTCGAACGATTGAACCGGTTGATCGCAAAAACCACGTGATCAACACTTACAAGGAACACGAAGATTGGCGGCAGTCCGAGGAAAGTCGAACCGGCTGGTGATAGGAACGCCATGGAAGGTGATACTAACCTCGCAAGGAAAAGGAGGTTGGAGAGCCATGCCGCTGCGTCCAAAATCGCCAGCCGGAAAGACCGGGGAACCGGCAGCCGCCGTCGATGAAAAAAGCGGGTTGCAAAATTCGCAGGGGGACCCCGAGGCTGTTGATGAGATTCAGGAGTTTGACGGCATCAGCGGGCTCCAAGAGATCGACTCGATCCCGGAGATTTCTAAGGATTACAGCTAAAAGAAATTGTGATAGGACAGAAAAAAGGGCCGGCCGCTCAAACAAGCGACCCGCCCTTTTTCTTCTTTTATGTACCTTCTCTAGAGACGGATCAAGGCGATCAGGAAGAGGGTCGCCTGTTAGAGGATCACCACGACAAAATAGAGCAGGGCCGCGACAAAACGGTAATAGGCGAAAGGGGCCAGACCGATCCGGTTCAGCAGTTTCAAAAACCAAACGATGGCTGCCCAGGCGACGACGAAGGACACGACAAAGCCGATGGCGAAGAGCGGCAGATCGCCGACGCTCAGGTTTTGGTAGGATTTCAGCATGTCATAGCCGGTCGCTGCCACCATCATCGGCACAGCGACGATGAAGGAAAATTCGGCGGCGACGGCAGAGGTCATCCCTGACAGCATACCGCCGGCGATGGTGGCGCCGGAGCGGGAAAACCCGGGCCAGAGGGCGAGACATTGCATCAGGCCGACGAACAGCGCCTGGCGAAAGTTGATCCGGTCCAGGTCATCGACCCGGCGACGAGGCTCAATCCAGTTGGCCGCCAACAGCAGGATGCCGCCCGCAATGAGACCGATGACGACCGTCTTGTCGGAAAAGAGGTAGGTCTTGATCGGTTTGTGCAGCAGGAAACCGAGCACACAGGCTGGCGCCATCGCGATGGCCACATGCCAGATGTTGAATCCCCGGTCGTCAAAGCGGATTCCGTCAGCGAAGAGGTTCAGAATCAGGTTCAGGAAACGATCCCGGTAGAGGACAAGCACAGCCAGGATCGCGCCCAGCTGGATAAAGACCTCAAAGGTGGCCGCCTTATCTCCCTCAAAACCGAGGAGACTGCCGACAAGAATCATGTGCCCCGTCGATGACACGGGGAGGAATTCGGTAAGACCTTCCACAATACCGAGAATGACTGCTACAAGATACAGGTTTTCCATGGCAATTCCCCCAACTATTCATTCTTCTTTACATTAGGGGAGCCAGGCCCCAAAGTCAACGGAAAATGATTGTTTTACTTTCTTAAACTTCCGAAAACAGCGCCGTGCTCAGATAGCGCTCTCCCGTATCCGGCAGGAGCACGACGATGCGCTTGCCGCGGTTCTCCGGTCGCTTCGCCGCTTGGATCGCCGCGAAGGCGGCGGCGCCGGCGGAGATGCCCACGAGCAATCCTTCCTCCCGGGCCAAACGGCGGCTGGTGGCAATGGCGTCCGAATCGGACACAGGGAAGACCTCGTCGATCAGGCGGCTGTCGTAGACATCAGGGATGAAACCGGCGCCGATGCCTTGAATCCCATGGGGTCCCGGTTTGCCGCCCGACAAGACGGCCGAGGTCGCCGGTTCAACGGCGATGACATGGAGGTTGGGGTTCCGCTGTTTCAGCCCTTTGGCCGTACCGGTGATGGTGCCGCCGCTGCCGACGCCGGCGATGAAGATATCCACCCGTCCATTCGTGTCCTGCCAGATCTCCGCAGCGGTCGTAACCTCGTGTGTGGCCGGGTTGGCCGGGTTGGCGAACTGTTGGGGCATGAACGCGCCGGGGGTATTCTTGACAATCTGTTCCGCCCTTTCGACGGCGCCGCGCATCCCCTCGGCGCCTGGCGTCAACACCAGCTCAGCGCCGAAGGCTTTTAGCAGGTTTCGCCGTTCAACGCTCATCGTCTCCGGCATGGTCAGGATCAATCGATACCCGCGGACGGCGGCGACCATGGCCAGGGCGACGCCGGTGTTGCCGCTTGTCGGTTCCACAATGACCGCTCCCGGTTTCAGCAAGCCCCGTTTTTCGGCGTCCTGAATCATGCTGAGGCCGATGCGATCCTTTACACTGCCGCCGGGGTTGAAGGTTTCCAGCTTAGCGACGATCTCTGCCGCATCGCCGCTATCGCTACCGGCAGGGGATTTTGCCCGTCCCGCTTTCGCGTTGCCATGGGCGGTCTCTCCAGCATGCGATGAAGCCACGATCCGGCGCAGTCGAACCATCGGGGTATTTCCGATCAAGGCGGACACGTCCTGGGCGATTTTTTCCATGGAAAACCACGCTCCTCACAAAAACCTACTATATTAGTCGGATTATCTTATATTTGCTAGACTCCATGATAGAAGGGGTGGCGGATCCTGTCAAGGAAAGGAAGGTTTTTCGCAAAAAAAGTATTTGTTCAATTGGCGAAAAAAACGCTTGACGATCACCGTCCATTCCGAGTAATGTATAGTCAATCCGGTTCGCGCCGGGAACAATTGAATCAAGACGCTCTTATCAAGAGTTGGTGGAGGGACTGGCCCGATGAAGCCCGGCAACCAGCAGGCATACCTGCATGGTGCCAATTCCTGCAGGGGAAACCCTGAAAGATAAGACTTGCCCTGTGGCTGTTGACGGTCTTCTCTTTCAGAGGAGACCGTTTCTTGTTTTGACGGTCAGAAACCAAAACAGACAGAAGGCACAGAGGAAATCATGATGAAATGGGAGGAGTTTTGCAGATGCGCATCGACACGTTATTGGCCCAAGGGGGCAACGGCAAAGACACCGGCACAGGCGCCGTCAGTTTTCCCATTTACCAAACGGCCACCTTTCAGCATCCCGCCCTGGGAGAAAGCACTGGCTTTGATTACAGCCGCTCGGGCAACCCGACGCGGCAGGTGCTGGAAGAACAGATCGCCCGGTTGGAGGGGGGACGGCGCGGGTTGGCTTTCGCTTCCGGCTTGGCTGCGTTGACGGCTGTGCTGTCCCTCTTCCGGCCTGGCGACCATCTGATCCTCTGTGAAGACCTCTATGGCGGGACCTACCGGCTGCTGGAGCAGGTATTTCGTCCCTGGGGCGTCGAGGCGGACTTTGTCGACACGAGCGATCTCGAGCAAGTGAACGCCGCAGTCAGAGACTGTACGAAGGCCATCCTGATCGAAACGCCGACCAATCCGACGATGAAGATCACAGACCTGCAGGCCATCCGGCGGATCTGTGATTGCCATGACCTCCTGCTGATCGTCGACAACACCTTCATGAGCCCTTACCTGCAGCGACCCATCGAGTTGGGCGCCCATATTGTCGTTCACAGCGGCACCAAGTACCTGGGCGGTCACAACGACGTGGTGGCCGGTCTGGTCGTCGCTGCCGACGAGGACCTCGGCGAGCGGCTCGCATTCTATCAAAACGCTGCCGGCGCCATCCTCGGCCCCTTCGATTCATGGCTGCTCCTGCGGGGGATGAAGACGCTGGGCCTGCGCCTTGACCGCGCCCAGGAAAACGCCAGCGCCATCGCCTGTTGGCTGGAACAACACCCCGCCGTTGAACAGGTCTACTTTATCGGCCTTGACAACCACCCCGGCCGGGACATTCATTTTCAGCAGGCCGCCGGTCCAGGCGCCATGATCTCCTTTTCCCTCCATGACGCCGGCAACATTCCGCAGGTGCTTTCGCGAATTCGCCTGATCGCCTTTGCGGAAAGCCTCGGTGGCGTCGAATCGCTGCTTACCTTTCCCTCCCGTCAGACTCATGGCGACATCCCCGAAGAGATCCGCCGGCGCTGCGGCGTCACCGACCGCCTGTTGCGGCTGTCTGTTGGGATTGAAAACATCAGCGACCTGCTCAACGATCTGACACAGGCATTGGCGTCATAAGTCCGAAGGAAAAATACTTGCGGAACATAGAAAAAAACGGATTGACAGATATCCAACTAGGCTTTAATATCATAAATGTAAATCGAAAAACTCGGAATTAACCGACGCTGACCGGATAGACCGGAGGCCGAGGCGCTTCGATCAAAAGAGTGATCGAAACCCTTGGCCTCTTTTTGTCTAGATAAGGGGGAGTGGTATGGACTGTATCTCAATTTCCCGGTTCGCGAGAGCGAGGCAGTTCATGCCGGCCGGGCAGACCGACGAATGGGTTGATAGAGAAAAACCGATGAACGCGTAAGGGTATCTTTCTCTGTACTTCGCACATCGCAATAATCGCAATAAAAGTCGAACAGAAACGAAAGCAAGCAATGGGAACGAAGGAAAATAAGAATGTTTAAGAACGATAAGGAGGATGCTTTCCATGGCCAAAATCGCCAACAACATCACCGAACTGATCGGCAAAACCCCCTTGGTGCGGTTGAACCGCGTCGCTGAGGGGCTGGAAGGGGATGTCGTCGCCAAATTGGAGTATTTCAATCCCGGCGGCAGTGTGAAAGACCGCATCGGCTACGCCATGATCAAAGACGCCGAAGAAAAAGGGTTGCTTCATAAAGACTCCGTGATCATCGAACCGACCAGCGGCAACACCGGCATCGCCCTCTCCTTCGTGGCGGCCGCCCTCGGCTACCGGGTGATCCTGACCATGCCGGAGACCTTCAGCATTGAGCGCCGAAACCTGCTCAAGGCCTACGGCGCCGAACTGGTCCTTACCCCCGGCACGGAGGGGATGAAAGGCGCTGTGCGCCGGGCTGAAGAACTGGCTGCCCAGATCCCCAACGCCTTCATTCCACAGCAGTTCAACAACCCGGCGAACCCGAAAATTCACCGGGCGACGACGGCCGAAGAGATCTGGGCCGATACGGATGGAAAAGTGGATATCCTCGTCGGAGGCGTCGGCACCGGCGGCACCGTCACCGGTGTGGGCGAAGCGCTGAAGGCGCGCAAACCCGGTATCCAGGTCGTTGCCGTGGAGCCCTTTGACTCGCCTGTGCTCTCAGGCGGCCAACCGGGTCCGCATAAGATTCAGGGGATCGGACCGGGCTTTGTTCCCCAGGTTCTGAATCTGGAGGTTGCCGACGAAATCTTCAAGGTCCGCAATGAAGAGGCCTTTGAAACGAGCCGTCGCATCGCCCGCGAAGAGGGCATCCTGGTCGGGATCTCTTCGGGCGCGGCCGCCTATGCGGCGATTCAGATCGCCAAACGACCGGAAAACGCCGGCAAGCTCATCGTTGCCGTCTTGCCCGATACAGGGGAACGGTATCTGAGCACGCCCCTCTTCCAGGAAGGATAATCACGTCTAGAAAGACATTCCTATTGACAAGGAATTCCTGCCCGTCCTATACTCACCTTAAATCAAAGCAATGTAGTCGGATTAGTAAAGATTGGGGTGGGGGGTATAGGTGTGGTGAAACAAGGCGAACTGAGGAACGCCCAGGAATCGCCGGTGCTCCCGCAAGAGGTGCTGGCGCGGATTGAAAAGGAGATTCGCGCCATGACCTTCGGTACGGTGACCCTGGTGCTTCAAGACGCCCACATCATCCAGATGAACAAACTGGAGAAGATACGCTTTGACGCTGACGAAGGGAGCAAGGGAGCGAAACCAGAAACGACGGAAGTAAAATTCGCGCCGGCGCAGGGACAGACGTCATCGTCTTTTCGCCGGCGCATCATCGAAGCCGTCGGCGGACTCCGCTACGGCGAGGTGGTCATCGTCATCCAGAAAGGCCGGATCGTTCAGATTGAACGGACGGAGAAACGCCGCTTCCCGCTCCTCGAAGGGCTGTACGGCGACGGAATCTAAAAAAACATAGGAGGTATCTCCCCATGAGCGCTGAAAAAGGATTTGCCACGAACGCCCTCCACGCCGGTCAGACCGTCGATCCCACCACCGGATCCCGAGCCGTCCCCATCTACCAGACCACATCCTATGTCTTCAAGAACACCGAACATGCGGCCAATCTCTTTGGCCTGAAAGAGTTCGGCAACATCTATACGCGCATCATGAACCCCACCACCGACGTGTTGGAACAGCGCGTCGCCGCCCTGGAAGGGGGCGTCGCCGCCCTCGCCGTAGCGTCGGGGCAGGCCGCCATCTCCCTGTCCTTGCTGAACATCGCCCATGCCGGCGATGAAATCGTCGCCGCCAACAGCCTTTATGGCGGAACATACAGTCTCTTGGCCTACACCTTCCCCAAGCTGGGCGTCAAGGTCCGCTTTGTCGACCCGAAAGATCCGGAGAACTTCCGCAAGGCGATCACACCGAAGACGAAAGCGGTCTACGCTGAATCAGTGGGCAATCCCAAGCTGGACACCCTCGATGTTGAAGCCGTTGCCGCCATCGCCCATGAGGCCGGTCTGCCGCTTGTCGTCGACAACACCCTGCCCTCGCCCTACCTGGTGCAGCCGATCAAACACGGCGCCGACATTGTCGTCCATTCCCTGACCAAGTTCATCGGCGGTCACGGAACCTCTATCGGCGGGATCATCGTCGACTCGGGCCGCTTCAACTGGGCGAACGGCAATTTCCCCGAATTCACCGAACCCGATCCCAGCTACCATGGGTTGAAATACGCAGAGACCTTTGGCGCGGTGGCCTATATCATCAAGGCCCGTGTCCAGCTCCTGCGCGATCTTGGCGCGGCGCTGAGCCCCTTCAACGCCTTCCAAATCCTGCAAGGCGCCGAGACGCTGCCGGTCCGGATGGAGCGGCACAGCCAGAACGCGCTGGAAGTGGCTCGTTTCCTGCAAAATCATCCGAAAGTCACCTGGGTCAACTACCCCGGGTTGGATGACCACAGTTCCCATGACATCGCCCAAAAATATCACCGCGAAGGCCTCTACGGCGCCATCCTCGGCTTTGGCATCGCCGGAGGCCGGGAAGCTGGCCGGGCCTTCATCGACAAACTGCAACTGCTCTCCCACCTGGCCAATGTGGGCGACGCCAAATCGCTGGCCATCCATCCGGCCACGACCACCCATTCCCAGCTGACGCCGGAAGAGCAGCAGCAGAGCGGTGTCACCGACGATTTCATCCGCCTTTCCATCGGCCTGGAAGATATCGGCGATATCATCGCCGACATTGAACAAGCGCTGGCTGGGGTATAAGCGATAGGGACGAGTGAATTTCGAGCGCCGGCGTTGCCGGAGGCATCGCCGATGAGCGGTAAAGGGACATAGCGGTTGATCATCCCACGAGTGGCTGACCAGACACACTGGAGGCCGGGCAGGGAAGGCGCAAACAACAACGCGCCGACCCTGCTCGGCCTTTTTTTATTGCGCAAAGGGAGGGTTTCGCACTTGGCGGAGCTGAAAAGAAAGCTGCTTCAAGATCTATCGGACGCCGTCCTCGACATGGACGAGGAAAAAGCGGTCGAGACGAGCCAGCAGGTGGTTCAGGAAGGCCTTGACGCCTACGAGGCCATCGATCAGGGGCTCGCTCACGGGATGGCCCGGGCCGGTGAACTCTTTGAACAGGAAGAGTACTTCATTCCCGAGATCCTCATGTGCTCAGACGCCATGTACGCCGGGTTGGAGGTGCTCAAGCCCCACCTGAAACCACGCGATGAGGGGGAGAAGGTGAAGGTTGTCATCGGGGTGATCGAAGGCGACACCCATGATATCGGCAAGAACATGGTCAAGATCATGCTGGAAACGTCCGGCTTTGAGGTCCATGACTTGGGACGCGACGTGCCGCCTCAACATTTTGTTGAACGGGCTGACGAAGTGGGCGCTCAGATCATCGGCATCTCGACCCTGATGACGACCACCATGGATGGCATGGGAGAGGTGATCCGGTTGCTGAACGCGCGGCAGGCCCGTGACCGCTACAAGGTGATCGTCGGCGGCGGACCGATCTCCCAACGCTTTGCCGACCAGATCGGCGCCGACGGCTATGCCGCCAATGCCGCCGACGCTGTAAAACTCGCCAGGAGGCTGGTCAGTTGAGTACAGGCAAAGACAACAACAATCGCCAGGCTCTGGAGTCCATGACGCCACTCGAACGGTTACAGGCCTACAACCGGGGAGAAGCCGTGGACCGGATGCCCTGTGTGCCCATCGTGGGCAACACGGCGGCCCGTGTCATCGGCGCAAAGATCTCCCAGTTTCGCGGCAACGGTGCGTTGTTGGCCCAGGCCCATACGGAGGCCTACCGGTTGTTCCGTTACGATATCATCCGGATTTTTACCGATCTGTACACCCAGGCCGAAGCGATGGGCGCCATCGTCCACTACCCTGACGATGAAACGGCTTATCTCGCCGCGCCGGCCATTAAGGATGTCTCCGAAATCGAAAGGATCGTCCCTGCCGATCCGGAACGCGACGGGAATCTGCCCCATCACTTGGAGGCGTTGCAACGAACCCTTGACGCCGTTGGCAAGGAGGTCACCGTAACAGCGGCCTTGACCTGTCCCTTCACAAACGCTTCTTTTCTCATCGGCGCCGAGACGTTAGTCCGCCTGACCCTGCGCAACCCGGACGCGGTGCACCGTCTCTGCGAGCTCTCCTTGGAAACGAGCCTGCGCTATGCCAAGGCCATTCTCGACGCCGGCGGCGTTCCCAGCCTCACTGACGCCATGTCCTCCAGCACCGTCATCAGCCCTCGCCAGTTTCAAGAGTTTTCCTATCCCTACCTGAAGCGGCTCATCGGTTACATCCACTCCCGCGGCAAATCGGTCACGCTGCACATCTGCGGAAGGACGAACCGCATCTGGGATCTCATGGTCGAAGCCGGCGCCGACTGCATCAGCATCGACAACGATGCTGACCTGCTGGAAGCAAAAGAGAAGGTTGGTCACAGGGTGCGGCTGATGGGAAATGTCAAACCCTCTGAGACGATGCTGCAAGGGCGCCCTGACGATGTCTGCCAGGCTGTCCTCCAATGCATCGCCCAGGCCTATGACAACCCAAAAGGGTATATTGTTGCTTCCGGATGCAGTTTGCCGACGGAAACCCCCTTCGCGAACATCCACGCCATGCTGGATACGGTGCGGGAAGTGGGTTGGCCCGTTGAGCCGGAAGGCTTGCTGGCGCGTTAAGACTAGTTTATAAGCGAAAGCGGGGAGACAGGGTGAGTTCCATCAGCCCGAAAGAACGGTTGCTGCGTGCTCTGCGCAGGGAGAAGACGGATCGACCGCCTGTCGTCTGTCCCGGCGGCATGATGAACGCCGCCATCGTCGATGTGATGAATCAAAGCGGCCACACCCTCCCGGAAGCCCATCATGACGACCGGCTGATGGCGCATCTGGCCTACGATATCCACGAACAGACCGGTTTTGAAAACCTGGGCATCCCCTTTTGCATGACCGTCGAAGCGGAGCTGTTCGGTTCAGCGATCAACTTTGGCAGTCTCGCCTGCGAACCGAAAATCGAGCGGGAGGCCTATCCCTCTGTTTCGGCCGTTCCTTTCCACAAACCGGGTCATCTACCGGCTTCAGGCCGGATCGAGACGGTGATTCAAGCGGCCTGGCGGCTGAGCCGCAGCCATCCCGATATTCCCGTCATCGGCAACCTGACCGGCCCGATCAGCACGGCCGCCTCCATTGTCGACCCCATGGCTTTTTTGAAGGAACTGCGCAAGGATCGGGAAAATGCCCATCGCGTGATCGACGACGTGAGCGACCATCTGATCGCCTATGCGGAAGGGCTGATCGACGCCGGTGTCCGGATCATCTCCATCGGCGACCCGACGGCGACCGGTGAGATCCTGGGGCCGAAGATGTTTGAAGAATACGCCCTTCGTTATCTGAACAAGGTCATCGACGGGATCCATGAACGTGGCGGCGCAGCCATCGTCCACATCTGCGGCGATATGAAATCGGTGAAACACCTCATCCCCCGCGTCCATGGGGACGCCATCAGCACCGACGCCATGGTGAACCTGCGTTTGCTCAAAGAGGAGTATCCCGAACTGACCACGATGGGCAACCTTAGCACTTACCTGCTCGAGTTTGGCGACGCCGGCAAGGTGGCCGACCAGACCCAACGGCTCATCCGTGACGGCATCGACATCATCGCGCCGGCTTGCGGTCTGAGCACGTCGACCTCTGTAGGGGTCCTGCAGGCGATGACCCAGGCGGTAAAGGAGACAGAAGAGCGTGGCTAGTCTGGTGAATATCCGCTTTCTCCCCTCCCGTCATTCGATTCAG
Organism: Heliomicrobium gestii; assembly: GCF_009877435.1. Lineage (NCBI taxonomy): Bacteria > Bacillati > Bacillota > Clostridia > Eubacteriales > Heliobacteriaceae > Heliomicrobium > Heliomicrobium gestii. Next base: position 137,719 of record NZ_WXEX01000004.1, on the reverse strand, counting down.
GTAGAAGCGGGCACGACGATCCTGGAGGCGGCGCGAAGGGCCGGCGCGCTCATTGAAGCCCCCTGCAACGGCGCAGGAACCTGCGGCAAGTGCCGGGTGAAACTGGCGGAGCGCTTCCGTCCCTTTGTACGCTCCGGCGGAGAGCATCACCTGACGGCTGAGGACGAAGCGGACGGCTGGGTGCTCGCCTGTGAGTCCGTCGTCACCGGCCACATTGAAGTCGAGATTCCGCAAGGGATTTCCTCGCATTCGTTGCAAATCATCAGCCACGGTCTGGCGCGCCCTGTCGTCGTTAAACCCTTTTTCACAAAAGCATATGACCACAAAGCCGGAGAAACCCGAATTATCGCCGGCGGCGATGTGGTTGCGATTGAGCCAGGAGACCGATCCGCTCGCCTGTTCGGCGTCGTCGTCGATATCGGCACAACGACACTGGTGGCGTCTCTCGTCGATATCGGTTCCGGCGAGGAGCGGGCGACGGCTTCGGCGCTGAACCCGCAGAGCCTGCATGGTCAGGATGTGCTGTCACGCATCAAATTTGCTTCTGAACCTGCCGGGCGTGAACAGATGCATACAGAACTGATCCGAGAGATCAACCGATTGATCGGACAGGTGGCCGCGACAGCTGCCATTGACTGCGGAGACATCGCCGAGGTGATCTTCAGCGGCAACACCTGTATGCTTCATTTGGCGACAGACACCGATCCCTCGTCGCTGGGGAAACACCCCTATCGACCGGTCATCACCGGGGGGAACCATGTGCGCGCCCACGCGCTGGGCCTGGCAGTGGCCCCCTATGGGCTCGTCTACTTGCCGCCGATCCTTTCCGCCTACGTCGGCGCAGACATCACGGCCGGGATATTGGCGGCCGGGTTGTCGGAGCAGCAGGGGGTGACTCTTTTTGTCGACATCGGCACCAATGGGGAGATGGTCCTCGCTGTCGACGGCGCCATGGCCGCCGCGTCGACAGCCGCCGGACCTGCTTTTGAAGGGATGAATATCACCTGCGGCATGCGCGCCGGCCGGGGCGCCATCGAGCGCTTTTACGTCGAGGCTGACGGTGCGGTGACGATAAAGACGATCGAAGAGGCGGCGCCGGCCGGCATTTGCGGCAGCGGACTGCTGGACATCGCCGGCGAGTTGGTGGCCTGCGGCGTCATCGACAAACGAGGACGCTTCGTCCGTCCTGACCGTTCGACCTTACCGGAGGCGTTGCGTGAACGAGTGATCGCCTGTGAAGGCAAGCCCGCCTTTCGGATCGCCGGGGACATCGTTCTGACCCAAAAGGATGTTCGGCAGATTCAACTGGCGAAAGGGGCCATCCGAGCGGGCGTCGAATTGCTGCTGCGAAGCAGAGGCGTCGAAGCAGACCAGGTGGATCGTGTGTTCATTGCCGGTTCCTTCGGCTATCACCTGCAAGCGCGCAGCCTGATCCAGATCGGTCTCCTGCCGGAGGTCTTTGACGGGAAAATCGAGTTTCTCGGCAACACCTCGAAAACGGGCGGCCAGGCCCTCTTGCTCAATGGCGACCTGCGCCGCCAGTTGGAGGCGTTGGTCCCTTCGGTAGAGGTGATCGAACTGGCCGATTACGGCGACTTTGATCAGGTCTTCGTCGGCTGCCTGGGCTTTTAATGGGTTGAAAAGAAAAGGAGTGGTCCCGGTGAACGATGACAGCAAAATGCTGAGTTGTTCCGACTGTGCCCTGTTGAACTGCTACCGCCGCGATAAAAACTTTCCGAGTTTCTGCCTGACGACGGGCGCCGATAGGGACCAACTGGAGCGCACGACGGAATTGTACCGGACCGGTGGTGAAACGGCGCGCATTGCCCGGGTGGCTGCCGAGATTGAAGGGCTCTATTACGGGAAACTCACCCGCGTCGAGGAGATCATCGCTTTCGCCAAGCGGCTCGGCGCCCAAAAGATCGGCATCGCCACCTGCATCGGCCTGATCAACGAGACGAAAATCTTCGTCAAGATCTTGGAGGCCAAGGGCCTTAAGGGCTACAGCGTCCTCTGCAAGGTGGGCGCTATCGACAAGACCGAGGTCGGCGTGCCTGAGGAGTTGAAAGTCCAGAAGGGGTGCCATGAATCGCTCTGCAACCCTGTGCTGCAAGCGGAACTGCTCAACGAGGCAGAGACCGATCTGAACGTGATCAACGGTCTCTGTGTCGGCCATGATTCCTTGTTCATCCAGTATTCGAAGGCGCCAGTGACGACGCTGATCACGAAAGACCGGGTGCTGGGACACAACCCGGCGGCAGCCTTGTATACGTCCGGTTTTTACTACAAACGCCTGTTGGCGCGCGAAGAGGACTCTGCCACGGGCGATAAATGATGGAGTGTGACGTCATTGAAGCAATGGATGGGAAAACCGACCCTGCGCAAGGTGATCGCTGGCGCGGCGATTCTCGCCATGACCCTGTTGGGGGCGGCGGGGTGTGGCGCCCAGACGCAAAAAGAACCAGCCGCCAAGGGCGCTGCCGCCTCGGCGACGGGCGCAAAGACCAAATTAAACGTAGGCTATCTGCCCGCTCCCGGCGATGTGCTCTTCTTCGTCGCCAAGGACAAGGGTTTTTTTGACCAGGAAGGTCTGGACGTGGAGATGTTCCAATTCACCAACTCCGGTGAAGGTCTGAACGCCATCAAGAGCGGCAAACTCGATACGGGCGCCTTTGGAACGGCGGCGCCCCAGACCTTCATCGCCAAGGGGACGCCTTTCGTCGCCATTGCGGGCATGCAGAGCGAGGGCCATGGGATCGTGGCGAAGCCGGAGAATGTGGACCGCTTCCGGACACCCCAAGGCTTTGTGGGCCAGCGCGTCGCTACGGTCCGCATGTCCACAGGCGACGCCGTCTGGCGATATGGTCTCTCCCAAGCCGGTATCGACTGGAAGACCCAGGTGACGATCATGGAGTTGGATTCACCGGCGGCGGTCATGGAAGCTGTCAAAAAAGGCGCCGCCGACGCGGGGAACGTCTGGGCGCCCTTCACCGAGATGGCCGAGCAGCAGGGGCTGAAAGTGGCCGATTGGTCGTCCAGTTACATGCCCGGCCACGTCTGCTGCCGTGTGGTCGCCACGGAAGATGTGCTCAAGGCGAAGCGGGACGCTTTCGTTCGTTTCGACAAGGCGCTGATCCGGGCCTATGAGTTCTATAGCCAGAATCAGGACGAGACCGTCAACATCCTCGCCAATTATGTGAAGATCGACAAGGAATTGATCAAAAAATCCACCTACAGCGGACATATCCACAGCATCCCTGATCCAGACAAAAAGCGGTTCACCGCTTTCTGGGAAGCGATGAAAAAGGATGGGTACATCCAGAGCGACCTGGACATCAGCCGCTTCGTCGACCCTGCGATTTACAAGGAAGCCCTTGACCAACTTCAGGCGGCCGAGCCGGGAAACGGCGCCTACAACCGGTTAGCCTCTGAGTATGCCGCCAATAACCGATAAAGAGAGGACGACCTCGACGGGAAAGGACGTGACCCCTGGTGGCCTTTTTGCGCATGGAATCGGTGGCGCTGAAATATCCCACAGATGAGCGCTGGGTCCTGCAAGACATCGATCTGGAGATACGGGAGGGCGAGTTCGTCACTGTGGTCGGCCCCAGCGGCTGCGGAAAAAGTTCCACCATCGGCCTGCTCTCCGGTCTGATATCGCCGACGCACGGGGATATCACCTGGCAGGGAAGACCTATTGAAGGGCCCGGTCCAGACCGGGCCGTCGTTTTTCAGGATTACTCCCTCTTTCCCTGGATGACAGCGATCGAGAATATCCGCTTCGCTCTCGAACAGTCGGGCGACGGTTCCCGGGAGTCGGCCCTGCGCTACCTGGAATTGGTGGGCCTGAGCGATGCCCGCGATAAATACCCCGGCGAACTGTCCGGGGGGATGCGGCAGCGGGTGGCCATCGCCCGCGCCTTTGCCCTTGATGCGCCGGTCTACCTGATGGATGAGCCCTTCGGCGCCGTCGACGCCAAAAACCGTATCTACCTGCAAGATGTGCTCTTGCGTTTGCGTGAGGAAGGAGAAAGCCCGCGGACGGTGGTCCTGGTGACTCATGATATTGATGAGGCCCTTTATCTGGGCGATCGGGTCGTCATTTTTTCGCCCGGCCCCGGCCGGATCCGGCGCGTGATCGACGTTCCCTTTCCGCGCCCACGGAAACGGTTTCAATTGGTCCATGATCTGAACTACCGGGTGTTGCGCAACGACATCCTAACCCTGCTGCAGAATGGCCTGTTAGAGGAGTTGGAACTGGTGGAAGGAGGGGCAGGGATATGAGGAGCGCCGGACAGAGCAGCCAGGCAATGAGCCAAACACTGAGCCAGATAAAGAAACAAACCGGACGCGATCGCCTGCTGATCCTATCAGCCATCCTCTTGCTTTGGTTTTTGGCCACCGATGCAGCGCCCGTTCTCGATCCCTTTCTGTTTCCGTCGCCTCGAAAGGTAGCCCTGCTGCTTTGGCAGGACGCCCCTGTCTTCGGCAAAAGCATCGTCAGCTCCCTCTATCTCCTGGTGAGCGGTCTTTTTCTGGCTGTCGTGACGGCCATCCCGCTCGGGCTGGTCGTCGGCTGGCAGCGCCGGTTGCACCGGGCCATTGAACCGGTGACCAACCTGCTGGGGCCCATACCGCCTATCGTCTACATCCCCTATGCCATCGCCTTGCTGCCAACCTTCACCGCCTCTTCGGTCTTTGTCATTTTCGTGGGCGCCTTCTGGCCTCTCTTCATCAACACGGTGGCAGGCGTCCAGGCCGTCGAAAAAGGTCTCATCGATTCGGCTCGGACGCTGGGCGTCAACGGGTGGACGCTCGCGACCCGTGTGCTGCTGCCGGGCGCCATGCCCCATATCCTCTCCGGCGGTTCGATCAGCCTCGTCATGGCCTTCATTTTACTCACGGCTGCCGAGATGATCGGCGCCACCAGCGGTCTTGGATGGTATGTCAAGTACTTCTCCGACTTTGCCGATTACAGCCGGGTGGTCGCCGGCATCGTCGTCATCGGATGCGTCGTCCTTCTGTTGATGACCCTATTTCGTCGTCTTTCCGATCACCTGCTGCGTTGGCGAAGGGTTCGCCAGTGACCGGGTTCGGGTACCATCGGAAAGCATGGGGCAATAGTCAGCACTGGATACCGGGATAAAAGATGATAGTGGGAAGGGTGACAAGGTCTTCGCGCCGAATTATAATGGGTGAAATCGTGTTTATAACGGAGGCATACAGGCAGATGACGAAGACACCCGTTGAGACGACCGAAGCCAAATATGCGTCGCTGCAGGCAGCCCTACGGGAAATGGACCGTGTTCTGGTCGCTTTTTCCGGCGGCGTGGACAGCACCTTTCTGCTCAAAGCGGCTTACGACACCCTGGGAGAAGGGGCGCTGGCCGTCATGGGGATTTCGGAGACGGTGCCCAAGGATCAGATCGCTCAGGCGAAGGATCTCGCCAAGCGCATCGGCGCCCCCTTGCTGACGACGCCCACCGATGAGTTTACGCGGGAGGCCTTTGTGCACAATGGCCCTGATCGGTGCTTCCACTGCAAGACAGCCCTCTTCGAGACCTTATGGCAGATCGCGCGGGACCGTCAAATCCCCTTTATTCTCGATGGCAACAACGCCGATGATGTGGGCGATTACCGGCCGGGGATGACGGCGGCGAGGCGGATGAATGTGCGCAGTCCCCTGCTGGAGTCGGGGTTGACGAAGGCGGAGATCCGGACCCTGTCCAAAGAACTTGGCCTCCCGACCTGGAATCAGGCGGCATCCCCCTGTCTTTCGTCGCGCTTTCCCTATGGCACTCCGATCACCCTGGAGGGGCTGGACCGGGTGGAAAAGGCGGAACAGTACCTGAAGGGGCTCGGCTTTTATCAGGTGCGGGCGCGCTTTCATGACCGCCTGTTGCGCATCGAGGTGGAACGGGAGAGCTTGGGCAAGCTGACCGCTCAGGCCGACGAGGTGGTTCGCTATATGAAAGGCCTTGGCTTTACCTACGTCACCCTCGACCTGACCGGTTATCGCACCGGCAGCCTGAATGAGGCGTTAGAGAGCAGATAGGGCGAAAAGACTGACGAAGCTCGTCATGATGATGACAGATGATGATCAAAAGAATCCCTCCTTTTCGGTGGCTTGGCGAGCCGACCGGAAAGGAGGGATTTTTTTCTTTCCGTGACATAGATTTTCGTTGACGAACGGGCATTGCTCCAGTACTAATAATAGAAAAAGGAAATTTCAGGTGGGAAAAAGATGGAAGGCGACATCACAAAAGCAAGGTGGCAGATGCCGTATGGGCGAAGAGCGAAGGAAACATCAACGGTTGTCTCTGCACGACAATCCATTGTGCGCCACAGCCAAGCTGGCTGTGGAAAAAAGAGCAGGTCAAATCCGGCATAGCGATGGCATCGATCTTTGCGTCTTGAACATCAGCCCCGGCGGCGCTCAATTGTTGTCCCACTTGCGCTTTCCGACTGCGGGGGAGTATCCAGAACTTACCATGCATCTGCAGACCCGGCTGTCCGGCGCATTAAAAGAAGAGGCTCGGATTGTCTGGCGAAGGGAAGAAGGGGATTTATACCGATACGGTGTCGAATTTATCCGAACCGAAGAGGAAAAGGAACATCTTCTTCGCGTTCAAATCCATAACGCCGAGACTTTTTTGCAGAACAGGGATATCGCCAACATGACCCTTCACTGCAATTTTTGCGCCAAAGCGAAGTGCCCGATCCAGACCAAGAAAAGAGTCGTCGAATGCTGACCCCCACTGCAGGGGCAGGAGAGCGGCGGTAGGACGGTAAAGAGGCACCGGTGGAGGTTCTGACGCATACTGTGGAGAACAACACTGGGCCTCTTTGCCTTGACATCGTCTTTGCTGTTGGCCCTGGTCGAGTCATCTGTCATGGGGGAGCGGAAGGATGGGGGTTCTATGGTTTGCCAAACCGTTCCCAGGAAAGAGTCGGGGTTTACGCTCTGGTTGACAGGGCTTTCGGGAAGCGGAAAATCGACGCTTGCCCGCATCGTTGGGCTGGAGGCCGGCGCGCGGGGGCGGAAAGTGGAGATCCTTGATGCCGATGAGGTGAGGGAGCACCTTTTTCCGGAGTCAGGGCTGATCCGGCAGGAGCGGTATAACCAGATCAAGCGGGTCGCCTACCTGGCAAAGCTCTTGTCGCGCAACGGGGTATTGGTCATCTCGGCCGTTCCCTCGCCCTACCGGGAGATGCGCGAATATGTGCGGGCACAGCATAGCGGCAATTTTATCGAGGTATTTCTCAAAGCGCCCCTGGAGACCTGCATGGCTCGGGATGTGCGGGGACATTACCAAAAGGCCTTGACCGGGGGGATTCGCTGGTTCACCGGGATCACGGAGCCCTATGAGGAACCGCTGGATCCCGAACTGATCGTCGAGACCCATCGCGCCACCCCGGAAGAAAGCGCCCGGCGCATCATTCGCAAGCTGGAGGCGTTGGGTTATCTGTAGCGAAGCGAGCCGGTTCGGTTCCCAGAAGGGTGGTGTGTTCCGTGGTTGTCTTGATCGATCGAGACCTCTGCAACGGTTGCGGAGGCGGGTACCGCTGCGCCAACATCTGTCCGGGAAATCTCCTGACGCCCGGGGAAGATGGCAAAATCCAATTTCGCGAGCCCTCCCTTTGCTGGGACTGCACCGCCTGCCTGAAGGTCTGTCCCCGCGGCGCCCTGGTCTTGCGACTGCCCAATGGCGACGATGGAACCGATGGCGCGATTCTCAAGGCCAGTATGGGGAAAGATACCATTCGCTGGACCATTCGTTTTGCCGATGGGCGGATAAAGGTTCTGGAGGTGCTCAACCGGCGAATACCGGTGGACTTTTAATGGGACGAGGTGGCTCATTGATGAGACGGAGCGCTGTTTATCTCGGAATAATCCTGCTGTTCATGCTGCTCGCCGGCGGGTACTTTCTGTTCCATGGGAGAGCCGAATCGCCGCCGCTCGTTCCCTTTGCCGAGCGCCCGCCCTTTCGTCTCGTCGTCCTCGGCGATTCCCTGTCGGCCGGCTATGGCGATGAAAGCGGCAAGGGCTACGCGGGAAACCTGAAGGATCATTTTGAGAAAAAGCGGGACAGGCCTGTAGAACTGGTAAACTTCGGCGTCAACGGGTTGCGCTCGGAAGGTCTCCTGGCGTCGCTGGGCAGGAACGAGGTGACGCAGGCGCTGTCAGCGGCGTCCCACGTGGTGATTTCCATCGGCGGCAACGACGTTTTCCGGGGAGAAGCCGATATCGGAGGCGTTGCCGAGGCGGTGATGCAGAAGCGTAGAGCCGATTATGAGCGCAATCTGCAGGCGATCCTTTCCCGGATCCGTGCATTGAACGACGCCGCGCCGGTTCGCTTGATCGAACCGTATAATCCCTTTGGGGGGACGCCGTTGCAGGAGCGGGCGGAAGGGGAGCGCGCCCTTTTGCGCGGGATTACGGCGAAGGAAGCCGCCGCTTTTTCCGGTGTCGCCCTCGTTTCGGTGGGATCGCTGGAGCCGGCTGCCCTGGCTGAGGATCGCTTCCATCCGAATCGTGAGGGATACCGTCGCATCGCCGACAAGGTGTACCAGAGCTTTGAGCGGTGACCCTTCTTTGCAAATTGGCGGAAATTTAAGCGGACGGAAGGGGGATAAGGCTGGAAACGATCGGGGCAGATACCGTAAAATAAATTGAAATCAACTCTTGCGGAGGGAACTCGATGACATACCTGCGTTACCTGTTGCTCGCGCTGCCGCTGATGGTGTACTTCCGCTGGAGCGATCCAGAGAGCGGTTGGGCCTTCCTCACCGCCGCCTTGAGCATCCTGCCCCTGGCTGGATACATGGGCCACGCTACAGAGGAACTGGCTGAACATGTGGGGCCGAAGTTGGGCGGCTTTCTGAACGCCACTTTTGGCAACGCCACAGAGTTGATCATCGCCTTGTTCGCCCTCAAGGCCGGTCACCTGGAGGTGGTCAAGGCGTCGCTCATCGGTTCGATCATCGGCAACATCCTCTTGGTCCTGGGTTTGTCCGTCCTTGTCGGCGGGCTGATGCACGGCGTCCAGCGTTTTAACACGGAGACGGCCAAAATCAACGCGACGACCCTGTTGCTGGCCATCATCGCCATGCTGGTGCCGTCCCTCTTCATGCATTACCACTCGGCTGTCGACGGTGCGCCGGTGAAACTCTCCGTCGGGGTCGCCGTCATTCTCCTGCTGGTCTATGGCGCCGTGTTGTACTACGGTTTCCGCCAGACCGGCGCCGGAGCGGACGCTTCGCACAGCCGTAAGAGCGGTCTCCCGGCCGATCCGCTGGGCATAGCGGCAGAGACGAGCGGCATGATTGCCGCCACAACGGGCCTTCCATCGGAATATGCTCCGGCGTTGTCCACGCCGGAGGTCGCCGGCAAGGGGGACAACCCGCCTGCAGACAGCCACGGCGCAGGATGGTCGAAGGGGAAGGCGCTGTCCGTCCTTGTTGTCTCCACTGTCGCCGTCGCTCTGGCCAGCGAGGTCCTTGTGGGTTCCCTTGAACATACGGTGGCGACGCTTGGTTGGCCGGAAGCCTTTATCGGCATCATCTTGATCCCCATCATCGGCAATGCCGCCGAACACAGCAGCGCCGTGATGATGGCCGCCAAAAATCAGATCGAGGTGGCCACAGAGATCGCCATCGGGTCCAGTATCCAGATCGCCCTCTTCGTCGCGCCGCTGCTCGTATTGGCCGGCTTGATCTTCGGCCAGCCGATGACTATGGTCTTCAATGAGTTCGAACTGGTGGCGATCGTGCTCGCCGTATGGATCGCCAAGTCGATCAGCAAAGACGGTGAGACGAACTGGCTGGAGGGACTCATGCTCCTGGCCACCTACGGCATCGTCGCTACCGGTTTTGCCTTCGCCTAAGCCGAATGATAAAAGTCAAAAGGGCCACCGTCGTTGGCGCGTAAGGCGCTGGCGGCGGTGTTTCTTTTTCGGTCATCGTCAAGGATATGCATAGTCCGGCTAAAAATGGCAAATACCATCGCCAAGGAGGTCGGACGGAATTGAAAAAACATCGCAAAATCGGGTTCACCGCCATCGGCGTCATCGCCTTGCTTACGGTCGCTTTCACCCTGCCGCCGGTGCGGCAGGCGACCGCCGATTTTCTTTCATTATTCCGGGTGCAACAGATGCAGACGATCAAAGTCACGCCAGAACAGATGGATCAGATGGCCGAATCGATCCGTTCCCGTGTCGGCGAGGTGAATCTGCAGCAGTTTGGCGCCGTGGAGGTGATCGAAAAACCGGAATTACTGACCCTCTCTCTCGCCGAGGCGCAAAAGCAACTCCCCTTTACGGTGAAAGTGCCCTCCCGTCTCCCCAAAGGCTTACGCTTGGCCGGCACGGTGACCCTTTTTACGGGCGGACTCGCAGAGTTTCGACTTCAGGCGGAGCCGGTGAACCGGCTGCTGGAAAGCCTTGGCGCAGAGGCGTTGCTCCCTGCCGATTTATCGGGCAAGGCCTTTCGCGTCGGCATCCCTGCGGGGGTTCGCCTGACCTGTGAAAGAACGGAGGGAGGGCAGGCCGTTCTTCTCGATCAATTTGCCAGCCCCGAGATGACGGCGCCGCCGGGCGTCAACGCCGCCGCGTTGCGCAAGTCCCTGCTGAACCTGCCGATCCTGCCGAGCGATCTGCGCAACCAGTTGGCGGCCATCGAAGACTGGCAAAACACAATGGTTGTTCCCTATGCCGAGGGCCGCATGGAAAAGGTGGATCTGGGCGGACGGGAAGCCCTGTATGCAAAAAATATGCACACCGGGAAAAACAGTCTCTTCTGGGTGGACGAGGGCATCCTCTACCGGCTGGAAGGCGATCTCGACAAGGAAGGGATGGCCGAGTTGGCCCGTTCGCTGCGATGAACACGGGAGAAGACGGTGTGTCTGTCGCGCAAGTTCTCTCTCTGCGCCGCGATCAAAGGCAAGCGGAAACGGGGAACGTCGATGCGTCCCTATGCTTGCAGGTTGCAGAGGGGGTCTGAGCGATGCTGATCCTTGCCCGCCTCACCTTTCTGGAAGGGGCCCGCAAGAAGGTCTTTCTGGCGGCGATCCTGCTCGCGCTGGTCTTCCTGACGCTCTATGCGATCGGTCTTGATTTTGCCGCGCGGGAGTTTCAGCGGTTGCAGGCCTTGCGGGGCCAGCAGCCGCTGCTGCGCCAGATCATCGGCAACCAACTGTTGGGATCAGGCCTCTATTTTGCCTCCTTTCTAATGACCCTTTTGGCCATGCTCGCCGGTGTGGGCGCCATCGCCGCCGAAATCGAAACAGGGTTGCTAGACGCCGTCGTTTCCAAGCCTCTTCCCCGGCGTTCCGTCATTGTGGGCAAATTTGCCGGTCATGCCGCGATGATCGCCGGTTTCGGCTTGCTTCTCTACGGAGGCGTCCTGCTTCTGAACGGGCTCTATAACGGGAAGACGCTATCCCTGCTGGACGCCGACCATGTCCTCTACGGCGCCTTTCTCTTCGTCTTGCAACCATTGGCGCTGCTGGCGGCGGCGATGCTCTTCAGCACCCTCCTGCGCCCGCTGACCGCAGGGATTGTGACGGTGCTTCTCTATGTTCTGGCCTCAGTGGGCGGTTTTTTGGAGCAAATCGGCAGTCTGGTTCATAAAGCAGACCTCGTCGATATCGGCATCGCCGTCAGCCTGGTCATCCCCATCGACGCCCTCTTTCGCAAACTGATGACGGTCCTGACGGTCCAGGAAGCAACCCCGGTGGCCACCCTGGCCCAGGGACCCTTCGGCGCTCAGTCGCCGCCGAGCGGCGCCATGGTCGTCTACGCGACGGGCTACCTGCTGGCGGCCCTGGCCGGTGCTGTCCACTTTTTTGAGAAAAAGGATTTGTAAGGCAGGAATGTCGGCGAGGGCAGCGAATAGGGATAGCGTATAAAAGAACAATCCGCATCTCTCGGGGACGCTGCAGCGGCTCTGGGACCTCGGAGAAACATGTGACACAACTGAACTTCAGAAAACGTTTTTCTGGGTCCCCGTTCATACGGGGGCATTTTTATTGGGGGCAGAAAGAAGGGTAAACGACCGATGAGCCAGTCGAACATCCTTTCCCTGAACCGAAAGGGGGAACTCAGGGAAGGGTTTTCCGGGCACGACTTTGTCGGCGCCCATGGGCAGAGGGAAAACCGCTGGTTCCATTCGGTATTTAGCTTTCGCGCCGCCTGGCAAGGCCGGGGCAAGTCGTTGATGGTATGTCTGGGCCAGTTGAGTTTTAATCCCACAGACACGTCTTTTCTGCTCTGGCAGGAGATGAGCCGGCAGGAGTGGCAGATGGAAAGCTGCCACAGCAAGGAGGTTCCCGTCAGTCGCGATGAACTGGGGCAGGTTGTCCAGTGCCTGCTCCGCTATTGGCAGGCCATCGATGGTCGGGTGGATGATCTATCGGCCATCGGTGAACAGTGGCCTGAACTGGGCAAACTGATCGGCGGGTTGCGGCCCCTGCCGGCCCTATCGACAGAACAGAGCCGCAGGCTGCTGCAAAAACTCCGTCCCCGCAGTATGTCGCCTGACGATGCCATCTTCGCCTGGCTCCAGGCGTGGCAGAACCTGGACGTTGAATTGGCAGGGGCGCTCCGGGGCCCGCTGGGCAATCCGGAGGAATCCCCTTGGTGGGAGGTCTTGGAGCAGCGCCTGCTGGAGGTGGATCTCCCTGTCAGTGAGCCCATGGCCCCCTGGCACCTCCACGCTCGCATGCGCCAGCGGCTGGCGCAGCGAAAAGGCATGGATGGCAGGTCAGGGATCGGTTCCGGCCACGGGAGCGGCAAAATCGCCGAATTCATGGTGGAAGACTTGCTGAATGCGGCGCTGATCGTCCCCTGGAAATCGGAGCATGTCCACCTGCGTCCCGTGCCGGAAACACGGCGACGTTTTGGCCATCCGGAAACGACCCACCAGTACCATGTCCGGTGGTTGAAGAGCACGGTCATCGAAAAGCCGCTGATCCTGGACATTCTCGGCCACCCCTATGTGGAATCGCAACTGGACTTCACCCTTTACCATGCCGGGATGCACTGGTGGATCCGGGAGGTCCAGGCATCGGAACCGCGTTCTTTGACCATGGCCGAAAAGGTAAAACGCCTTCGCCAGCCCTTCGAGTACCGGGTCTATGATCTGGGGCGCAACCTGCTGCGGGTGACAGGCTGTCTCGACGGCAGCGACGAATTGTTTTCGCCCCTGGTGCGGGTCAACTACTATTGGGAAGAGCGGCCTTCCCATTGGAAGAGCTTGCTCGACGCAGGGCAGGACTATCGCTGCAGTTTCTATCTGCTGGGCCAGGAACTGATCATCCTGGGCAAGGATGAAAGCCGCATCAACCTGTGGGAGCGCCGTCTGTTCAGCCGCCAGTCGCCTGCGACGGAGCGGGGGCTGTTGCCTCTCTGGCTCTACCCGGCCTTTTCGGAACGGCTGCGCAGTGTCGACGCCCCCTCGTTCGGCGAATGGCGCCGGGGATTGATCAAGGCGTTGTCCCTTTTGAACCAAGAGGAGGCGGGCCTGCCGAAGGAGTGGCGCCAGGAGAACGGGGACGCTCCGGCGCCGGAGGTGTACTGGTCCCAGGTGCTCCGGGCCTGGAGCGAGTGGCTTGATGATGGGGAGCGGACCGATCTGGCCCAGGCGATCGTGTTGCTCGGCAACCGGATGGGCGCCTCGCCCGAATTGTTGCTGCGCCCAAATTCCCTCGCCCGCGGGTTGTTGCTCGAATACCTGGCCATGGCCTTGCCGACCGATCGCCACTCGCCGGGTCTGCGCCATGAACCGGAGCTGCTGCACCACCGGCTGGCCGAGGTTCTGCGCGACTGGCGGGAACAGCCCTTCGGCTTTTACAAGATGCTTGAATGGCGCTCGGAAAGCCGATGCTTCCTCCATGACCTTTTGCGCGGCGAGGAATGGGAACTCTCACTGAGCAGTTACTTCGAGCCGCCTGGCGCGGGGCAAGCCTTTGTGGCTCGTCTCCTCCCGCTGCCGGGAGACCGCTGCTGCCTGCTCGGTTGCATGGAGGTGCAAGAGCGTCTCGTCCGGCCGTTGCAGGAACACTTTGACCGGCGCCGGAGAGAGCGGGCGCTGTCATGGGACGCCTATCTCACCGACGCCGGTTGGGAACTGCTGGGGGAGGTGGTGCGCTTCCTGCGCAGGTCCCTTGCCATTCTGCCGGACAGGACGGCGACAGGACAGCCTCCCGCTGCCGGTCATGGGACCGAGGGGAGCCAACGCTCGATCTACCGCTTCCGGGTAAAACAAAAAGGGGCTCGCGGTCTTTGGCGAGATGTGGAGGTGGCGGGGGAACAGACGCTTCACCAATTGCATGAGATCATCCGGGAGGCCTTTGACTGGAAGGACGACCGCCGGTACGCTTTTTATCTCAATAATCACCTTTTTGACAAAGCTGCCGAATTCGGTGGACCGCGCACAGGGTCGGCGGCTCAGGCCAAAAGCGCCCAACTGGACCGGCTGAATCTCCAGTCCAGGCAGAAGTTCGCCTATCTTTTCGATTTTGACAACGAACATATCTTTGAGATCCGGGTGCGGGATATTGCGCCGCCCGAACCAGGCCTCTTCTACCCGCGGGTGGTGACGGAACAGGTAGAAGTTCCCCGGCAGCGCTTGAAAACGTCGGAGGCGCTGGAAGAGTAGAAGAATAAATGCCGATAAAAAAGGCAAGCCCGCTTTTTCGCAGGAAAAAAGCGGGCTTGTTTTTTCATGGGTTAGCTGATGCAAGCGTTGATGATCACGCCAAGGGTGATGAAGATGCCCGATTGGACCCAGGCGACGGCCATATTGCCCTTTTGCAATTCTTCTCTCGTCGACAGCTTGGGCGTCATCCAATCGAAGAGAAGGTAGGAGAAGATCATCAGCGCGGCCCCGAAGAGACCCCAGATGACGGTCTCCTGCAAGGTGTCGTTGTGGGAGATGGCTGACCAGAGGATCAGGCCGAGGCCGAACATCTTGGCGAACAGGGTGAGACCCACGGCCCCGTTGCCCTTTTGAATCTCCTCCGAGTCGTCATAGGGAGTGACCCGGAAAAAGACCCAGACGGCAAATGACAGGATCAGGGCTGAAACGGCGAAATAGAGCAGGGCATTGAGAAAGTTCTCCGGAACCAACGGAATCGCTCCCTCCTGTCAGTGTCATTCAATCAGGGTGGGCGCCCAGCACACGTCCAGGGGTCCCACGATCAGCGGGCTCAGGCGCGTATAGTAACCGACGAATTCATCTTTTGCGCAGTAGGCGCCGATGGTGGGCAGGAGGCGTCGCTCTCGAATCCGTCCATTGCGCATCGCTGGAAACGATACGGCGATCCCATCGACCCGTTCCTGGTAGACGGCGTCATCTCGTTTTGCCTCATGAATGGAAAGGGCCTCTGTGTAAACGATGCCCAAGCCTTCCCGATTGTGCAAGGGCTTGATCAGCGCAGGGCGGCCCAGCAGGGGATCGGGATCGAGGGCGGTGTAGGGGATGTAGCGTTCCAGTGTTTGACGGAGCGGCGCCGGCAATTGCGGGGCGACCAACCAGAGCAGGGCGAAAAGCGCCTTCGAGTGCAGGATCAGCGTTGAAGGCGGGTTGATCAATCGCAGCAGCCCTTGGTCGAGACTGTCCACAAACTGAGGTCCGCCGGGATCGCGAGCATACCACTCGACGGAATAAAAGCTTTGCAGCAGGTCCACCGGCGCGCCGCCCAGGCACAACCGCCCTGCGTGGTTCACCGAAAGCGCCTGCACATCGCCGATCAACGCGTGGCAGGGGTAGTCAGCCAGCTCCCGGATCAGGGAAAGGGTGGCCATTTCCTCCGGATCGGCGCAGAAGCCGACGATGGCTGTCACCGATTCACTGTTTCCGCCTTGACGCTGGAAGGATTCGCGGAGCCCCTCGCCGATCCGGTCGGCCAGATCGGCATTCGGGTCTTTCAGGCTCCGGTGAAACAGGCGCGCCAGTTCCGGTTGCAGCCGGCAGGCCTCCACCTGGCCAAAGGGCGTCTCGCTGTTGAACTCAAGCAGCTTCGGCCCATCGCCGGTCCAATACCAGTCAAAGCGCCCGAGGGCGGTGAGATAGGGGAGCGGCCGCTTGAGGCATTGCGGCTTCAGGATATCGGGGATCCCGAGGGCGTCGAGGGCTTCCGGGTTGCTTTCGAGGAAGCGGGCGATGGAATGAAACAGCTCCGTTACCCGCGCCTGGGCCTCCCGGATCGCCCGATCTTCTTCTGGCGTAAGGACGAGGGCGTGCAGGTTGAGGAAGTGCTGCCCCCGGCCGTCAAAGGCCCAGGAGAATGTATAGTCTTGTTCAAAACGGTCGACGAGCGCTTCCCAGCGATCCAGATAGGCTTCTCGATCTTCGAACAAAACAGGGGAGATGCGCAAGCGAAAGCCTCCCTAAAAGAGCAGGGCGCCCTGGTATTCGGGCTTACGGAACTCAAAGTGGGCTTCTTCCTGGGGGGATACGGGATGATAGAGGCAGAGATAAGACAGACCCAGGGCGCAGAGCCCTTCGGCCAGTGTGATGGCCATATCGCCGTCGACGACGACCCACCGCTGCAGGAGCCATTTCGTGAGGGCTGCCTCCACGGTCGGGGCAAGGGGTTCTTTGGGCATATACTGACCTACGTCTTCGGGGAGCTGAAGCAGCCAGTGTTCCGGCCGTTCGCCGAATCGGGGATAGTAGGTGAGGAGGTAGTGGCGTTGCTGTTCTTCCAGGCGGATGATCACGTCTTCAACGACCTCGGCGGAGAGGGGCGCATTTTTTGTCAAAGAGAGGGATGCCATGGCTTGATCCACATCAGTGAAGAGTTGCACAGGGAATCCTCCTTTCCATATCGTCAAGTCAGCCGCCGCTCGAGGAGGAACCGGAACTCGATGAGCCCGACCGGGAGCCCGAAGAGGAAGAACCGAAGCTTGATGTAGAGCCGGAAGAGCCGAAGGAACTGCTGGAACTGCCGGAACTCCGGATCGCATTACCTGAGTCGCCGCTTGTCGATGTGCTTGGTTTACTGCTGCTGGAACCGCCGGTCGATTTACGCGTCACCGTGCCGACGCCGCTCGAGGTCGTCGGTTTGGAAGCGCTCTTTGCCGGCTTTACGTAACCGGGGTTTGTCGTCCAGGAGGTGGGGTGCTTTGACCCCGTGTAGGGCACATAGGTCCCGTTATCTCTCCGGACGAGCGAATTGCTGGCCATGGAACCGGTATAACTGTGATAGGGGAAGTAGTGGCCTCCGCTGTAGACAAAGATGTCGTTGTCGTCAACATCGTCCTCGTCGTCTTCATCATCACCGTTGTCGGCGATAGACGGTTGGACAGCGCCGTTTGGAACATCGCCGCTTTGCGTCGCCGGTTGAACGACGCTGACCTGGTTATTGTCAGGAGGAGGGGGCGCGGGTTTATCGGTGCAACCGGCGATTGTCAGGGACATACCCAGCACGGAAGCGAGGGCTACCGTCTTTCGCCAGGGAATCCGCCGGTTTCCTCCAGCCCAGTTGAGCATTTCCAGAGGCTCTGAAGCAGCAGGCGAAGGCGCCGCAAGGCCCGATTCATCCTGGGAAGGTGGTTCAGAGGGAACGGAACCGGACGCCAAGGGCTGTTTCAAAGAGAATCACTCCTTTCCGGGAGCGGGCGCCTAGAGGTGTGTAGCGGTGTCTCCCGACATCATATTCTCCCGTTGAGGGAAAATGGTCATTACGTCATTGCGATACATGCGTTGAAAAAATTCGACATTTAGGCGGAAAAACCTACTAAAAAACGAAACCGGAGGATCTTTTTTGAGATCTCTCCGGTTTCGCGATAACCAACGTATCATCTGCGGGAAAGTCAGAACGACATTCCCCTAGACCCTTGGGCTACTCGTTCACAGTGAACGGCAGAAGGGCCACGTGGCGGGCCCGCTTGATGGCGGTGGTCAGCTGGCGCTGGTGCTTGGCGCAGCAACCGGACACCCGGCGGGGAAGAATCTTGCCCCGTTCGGTGATGTACTTGCGCAGTTTGCCTACTTCCTTGTAGTCGACCGATTCAATCTTGTCGACGCAGAAGAAGCAGATGCGGCGGCGGGGACGGCGTCCCTTGCGGCCTTTGCGTTCAGGCTTATCGCCTCTATCGTGCATGGTTCAAACCTCCTTTTCCCTCTGGTTGGCAGGATGATTCCGGCGGGCGGGTTACTGCTCGTCTTTACGGACGACCAGGAAGCGGATGATGTCATCCGAGATCTTCATGACGCGCTCCAGTTCTTGGGCGACAGCAGGTTCGCCCTTGAAGTTCATGAGGAAGTAGAAAGCCTCTTTGAACTTGCTGACTTCGTACTGGAGCCGGCGTTTCCCCCACTTGTCCACCTTGACAATCTCGCCACCTTGTTGGGGAATGAGGTTGACGAACTTGTCCATGACCCCTTGCAGGGCCTCCTCTTCCAGGTTGGGGCGAACCAGCACAACGGCTTCGTATTCGCGCACAATCGGCACCTCCCTTCGGACATATGGCCCCGCCTCAATGAGCGGAGCAGGGAGTGGCGTGAGCCACACAACTAAAGAATTTATCATACTTTGGAGAACGGCGCAAGGGAAAATGCGAAATTGCTTCTGCAACCACCGGAATGGCAAAGAAATGGTCAAAAAATCCCCGCCAGTTCGCTGGCGGGGGAGAGAGAAACCGGTTATGAAGCAGAGCCTTTAGGACACAACATCATACCCAGCGTCATCAATGGCGCTTTTGATGGCGTCGATTCCGGTCACCGTTCCGTCAAAGCGGACGACAACCTCCTTGGCGGCCAAATCCACCGCCACCGTCGCCACACCCGGCAACCCTTTCAGCGCCTTTTCCACCGCTGCCTTGCAGTGCCCGCAGGACATGCCTTCCACTTTCAATGTAACATCCGTCATAGAGAGCCCTCCTTACTATTTTATACTGCCGGCCGGTCAGGCCGGACGGTAACAGGGGTTGAAAACACTGATTTGAAATATAATGCGTCTATCACGTTCCGTTATAGCTCGCTTTAAGCCGCCTTTTCGCAGAGCGCCCAGGGGGAATCCGGGACGTGAGCGGTTTGCGTGGAGCGGCGAAGAGCGAGCGCAGCCGGTGGAGCGTCCGGCGCGCCATCGACATGCAGAAAAACCCCAGAGCTTTGGCGCGCCAGCGAGCCGCCGCGGAACGCTTAGCGAACGGCCCGGATTCCCCCGACGCCAATATGACGACATAGTGGACTGTTTTATCGGCTGTGAGCGGGCGCTCATGACGAGTACGGCTCAAACCGCCGCAACCGCAACGCGTTCATCACCACTGACACGGAACTGAAGGCCATGGCGCCGCCGGCGATCACCGGACTCAGGAATCCCGCCGCCGCCACCGGGATGCCCAGGCTGTTGTAGATCATCGCCCAAAACAGGTTCTGGCGGATGTTGGCCATGGTGGCCCGGCTGAGACGGATGGCGGCGGCGATGGCCCGCAGGTCGCCTGACATGAGGGTGATGTCGGCTGCCTCCATCGCCACATCGGCGCCGGTGCCGATGGCCATGCCCACATCGGCCATGACCAAGGCGGGCGCGTCGTTGATGCCGTCGCCGACCATAGCCACCACATGGCCGTCGTCCTTGCGCTTTTGCACCTCTCGGGCTTTGTCCTCTGGGAGCACCTCGGCGATGACATGGTCGACGCCGGTCTGGCGGGCGATCGCCTCAGCAGTGCGGCGGTTGTCGCCGGTGATCATCCAAACCTGGATCCCCATCGCCTTCAACTCGGCGATGGCTTGCGCCGACGATTCCTTCACCGTGTCCGCCACGGCGATGGCCGCGATCACTTGGCCGTCCAGAGCGAGCAGCATGGCTGTCTTTCCCTCGCTCTCCAGTTTTTCCATGAGCGGTTCATGGTCCTGATAGGACAGTCCATGCTCCCCCATCAGGCGGCGCGTGCCCAACAGGGCTTGCCGCCCGTCGATGGCAGCGATGACGCCATGGCCGGGAATCGCCTGGAATCGTTCCGGATCCTTCAAGACCGAATTCTTTTCGGCGGCTTTCTTGACGATCGCTTCGGCCAGGGGGTGCTCGGAGGGTTTTTCCACGCGGCCGGCGATGGTCAGCAGTTCTGCTTCCCGGCCTGCCCAGTTGCCGACGCCGATCAGGTCTGTCAACTCCGGTTTGCCTTTGGTGATCGTCCCCGTCTTATCGAGGATGACCGCAGTCACCTTATGGGCGTTTTCCAGGTGTTCGCCGCCCTTGAAGAGGATGCCTTTTTCAGCGCCCTTGCCGGTGCCCACCATGATCGATGTCGGTGTGGCCAGGCCAAGGGCGCAGGGGCAGGCGATGACCAGAACGGCAGTGAAGTTCAGCAGCGCCCGGGTGAAATTGCCCGGTTCGACGACGAAGTGCCAGGCGAGGAAGGTGACGACGGCCAGGGAGACGACGACTGGGACGAAGTAGCCCGAGATGGTGTCGGCCAGCCGCTGGATCGGCGCCTTCGATCCCTGAGCCTCCTCGACAACGCGGACGATCTGGGCCAGCGCCGTGTGACGGCCCACCTTGGTCGCCCGGAATTTGAAACTGCCCTGCTTGTTGAGGGTGGCGCCGATGACGCTGTCGCCCGGCTGTTTGTCCACAGGCAGGCTTTCGCCGGTCAGCATGGATTCGTCGACGGCCGAGGCGCCTTCCTCAACGACGCCGTCGACAGGGATCTTTTCGCCGGGACGGACGATGACCCGATCACCGGCGAGCACCGCCTCTACGGGGATGTCCTGTTCGCGGCCGTCACGGATGACACGGGCGGTTTTGGCCTGAAGGCCCATCAATTTTTTGATCGCCTCGGAGGTGCGGCCTTTGGCTACCGCTTCCAGTGTCTTGCCCAGCAGAATCAAGGTGATCAGGATGGAACTGGTCTCATAGTAGACATGATCGGTGTGATGGGCGCCGGAACTGAAAAAGGTGAAATAGACGCTGTAGAAGTACGCCGCCGATGTGCCCAGGGCGACCAGCACGTCCATATTGGCGCCGCCGTTTTTCAGCGCCTTCCAGGCGCCCCGGTAAAAGGACCACCCCGCGCCAAACTGGACCGGTGTCGCCAGCAGGAACTGGGTCTGCTTGGCGATCAGCCAAGCCGGTAGCGCAAGGCCGGTCATCTCGCCGATCATGATGAGCAGCATGGGCAGCGAGAGGGCGGCCGACCCGCCGAAGAGGAGCCACTGGCGGCGCAAGCGCTGCTGACGGGCCTCCTGTTCGTCGTCGGCGCACTCGGCCGCTTCGGCCAGGCGCGCCTGAAAACCGAGACCGACGACAGCGTCGATCAGATCCCCTGTCTCAACTTCGCCGGAGTAATGTTCGACCACTGCTTTTTCCGTGGCCAGATTGACGGAGGCCTTGATAACACCGGGAAGGCGGGTCAGTTTTCGCTCGATGCGGTTGGCGCAAGCGGCGCATGACATGCCGCCGAGGGCGAGTTCGGTCCGCTCCGCCGGCGTCGAGTAACCGAGGTCGGCGATCTTTTCCACGAAGCGTTCGACGCTCGTTGCCGCAGGGTCGTATTCGATGGTCGCCTTTTCCATGGCAAGGTTCACATTGCAGGTCGTCACACCGGGGAGTCTGCCCAGTCCCCGCTCGACCCGGCTCGAACAGGCGGCGCAGGTCATCCCCGATACAGGAAGGGTCACTTTGGCGATTGCGGCGCCGCTGGATTCGTCCGTCATGGACATCGTTCCTTCCGTAGGGTTTGCTATTTCATAAACCGATCGAGCACATCGATCAGTTCCGCCACCATCTCGTCGCCCCGATTCTCCTTGATGGCGGTGGTGACACAGCCGCGGGTGTGATTTTCCAGAATGGACAGGCCCACCTTTTGCAGGCCTGCCCGGGCGGCGCTGACTTGCAAGAGAATATCGACACAGTAGCGTTGGTCTTCGATCATTTTGGTGATGCCGCGCACCTGCCCCTCCAGGCGGCGCATGCGGTTGATCAGGTCTTGCCGGTTGCGGTCCGGCAGCATGGGGCTTTTGTCTGCGTCTCCAGGGGAAGGGGGTGATTCCAGCGTATTTCGGTCATCAAGAGTGTTCATCGGGAACCTCCTTCGATACAATACCCTAGGTAGGGTATCTGTAGAAAATGTACTTCATCGCACAAAGGCTGTCAACAAGTATTTCTGATTTCGACAGCGAATACACACTGACAAAAGGATTCCGGTCCCTTGCGGCGAAATAACACAGGTAGAACAACAGGCGCGCCTATGGATAGACGCCGGCAACGCAAGATTTATGAGAGAAGCCATGCTCAAATCCGGGAAAGCTTACGTTGCAGGCAAGAATGTCGCGCAGGCGGCGACCGCTGATCCCCTTGGAGGATATCTGGTGGGACGAATCGAATAGAAATCAATAGGAAGAACGGATCCAAACCAGCGGCGACAAGAGTTTCATGACGAAGGGAAAGGCATGCGTTGCCTTTGATGCGGACCGTGACGCGGCGTTGTGAACGCCTGCGGCTCGGGAGGGGGGGGCTTCGGTAACGAAGTGAATCGTCCGAAGAAAGGGAGTACCTGATGGCGGCGATAAGATGTTTACGATTCGCCAGTTCCCTGACCCATGTGGAAGAAGCGGTTGAGCAGGTGATCGGCGAGGTGAAATCCCTCCCCTGGGAGGCGATGGACCTTGACTTCATCAAGCTGGCGCTGATTGAAGCGCTTGTCAACGCAGTGGTTCATGGGAACGAGGGGGATCCCGAAAAAGAGGTGACCCTTCGCTTTGCTGTCGAAGAAGACCACTTTTGGGTGGAGGTCTCTGATCAAGGCGACGGTTTCGATCCCCAATCGGTGGCAGCCTTTGATCTGCTCAGCGAGACGGGGAGGGGGTTGCTGCTCATCCGGGCCGCCATGGATGAAGTGACCTTCAATGAAAAAGGCAATACCATCCGGCTGGTGAAACACCGACGGGCGAAATAACCGCGGCTGTGTAGGATCGCATCGCCTGTTACGGCAGGCAGTGAAGGGAGGAAGGGCGCATGAGCCAAAGCAAAGGCGATTCGAGCGAGATCCAATTGGTCGTCTTCCGGCTGGGCACGGAGGAATACGGGGTGCCGATTACGCAGGTCCAGGAAATCAACCGGTTGCTCACGCCGACCAAAATTCCGCAGGCGCCGTCTTTTGTCGAGGGGATCATCAACCTGCGGGGGAAGATCATCCCGATCATCGATCTGAAAAAGCGTTTCGGCCTTGTTCAGGAAGAACATACGGCGAATACGCGCATCATCGTCGTGAATGTGGAGCAACATACGGTGGGCATCATCGTCGACGCTGTCACCGAGGTGCTGCGCATGGCCCAGAGCGCCATTGAACCGCCGCCGCCGATGATCAGCACCATCTCTGCCGACTACTTAAAAGGCGTCGGTAAAGTGGACGAACGACTGCTCATCCTGTTGGATCTGGACAAAATATTGACGGAGCGGGAAAAAGCCGAGTTGACGGCTCGCCCGCTGTAAAAAAACGCCAAAACCCTGTGGATGGAACAGGGTTTTGGCATTTATTCTCAGGATATACTATTCGAATAACTGTGAGGCGACGTTTTCCGTGGATTCCATGGCTGTGGGCTGTGACATTGTGGAGATTGCGCGCATTCGCGAGGCGGCGCAGCGGCATCCGCGTTTTTTGCGCCGCGTCTTTTCAGCGGCTGAAATCGCCGAGTGCGAGGGCCGGGCCAATCCCTGGCAGTCTTTTGCCGCCCGCTTTGCCGCCAAAGAGGCGGTGATCAAGGCGCTGCCAGCCGGTTGTTCGCCAACCTTGACGGAAATGGAGATCCTGCGCGATCCGGCGGGGAAGCCCCAGATCCGGTTCAGCGGTTCGGCTGCCGAATGGGTGCGCCGATCCGGTTGGAACGGCTGGTCGGTGAGCCTTTCCCATGATCGGGACCATGCCATTGCCACAGTGATCGCCTGGCGGGCGAAGAGGGAGGAGGCGATGGGATGCGACTCGTGACCGCCGAAGAGATGCGTCGCTTCGACGCCCGGGCTGCCGACGAGTTTGGCATACCCTCCCTGTTGCTGATGGAAAACGCTGGCATCCAGGTTGCCCGCGAGGTGGCGCGCCGCTTCCCGGGCAGCGTCCGGGGAAAACGGGTGTTGCTCCTCTGCGGCAAGGGCAACAACGGCGGCGATGGTTTCGTCGTCGCCCGGCATCTGGTGAACAGCGGCGCCGAAGTGAAGCTTTTTTTGCTGGCTTCCGAACGGGAGGTTCGCGGTGATGCGCTGACCAACCTGACCATCTATCACCGCATGGGCGGCAAGGTCTATTCCCTCATGGACCCCAAAGACCTGAACGCCTTGCGGATGGCGATTCTGTCGACGGATCTGGTCGTCG
The DNA here is from genome assembly GCF_009877435.1 of Heliomicrobium gestii. Taxonomy (NCBI): domain Bacteria; kingdom Bacillati; phylum Bacillota; class Clostridia; order Eubacteriales; family Heliobacteriaceae; genus Heliomicrobium; species Heliomicrobium gestii. The sequence goes on along the minus strand of NZ_WXEX01000004.1, from coordinate 113,402 downwards.
ACGCCGTCTATGGCACTGGGTTTACCGGGCAGACACCGGAATTGGCGGGCCGCGCTTTTGAGATGATCAACGAAGTGGGATTGCCAGTTGTGGCTGTCGACGTCCCTTCAGGGCTGGAAGCCGACACGGGCAGGATCCCTTCGAGTTGCCTGCGAGCGACCGTCACGGTCACCCTGGGGATGCCCAAACTCGGCTTGGCTGTCGAACCGGGCGCATCGGTTGCCGGTGAGATCGTTGTGGCCGATATCTCCCTGCCACGGGAGATGATCGAGACGACCCATATCCCTCGCGCCCTTTTGACAGAAGACCTTTGCCGGAGTTGGCTCAAGCGACGGACCGCCACGGCGCACAAAGGAGATTTTGGCCACCTGCTGCTCGCCGGCGGTCAGGCGGGGATGGCTGGCGCTGTCGTTTTGGCGGCGCTGGGCGCGCTGCGTTCCGGCGTCGGTCTGCTGACGGCGGCTGTCCCGCAAGCGATTCTTCCGCTTGTGGGGCCGCAGGTCCCGGAGGCGATGACATGGTCCCTGCCCGACAAGGAGGGCGCTTTGACGGGGCAGTCCTTGCAGGACCGGGACAGGAGCGCCTTTGCGGCCACGGTCGTGGGACCGGGCTTGGGGCGGGAGGCTGACCAGGCCGAATTCCTGCTCGCCTGCCTGGAAGGCGCCGTGGGTCCCGTTGTCATCGACGCCGACGGCCTCCATGCCTTGGCAGGCAATATCGACTTGTTAGCCGCCGCTGGCGGGCCTGTCATTTTGACGCCCCACCCCGGTGAAATGGCCCGGTTGGCGGGGTGCGCCACGGCCGATGTCCAGTCGGACCGCCTTGGCGTCGCCTCTCGCTATGCCCGGGAGTGGGGCTGTGTGATCGTCCTGAAGGGCGCCCGCACCCTGGTGGCTACCCCTGATGGGCATCTTTACGTCAATCCAACGGGCAACCCCGGTATGGCGACCGGTGGCAGCGGCGATGTTCTCGCCGGCATCATCGGCGCCTTGGCCGCTCAGGGATTGGCCGTCGAGCGGGCTGCTTCGCTCGGCGTTTACATCCACGGGCTGGCGGGCGATCTCGCGGCGCGGCGTCTCGGCCAGCGCGCCATGCACGCCGGCGACATCGCCGACAGCTTGGCCGAGGCGTGGCTGCAACTGGAGCCGGCCTGAATAACCGGACGAAGTGGATAGAAAGGTGGGGCGCCTGATGAGTTCGAAAGATTTGCAAGCCTCTGAAATCATGAGCCGGGAGGTCTACACCGTTTATCCCGACACCCCTGTCGCCGATGTGGTCAAACTGATGATCGAGAAGCGAATCAGCGGCGTGCCTGTCATTTCCCGTCAGGGCAGCGTAATCGGCATCATCTCCGAAGGCGACCTCCTATTGAAGGACAAGGATCTCCGTTATCCCACCTTCATTTCCCTCCTGGGCGGCATGATCTACCTGGAAAGCCCCAAGCGTTTTGAAGAGGAATTCCGCAAGTCCATCGCCCTGAAGGCGGAGGAGATCATGACCAGCGAGGTGATCACCGTCGATGAGGCGGCTCGGGTATCGCAAATGGCCGGCCTGATGACGGAACAGCAGATCAATCGCTTGCCGGTGCTGCGCGCCGGCAAGCTGGTCGGGATTGTGACCCGCGCCGATATTCTCCGCGCGCTCGTCACTGATTTCGAGTAAGGGGATGCAACATGGCTACCGCTCTGGAAGAGAACAGTGAAAATTACCGGTTATTGACCTGGGCAGATCAAGTTTCTGGTGAACCACAGGGGAGCAGGCAAACCGTTGCCGCCTATCCGATGGATGGGCGACCGGCTTGGGCGGAAATCCGCCTCAGCGCCTTTGCCCACAATGTACAGGTCTTGCGACAGGCCACAAATCCGCAAGCCCGTTTGATGGCGGTGATCAAAGCCGACGGCTACGGACATGGCGCCGTCGCCTTGGCTCGGGAAGCCGTCCGTCAGGGCGTCGACGGCTTTGTCGTGGCCCTGCTCGATGAGGCGTTAAAACTGCGCGACGCCGGGATCGTCCAGCCCATCCTGATCTTAGGATACACGCCGCCGGAAGCCTGTTACCGCGTCGTCGCCGAGGATATCAGCCAGGCTGTCTACAACCGGTCAGTGGCGGAAGCCCTTTCGGCGGCGGCTGTCCGGCTTGGCCGGACGGCGCGGATCCACCTGAAGGTGGAGACGGGCATGGGCCGTGTCGGCTTTCAGGGCGACGGGGGTGTGCAAGAGATGCTGGCCATCGCTCGTCTGCCGGGCCTTGTTGTCGAGGGCGTCTTCAGCCACTTCGCCACTGCCGACGCTCCCGACAAAGCCTTTGCCCGGGAACAGTTGGAGCGGTTTTTGGCCACGACGGGACGGCTGAAAAAGGCCGGCTTGGACATCGCTATGCGCCATATGGCCAACTCGGCGGCCATCCTCGATTTCCCCGAGTCCCACCTCGACGGGGTGCGCGCCGGGATCGCCCTCTACGGATCGTCGCCCTTTGACACGCCGCCGCCAGGGGGAGCCTCCTTGGCGCCGGTGATGACGCTGAAAGCCCGCATCGTCTTCATCAAGGAGGTCGCCGCCGGGACGCCGATCAGCTACGGCTGTACATACCGCTGTCCCCGGCCGACGCGCATCGCCACGATTCCGCTGGGCTATGCCGATGGGATCCGGCGCACCCTGTCAGGCCGCATCGGCGTCTTCAAGGGAGAGCACCGCTTTCCCCAGGTGGGCCGGATTTGCATGGATCAGTTCATGATCGATATCGGCGACGCCGAAGTGGTCGAAGGGGACGAGGTGACACTCTTTGGGCGTTGGCCAACCGGCGGCGCCTGGCGGACCGCGCCGGTCGAAGATTGGGCGCAGGCGACCGGAACCATCTCTTACGAGATCCTCAGCGGCATTTCACCGCGGGTCCCTCGTTTTTACGTTCCATAAATTGGCTGTGCCAGGGGGCCATGTTACCCTTGCGCACTTTGGGGCACAATTACTATAATGGAGTACGAAGGCGGATTATCCCTGGGAGGTGCACTGTGTGCCCGAGTTGAAACGCATCCAGGTTACCTTGCCGGAAACATTGCTGGACGAACTGGACCGGGTATTGATGGCCGAAAAGATGAACCGCAGCCAACTGATTCGGGAAGCGGTGAATTTATACATGAACGAGCACAAGCGCAAGGTCATGCGGGACCAGATGCGCCGGGGCTATGCGGAAATGGCCCGCATCAACCTTGAACTTGCGCTTGAAGGCTTTGTGGCCGAGATGGATGTGGAGCGCCTTTACGAGGCCAGGTTGGCCAGGTAATCCTGATGGCCATTCGAAGAGGAGAAGTCTACTACGCCGAATTGAACCCGGTCGTCGGTTCGGAACAGGGAGGAACCCGACCCGTTTTGATCATTCAAAACGACATCGGCAACCAATACTCTCCCACCACCATCGTCGCCGCCATCACCTCCCAGATCAGCAAGGCCAAACTCCCGACCCATGTGGAGGTGCCAGCCCGCCGCAGCGGGCTGGATCGGGATTCGGTCGTTTTGCTGGAACAGATCCGCACCATCGATAAAACCCGCCTTCGTGAAAAGATCGGCATGCTTGATGACGAAATGATGGATAAAGTCGCGCGGGCGCTGGAGATCAGTCTCGGCCTCGTCGACATCTAAAAGCGCTGCACAACCCGGGAATTGCCCCGGGTTTTCTATTTGTCCCAAAACATGTCCAGCAGGAGGGGGAAAGACGATGGCAAGACCTCGTGTGTTGCTCACACCGTCCTTCGAGCGAGGCCGCCTGTCCCTTCGCCGAGAGTACTGCCGGGCGCTGGCAGACGCCGGCCTCACCGCATGGCCTGTACCCATGGACGCCGCCGAATCGCCCTGGGACTACCTCGACATGGCTCATGGCATCGTCCTCTCCGGCGGCGGCGATATCGACCCGACCCGCTATGGACAGCAGCCCCATGCCGCCCTGGGCGAGGTTGACCCGGAGCGGGACGCCCTTGAGTTCGCCCTGATCGCCGAGGCGCTCCGCCGGCAGCTGCCTGTTTTGGCCGTCTGCCGGGGGATGCAGGTTCTCAATGTGGCACTGGGCGGCACGCTGATTCAAGATATCCCCAACCAGCGTCCCATGGCCCTGCGCCACCAGCAGAAGGCTCCTCGCTGGTACCTCTCGCACGCCATCGAGGTGGCCGGCGGCAGCTATCTGCGGGAGATCTATCCTGCTGGATATGGACGAGTCAACAGCTTCCACCACCAGGCTGTCGACCGGGTTGGTCGCGACCTGCGACCTGTCGCCGCCGCCCCCGACGGGATCATTGAAGCCCTTGAGGGGATCGGCGCCGGCTTTGTCCTGGCCGTGCAGTGGCATCCGGAAGATTTGTGTCACAGCGAAGCCGAGTCAAGAGGATTGTTTCACCTCTTTGCCGAAGCTTGTAGGGGAGTTATGGAAAAAAGGGGAGAAACCGCTGGGGGTGGGGGTTGATGAGCCGGATCACCGTCGACGCTGTCCAAAAAGGATTGATTTTGGACGAGCCCATCTATACTAAAACCGGGGCTTTGCTCTTGCCCCGGGGCACCGTCCTCGATGAACGACATATCCACTTTTTGAAAAACCTCGGCGTCGAATCCGTCGAGGTGACGACCAAGCTTGCCCGTAAAAATGCAAAAGCCGCCAACGGTCGATTGACCCGCGCAGCGGCCGGAGCGAACGAAGAGAAGAGCCACGATGGCACGCCGGCCCTTCGCGATCAGGAACCGCCGGAGACGAAGGCCTTTTACGACCTGCTGCGGGAGGATCTCCTGGTCCAGGTGAACAGCGCCATCGTCCACTACTCCCAAGAGGGGAGCCATGACCGCGAACTGGGCGATCTGTTGACCCTCTTCGGCGATCTCTTCCAGGAACACAATCGCGTCCAGCACCTGTTGGAGGTCAAGTCGACAGACGCCTTTACGTTCAAACACTGTGTCAATGTGGCTGTGTTGGCGGTGCTGACAGGACTGACCATGCGTTTGTCCGAGGACAGCCTGCGCATGGTAGCCTTAGGCGGCCTCCTCCATGACATCGGCAAAAAAAAGGTGCCGCCGGAGATTCTCTTTGCCGAAGGGGCGCTCAGCCCCGAGAGCCGCCGCCGGATCGAAGAGCATACGGAGCATGGCTACGATACCCTCGTGCGGGATACGGCGCTGCCGGAAGAGATCGCTCTGATCGCCTTGCAGCATCATGAGCGGCTCGACGGCTCAGGCTATCCCCGCCGGTTGCAAGGAGATCAGATCCATCTCTTCAGCCAGTTGGTCGGCGTGGCCGACGTATTTGAGGCGATGACGTCGACCCGCAATTACCGCCCCGGCTTCAACCCGGTGGAGATCGTCGAGTATCTGATGGGCGCCAGCAGCACCCTCTTTCCTGAACGGATCGTCAAGGCGCTGCTCGACAGCATCACCATCTACCGCATCGGATCGGCGGTCCAACTGAGCAACGGCGCCACGGGCGTCGTCGTCAAGGCCAACGCCAAGCTGCCATCGCGCCCTGTCGTGCGCATCGTCTTCGATGACCGGCGCATGCCTCTGCGCCATGAGCATGTCGTCGATCTGTCCCAGCCTGCCCATACGACCCTCTGCATCGTCCGGTCTTTCGGTTGAGATGACAAACATACAGCATAAGGAGAGAGTCAGCATGTCTGCAGTACTGGTCGAAGTTGTTCGCGGTTCCATGGTGGAGAACCGTCACCGGGGCGCCATTGTTGTCGTCGATGGAGAAGGGCGACGGATCGCCGCCGTGGGCGAGCCGGGTGTCACCTATATGCGTTCCTCCTCCAAGCCTTTGATGACGCTGCCCCTCGTCGAGCAGGGGGGGCTGGAACATTTCGGGCTTGGTGACGAGCACCTCGCCATCTTCGCCAGCTCCCATGCCGGCGAGGAGGAACACCGCCGCATCGTTTTGGAAGCGCTGCAAAAGATCGGCCTCGCCGAAACGGCCCTTGCCTGCGGCACCCATACCCCCTTTGACCGCAAGACAGCCGACGCCTTGCGGGCCGCCGGCCAGAAGCCGACTGTGCTTCATTGCAACTGTTCCGGCAAGCACACAGGGGTGCTTGCCTATGCCTCGTTCAAGGGCTATCCCATCGAGAATTACGTTGACCCGAACCATCCTGCCGAGGTGGAAATCCTGGCGGCTGTGGCAGACATGGCTGGCGTAAAGCCGGAAGACGTTGTCATCGGCGTCGATGGCTGCGGCATCCCTGTCTACGGCATGCCCCTGGAGAGCATCGCTCTGTCCTTTGCCCGCCTCGGCGTGGCGAACCACGGGAGAGCCGAACGGCGACAGGCTTGCCGCCGCATCGCTCAGGCCATGATCGACCATCCCTTTTTGATCTCCGGAACGGGCCGGCTCGACACAAACCTCATGGAAGCCACCGGCGGCGCCGTCGTCGCCAAAATCGGCGCCGATGGCGTCTACGCCCTGGCTGTGCCGGAAAAGGGTTGGGGTCTGGCCGCCAAGGTGGAAGATGGCAACATGAAGGTGCTTGGCCCCATCATCCTGGAAGCCTTGAGCCAACTGGGCGTCCTGTCGCCGGAGCAGCGGCAGGCATTGGCCGCCCATGACCGCTTCGCCGTCAAAAACAACCTCAAGCAGGTCGTCGGCGAAACCCGCGCGGCCTTCACGCTGGAGGGATGACGACGATGGCAACAGTGATTCGCGGCGCCCATGTGATCACCTTGGCCGGGGAGAACTATTCCCCCGGCTTTCTTGCTTTTACGGATGCGGGGGCGATCGTCGCCGTCGGGCCCGACCCCGGCCATGAGCGGCTGACGGCGGAACTTCCTATGGAACTTCCTGTGGAAGAGCCGATTGAGGTGATCGATGGCGCAGGCAGGTTGGTCCTTCCCGGTTTCATCGACGCCCACTGCCATGTGGGCATCGCCGAAGAGGGAGCGCCGATCGAAGGCGACGACTTGAATGAAACATCGGAGCCGTTGACCCCTCACCTGCAAGCCCTCGACGGCATCAACCCGCTTGATCCCGCCTTTGCCGACGCCTTGCGCGGCGGTGTCACAACGGTCTGTGTGCTGCCGGGCAGCGCCAACATCATGGGTGGACAGGCGGTGATCATGAAGACGGCGGGCCCCTTTGCTGAGCGGGTTGTCTGCAACAGCGCCGCCGTAAAGGCCGCTCTCGGCGAAAACCCGAAACGCGTCTATGGGGAACAGAAGAAGGCGCCCATCACCCGCATGGCCTCGGCGGCGCTGCTGCGGGAGGCCCTCGCCCGGGCGCGCGAGTATGGGCGCAGGCGCGCCGAGACGGCCGGCGAACCGTCCAAAGCGCCTGAAGTCGATCTGCGCTGGGAAGCCTTGCAACCCCTGCTGGCGCGGCAGGTCCCGCTTCGGCTCCATGCCCACCGGGCCGATGATCTGCTCACGGGTTTGCGGATCATTCAGGAGTTCGGGTTACAGGCTGTGCTGGAGCACTGCACCGAGGGGCACCTGATCGCCGGCGAACTGGCTCAGGCCGGCGTCCCTGCTGTGGTCGGACCCTCTCTGGTCAACCGGGCCAAGGTGGAGATGCGTGAGATCACGCCGGCGACAGCCGGCATCCTCCATGGCGCCGGCGTCCTCGTCGCATTGATGACCGATCACCCCGTCATCCCCATACAGTACCTGCCCCTCTGCGCCGGCCTGGCCGTGCGCCACGGCATGGAGGAGGAGACCGCTCTGCGGGCCATCAGCCTCCATGCCGCCCGCATTCTCGGCCTCGATGCCTTCGTCGGCAGCCTGGAACCGGGAAAACAGGCCGATGTGGTCCTCTGGGATGGTCATCCCTTTGATACGCGCAGTTCTGTCACCCAGGTCTGGATCCGGGGGAGAATGGTGTATTCGCCTGAAGCGTCCCGATGCCCGGGTGAAGGGAATACATACAAATGCGGCTGAAAAGGCGGTAAAATCGTCCTCAAAAGAGTGAAGGGAGACAAAAAAGCGAGATAGCTCGGAAAAAAATGTATCTTTTCCCGGTGGAAATTCAAAATTCGGCAGGAATTTGCGAATGCAAGGAGAAATGGTAAATACATGATAAGTTGTAAATTGATTGTCGGATTTTGTCGAGAGGTGAAGCTCCAATGGAAGTCGGGAAAAGAATTCTTGTTGTTGATGATCAAGCCGGGGTCCGGTCGCTGTTGCGCATCATCCTCCAGGACGCCGGATATGAGGTATACACTGCCGTTAACGGTATCGAAGCGGTTCGCAAAGTGGAAGAGTGTGGCATTCCCTTTGTGTTGATGGATGTGCGCATGCCTGGGCTTGATGGCTTTCAGGCGATGCTGCAGATGGTGAAGCAGAATCCCGATGTGAAAGTCGTCCTCATGACGGCCTTTTCTGACGAGAACCTGATCCAGCAGGCGTTGCAAGAGGGTGCGATCGGCTATCTGACGAAGCCTTTTGACGTATACCAACTGCGCGAACGGATCGATCGCATGTGGGACGCCACCATCGGCAGCGGCTGGTTGGTTCGCGCCGGTGGGGCCGAGAACCGGAAGACAGGGACATCGACGTAAGAGCCGGAAGACGACCGGCGCGTTAGGTTCCGCGCGTTTACGATTGGATCCGTCGGGATGGCGGATCTGTACCCATGATGTCCTGGGCATGCCCGCTGATGGCTGTGCGCAAAAAGCTCCTCGTTTATCGGGGGGCTTTTTTGTCATGCCCTTTTCCGGTTTAGGGAATAGAGGAAATGGAGGCGACAGGGACGAAAGAAGAGACTCATCAAGGGAGTGCATGTAGATGCGACAGCGACCTTTTTTGAAGTGGGCTGGCAACAAATATCGGATCATCCACCGTATCCTGACCGTCCTCCCTGCCGGAAGGCGGCTGATCGAGCCTTTTGCCGGTTCCGGCGCCGTTTTCCTGAACACAGACTTTCGGGAAAATCTGCTTTCCGACAGCAATGACGACCTGATCCGTCTGTATGAGACGGTAAAAACAGGGGGAGAGGGTTTCCTCGAATACAGTCGCTCCTTTTTCACGGAAGCAAACAACTGTCCGGAGCGGTATTATGCGCTTCGAGAACTCTTTAACACCACGGGCGATGGCGCCCTCAAATCGGCCCTGTTCATCTACCTGAACCGCCATGGATACAACGGCCTCTGCCGCTACAACGCCAGCGGCAAGTTCAACGCGCCGGCGGGACGGTACAAGAAGCCCTATTTTCCGGAAGAGGAACTCCGCTTCTTCGCGGCGAAAGCCCGTGAGGCCCAATTTGTTTGCCAGGACTTCACGCAAACAATGGCGATGGCTCGTGAAGGCGATGTGGTCTACTGTGACCCGCCCTATGTGCCCCTCTCCCAGACGTCGAACTTCACCAGTTACAGCGCCGGCGGCTTCGGCGAAGCGGAGCAATGGAAACTGGCCGAATTGGCCCGCCAGTTAGCCGAGCGGGGCGTCTCCGTGCTGATCTCCAATCATGACACCGAATTCACGCAGAAGGCCTACCATGCTGCGCGGATTGAGCGCTTTCAGGTGCAACGCTTTGTCAGTTGCAACGGCGCCAAGCGGGGGAAGGCGGGAGAGGTGCTGGCCCTTTTCGGGTAAACGGCGCTCGTTCAAAGAAGGAATCGTTTCTGCAAAAAAACCGCTCTCCCTCTATCCAAAGGATAAACCGGGAGAGCGATTTTTTTTGCAGATGATTGTCCTTTTGCCAGATCCGTTTTTTTCGTGTACGATGGGATGGGGGTGTCTGGATGAATCGTCAATCGGAATTGGCAACCTACGAAACAATGGTGAAGGACTGCCGCCTCTGCCCCTTGCGCGACGGATGTCAGCAGGTTGTCTTTGGCGAGGGCAATCCCGAAGCGCGGTTGATGCTTGTCGGCGAGGGTCCGGGGGCTGAAGAAGACCGCCTGGGACGCCCTTTTGTCGGGGCCGCCGGTCAATTGTTGGATCGGATCTTGAGCGCGGGAAAGTTTCCCCGCCCCGAGGTATACATCGCCAATGTGGTCAAGTGCCGCCCGCCGGGCAACCGGCTGCCCCTGCCGCATGAGGTGAGGGCCTGCCGGGTTCACTTGGAGCGGCAGATCGAGATCATCAACCCGCAGATCATCATCTGCCTGGGCGCCTTAGCGACACAGACCCTGATCGATCCGAATGCCCGGATCACACGGGATCGGGGCAAGTGGGCGCGCAAGGATGGACGCCTGCTCATGCCCACCTTCCACCCGGCGGCGCTGTTGCGGGATCCGGCGAAGAAAAGGCCGGTCTGGGAGGATATCCAGATGGTGATGGCCGTTTATCATGACAATGGGGTCATTTGAGCGCCCAGTCCGGGAGCGCGGAAAGGCCTCGGATCGGGTTGATAGAAAAAAGGGTCTGCCTGTTCCGGCGATGGGGAATACTGATCGATAAACCCCTTGCCGCCGGCTTCACCATAAAGGCGGTCCAACGTTTTTACAGATTGCGAGGGAACCCTGCATTGACTGAACCACGATGGCAGACAATCCTGCCCGATGAGGCGGCCACAGAGGCCTTCGGCAAGTGGCTGGCCGAACGGGTGCAACGGGGCGACATCCTGTTGCTTTATGGCGACTTGGGCGCCGGCAAGACGACCCTGGTGCGCGGCCTCGCCCGCAGCTTTGGCTATACGGGACGGGTGACAAGTCCGACCTTTACCCTTGTCCATGAGTATGAGGGACAGGTTCCTATCTACCATTTTGATCTGTACCGCCTGGACGAGCCTGATCATGTCTGGGAGATCGGTTGGGCCGACTACCTGCGCGGCGAGGGCATTCTCTGCATCGAATGGCCGGAGCGCCTCGGCAGCCTGCTCCCGGAAGAGGCGCTGACGATTCGACTCTCCCATCTCGAAGAGTCCCCTTGCAGCGAAGCGGGGGACCCGGTCATCGACGGACGCCTCGTCGAAGTGACGGGACGGGGCGAGCATTCGGAAGCCCTGGTGAAGGAGTGGAAAGCAACGTGTATGTCTTAGGGATCGACTGTTCCACCCGCGTAACGGCGCTGGCCGTTGTCGATGATGATCAGGTCGTGGCGGAAACCTTTTTACATAACGACCGGCCCCACTCAAAACGGTTGTTGCCCGCCATCGAACAGCTGCTCGCCTTGGCGGAGCTGTCGCTAACCGATATGGCCGGGCTCGCTGTCGCCATCGGTCCCGGATCCTTTACAGGCTTGCGCATCGGCCTGGCGACGGTGAAGGGGATGGCCCATCCCCTCGGCCTGCCTGTCGTCGGTGTGCCCACGCTGGACGCCCTGGCCTTAAACGGCTGGCCCTATCGGGGGTACATCTGTCCCATACTGGACGCCCGCAAGAACGAGGTCTATAGCTGTCTCTACCGAGGCTGCACGGAAGGTCTAGAGAAGGTGGGCAGTGCCCAGGCGGTTGCGCCCAAAGAACTGCTGGAGCAGCTGCGCCGGCGGATGGAGGAATCCATGGACGGACAGGAAGCGCCGGAAGCGACTGGGCCGGTGCTCTTTCTGGGCGACGCCGTTCCCGTCTACCGGGATCTGATCGAACAAAGCCTGGGCGACGGCGCCGTCTTCGCTGCCGCCGAAACGCGTTATCCCCGTGGCAGCCAGGTGGCCCGTCTCGGCTGGCGACGGCTGCGGGAGGGTGACACGGACGATCTGCATCAATTGACCCCGATGTACATCCGACCATCGGAAGCGGAGGTCAACTGGGCGAAAAAACATGGATCCGATCCGGCCCCCTGCCGGGTAGCTCCGGAGGCGTAGAACATGCAAAAAATAGCATCCAAGCACTATTTTCGCCCCATGACGCTGAGCGATGTGGACGAGGTGCTCGCCATCGAGCAGGTCTCCTTTCCCACTCCCTGGAGCCGCAGCGCTTTTGTGACCGAACTGACGGAAAGCCGCCTGTCTCACTACTGGGTCTGCATCGAAGCGGGAGAGGGGGAGGCGCGGTCAGCCTTCTTCGCTGCGCAATCGGAACAGGAGGAGCAGGTGATCGGCTATGCCGGCGTCTGGATCATCCTCGATGAGGTGCATATCACCACCATCGCCGTTCATCCTGAACGGCGCGGCGAAGGTCTCGGCGAAGCCATGCTGCATCATCTCTTTTTTGAAACGGCACAGTTGGGCGGGGAGCGGATCACCTTGGAGGTTCGTCCTTCCAACACCAACGCCCTCGCTCTTTACCGGAAGATCGGCTTTCAGGATGTCGGTTGCCGGCGGGGCTATTACACCGATACGGGGGAAGACGCCATCATCATGTGGCGCGAATTGGAGACCCCAAAAAAGCAGCCCCACAAGGGAGAAGGGTAAGAAGGATTTCCTCCGCCTTTGCCGAAAAGGATCACAACCAAGTCTTTCAAAACATGCGGAAAGGCAGGTTGGCCGCCATGATCGTTCGGGATAAGATGGTCGCCCCCGTAGTCACTGCCGGTTTATTCACACCGATTCGTGACGCGTTGCGGATGATGACGGAGAAAAATATCCGGCGTATGCCGGTCGTTGATGACAAGGAACGACTGGTCGGCATCGTCGCCTTCCATGACATCGACAAAGCCATGCGCTCCCCCGGTGTCATCCCCTTGACGCCGGTGGAATGGGTGATGACCAAAAACCCCGTCGCTGTGGAGGCCAATATGCCCCTGGCCAACAGCGTCCGCATGATGCGTCGCTATAAGGTGAGCTGCCTTCCCGTTGTCGCCGGGGAGAAAGTGGTTGGTATTCTCTCTGTGAGCGATATTCTGGATCTGTGCGCCGAACTTCTCGAAGCCGAGGAGTAATCGATGACCGACACACCCTGCCGCGGGCAGGGTTTTTTGGTTTCGAGCCGGTAGAGACACCCCTGATTCGCGGCGGCGCAGCCGCCCGAAGCTGAGAAGGGATGATAACCATGCTGATCGTGGGGGAAAAGATCAATACGGCGCGTCCCGGGATTGAGGGCGCCGTCATCTCCAGAAACGTGACCTTCATCCAGGATCTGGCGCTGCGGCAGAAGCTTTGCGGCGCCGATGTTCTTGATCTCAATTGCTCCACCCTTCGCCATCGCGAACCGGAGGCTTTGCGCTGGCTTGTCGAGACGGTGCAGACCGTTGTGAATGAGCCCATCTGCCTGGACAGCCCCAACCCGTTGGCCCTCGAAGGCGCCTTGCGCGTCCACAGGGGAAGAGCGTTCATCAACGCCATCTCAGCGGAAGAGTGCCGCTACCAGATGCTGATCCCGTTGATTCGCGCCTATCAGTGCAAGGTCGTCGCCCTTTGTTTCAATGACGGCGGCGTGCCGAACACGGTAGAGGAAGAACTGCAGGTCACCCGTTCCCTGGTGGCGCGCCTCGTTCGCGATGGCGTCGATTTCGAAGACATCTATCTCGATCCCTTTATCCGTCCCGTCGGCCAGGATGAACAGTGGGGCAGCTTCGGCCTCGAGATCATCCGTCGCATCCGTGAGGAGTTTCCCCAGGTGCACATCCTTTGCGGGATCTCCAACATCTCCCAGGGCATGCCGGCACGGTCGCTGCTCAACCGCACCTTCCTGACGTTGGCCATATACGCCGGTTTGGACGGGGCGATCCTCGATCCGGAAAACAAGGGACTGATGGCCTCCCTGCGCAGCACCGAGACGCTCCTGCAAAAGGACCCCGGTTTCCGGCGCTATCTGCTGGCCTTCCGGGAAGGGCTGTTGACGTAACGTCCTCCCATCGCCACCGGCGCGGTCAGCGCCGCTTTTTACATTGTGACGGGAGAAAAGCCGGCCTGACTGTTGCTCTGATAGGGGTATGGGGTATAATGGAAGGGAACCCCATAGGGGAACATAAAGGGGGCCGAACCGATGCAATGGGTGATAGACGAGGATATCCGCGAAATGCTGGCGGAGCAAGGCGAGGTTTTTACGGTGGAACTGACGCGGATCTGCACATCAGGGGGATGTTCCTGCATGGATACCTACTATCCGGTGCTCCGAGCCGGATTGCCGGACCAGCCCGAATATTATCTGACCGGGCAGGCGTCAGGCTATACCATTCATTACCCTCGTGTCCTCCAGTTGATCGACGCAAATCAGCCTGCGCAAGTCAAAAAGGCCGGTCGCTGGTCCTACGGCGAATTTGACGTAGAAAACGTGCGGGTCTTGTAGAGGAGTAATCGATTTGTCGATATTTTCACTGCGCGGACCGGCCCAAGCGGCCGGTCGTTTTATCTTGGGGCTGGAGACGAGTTGTGACGAGACCTCGGCGTCGGTATTGCAGGATGGCCGCGTGATCCTTTCCAACGTCATCTCTTCTCAGGTGCCGACACACCAGCGTTATGGCGGCGTGGTACCGGAGATCGCCTCGCGAAAACACATGGAGAACATCACTGTCGTTGTCGATGAGGCCCTGCGGGAAGCCGGTGTCACCTGGTCCGATCTGACGGCTGTCGCCGTTACGTCAGGCCCGGGCCTGGTCGGCGCGTTGCTCGTCGGAGTTGCTTACGCCAAGGGCGCTGCCCTGGCCCGGAATCTGCCGCTGGTGGGCGTTCATCACATCGAGGGCCATATCTACGCCAACCTTCTTTCTGAACCGGATCTGGCCTTCCCGCTGCTCTGTCTGGTCGTTTCCGGGGGACACACCCACCTCGTCCATCTGACCGGCCACGGCCAGCTCCGCATCCTGGGGGCGACCCGCGACGATGCCGCCGGAGAAGCCTATGACAAAGTCGCCCGCGCGTTGGGACTCGGCTATCCCGGCGGTCCTTTGGTGGAAAAACTCGCCCGCGAGGGCACAGCCGGCGCCTACCCGCTTCCCCGGGCCTTGTTGCAGGAAGACAGCTACGATTTCAGCTTCAGCGGACTCAAGTCGGCTGTATTGAACCTGCTCAACCGCGCCCGTCAGAAAGGGGAGGCCGTACACCAGGCCGATCTGGCCGCCTCTTTTCAGGAAGCGGTCGTCGACGTGCTCGTGGAGAAGACGCGCCGGGCCGCCCGGGAGATGGCTGTGTCGACGGTGTTGCTCGCCGGCGGCGTCGCGGCCAACGGCTACCTGCGCCAACGCCTGGAGGAGGCGCTGGCGGCCGATGGACGGCGTCTCGTGGCGCCTCCGCTGATCCTCTGCACCGACAATGCGGCCATGATCGCCTGCGCCGGGTATCACCGGCTGATGGCGGGAGAGACGGCGGCGGCTGATTTGAATGCGGTGGCTGATTGGCCTTTGGGAACTTGATGAGAGAGGAATCGATGCAAGTGGAAAACCTGCGCGACCAGATGCTGCGCTATGGCCGGCTGTTGATCGAACGGGGGCTGGTGTCCGGGTCTGGCGGAAATATCAGTTGCCGCCTGCCGGAGGGGGACCGCATGCTTGTCACGCCCAGCGGGATGGCCTATGACAAGCTGGCGCCAGAAGACCTGGTCATTGTGGCGATCGACAGCGGCGAGGTGATCGAGGGAACCCGGCGGCCGTCCATCGAACAGGGACTCCACCGCGCCATCTACCAGGGTCGCCCCGATGTGCGGGCTGTCGTCCATACCCACTCCAAGCATGCGACAGCGGTGGCATCCACAGGCAAGGACATGCCACCCATCCTCGACAACATGGTGGCTTACTTCGGCGGCGGCGTGAGCACGTCCATGCACGCGCTCATAGGAACGCCGGAACTGGCCCAAAACACCCTTCAGGCACTGGGGGATGCGCCGGTGGCTTTGTTGGCCAATCACGGCGCCGTCGCTGTCGGCAAAGACCTGGCGCAAGCCTTCTCGCTTGCTGAACTGTTAGAGGAATGCGCCATGATCTATCTCCTGAGTTTCCTTGCCGGCGGTCCCATAGCGCTTTCGCCTGAAGTGGTTGAGCGGGAGCGACTCTGGCTGCAAGGTCGCTATGGCCAAGGGTAGGACTTATTGTCGAATTATCCTCGCAAAGCCTGTCATAAGTGCACGAAAAATCCGGGAACATAGTCCCGGATTTTTTGTTGTCAAGGGGCAAACACATCTTCGACTTATCCCCACTGTGGATGAAAAAACTGTGGATAATGGGGATAAGTCTGTTGATTACTTGTTTAACAGGGATTTATCATGTGGAAACCCCGTGGAAGGATAGGGGATTCGATGGCTGTGGATTAGGTGGATAAATCGAAAAAAGCCTTATTTCATAAGCCTGGCGTCTGGGGAAAAGGTTGTGGAAAACCGAAAAAGATGGGCCCGTAAAAAATAAAGAGTTTGTTAAAAAAGTGTTCCCTCCTTGACAAAGCCGTATTTTGTATTCTTCACTGCATAATCCCTCTTTGCGGGCTCACAATGGTAGAGATGGCGGTCCGAACAGAAAACGTTCGACGACGTCGAGGCCAGACCTCGGCTGAGATGGCCGTCGACGGCGCACTCCCTTGTGTTACGTAAAAAGAGGCATTCCTTAACGGAACGATAATTTGTTGGAGCAGGATTTTTTTTATTGCTGGAGAATGGAATATGTTAGCATTCAATGTAAGCAATTGGATAGAGTGTTGAGCCTTGGAGGGCCGAATGAAGAAGTCGCTGCTGATCATCAACGCCGATGATTTTGGGTTGTCACCTGGTGTCAACGAAGGGATCGAACAAGCGCACCGGCGTGGGGCCGTCACCTCGGCCTCCCTGATGGTCAACGTGCCCGCTTTTGCCGGCGCGATTGACATTCTCCGGAGAAACCCGGCGCTGTCCGTCGGGATTCATCTGAACCTGTCTGTCGGTCCGCCTGTCGCCGGCGAGCCTTTCCCTGCGCCGGCGAGGGAACAAGGGGAGAGGGAACCGGAGAGACGCACTGGAGAGACAGGGTGGTTTCAGCGCCCCTTTTTGCAACTCAGCCGCCTGCCGCTGGATTGGGTCGAGCGGGAGTGGCGCGCCCAGATCCTTCGTTTTCTCGCTCCCGGACTCCAACCGACCCATTTGGATAGCCATCATCATGTTCACCTTCATCCGCGCCTGTTTCCCATCGCTCTCGACCTTTGCGCCGCCTTTTCCATTCCGGCGTTGCGGGTCGTTCCCCCCCGATGTGTGCCATGGGAGGAGATGGACGAGGCCCTCAACCCGGCCGCCATCCTGTCCCCAGAGGGGCTCGGTGAAACGTGGCAGATGGCCTGCGACAGAGAAGGGAAGCCGGGTGCCCCCCGGTTTTGCCGTGGAGGCGTCTATGGCTTCCCCTCCGCCGGCGACAACCTGGAGCGGCGGCTCCGGGCAACGTTGCAGAATCTTGGGGAAGAAACGGCTGAGTTTTTCTGCCATCCCGCGATCCCCGACTCAGAACTGTCGCGATTCAGCCGGTTTATCGAAGGTCGATGGGATGAACTGACGACACTGCTCTCGCCTGAGACAGGCGACCTGCTTACAAGGGTGCAGTTGCTCAACTACCGGGAAGCGCTATCATCGCTGTGACAAAACCGAACGTTCGAAGGGAGATTGACTCATGTTGCAAGTGACTTTTTTTGGTCATGCCAACTTCCTGCTTGATGACGGGCAGACAAAGGTCCTGATCGACCCCTTTTTTACAGGCAACCCCCTTTGTCCCGTCAAGGCCGACGAGGTGAACGCTGATTACATCCTCATCACCCACGGCCATGGCGACCACCTTGGCGACGCCGTCGATATCGCCAAACGCACCGGCGCCACCATCATCGCTCCTTTTGAACTGGCCGGCTACTGCCAGCGCAAAGGCGCCAAAACCCACGGGATGCACATTGGCGGCAAACGGGACTTTCCCTTTGGCCGGTTGCGCCTTACGGTCGCCGTACACGGTTCGGGGATCGTCGAGGGCGACAACCAGATCGAGGTGGGCAACCCCTGCGGTTTTCTGATCAATATGGGCGGCAAATCGATCTATCACGCCGGTGATACGGGCCTGACCCGCGACATGGAACTTATCGACATGTGCTTCCTGAAGGGGGGGCGTCTCGACCTCGCCCTGCTGCCCATCGGCGATAACTTCAGCATGGGACCGGAAGATGCCCTCTATGCCACCAAACTGCTCCACCCACGCGTCGTCGTGCCGATGCACTATAACACCTTCCCGGTCATCGAACAGGATGCCCTGGCCTTCAAAAAGTCTGTTACAGAACAGACCGACGCGGAGTGTCACATCCTGTCGCCAGGTGAGGTGTTGAGTCTGAACGGCAACGTCCGCTAAGGTTCAACAAACAACAAACCGTAAAAGCCCCGGAAACCAGTCTCGGTCTCCGGGGCTTCCTGTTTTTCCGGACAAAAACAAAAAATTCCGCTCTGAGAGCGGAGTTCCCACATCTTTTAACCGATGTCCAGCATCTTGTCTGTTAGCGGGGAATGATTGAAGTGCGTACGGTAGCGGCACAAAAATTCGTCAAGAGCCCTGCGATGCCGTGTGATTTCCCGGGCCCATCTATGCAATGTCTCGACACCTCTGTCGGTCAACTCATAACAGCGTTTCGCCGGGCCGCTTTCCCCTGTCTGCCAGTTGGAGCGCACCAGTTGTTCTTCTTCCATCCGGCGCAGGGTGCGGTAGATCAGGGCAGGGTCGGTGGGTCCGTCCAAGAGGACCAGTTCACCGATTCGTTCCATCAGTTCATAGCCGTACGAAGGCTTTTCCGAAAGCAGCAGGAGCAACGCCGGTTGGACGAAGCGGTTGATGCGGCCCACGGTGTAAGGGAGGGAACTTTCCTCCGGTTGAAGAGAGTCAACAAGCCGGGACATAACCCATGGTCTCCTTTCGAGCAGATCAAAGGGGACCAAAAGACCCCCACCCCTATAATATGATCAACCGACAGGAGATGTCAAAAAGGGGATTAAAAAAAATGTTGCAAACTTTACGCAAAAGTTGCAAAAAAGGTATTGCATGTGGAAACTATCGCATGTATAGTTAAATTACAGATAGACAAACATTGATAGGATATCGGACAAACGATATCCAAGGTAAGCCCAACGCACATAATTTGACATCAATGAAGGGGATGAGGACGTGAAGTTTTTCAAGGTGCCTGAGCCGACAATCATGCGTTTGTCGCTCTATTCGCGAATCCTTGAACAGTTGGAAGAACGCGGTGTCCCGATCATTTCCTCGGTGGAGTTGGGTGATGCCGTGGGAATCAACTCGGGTGTCGTCCGTAAGGATCTGTCCATGTTCGGGGAATTTGGTGTTCGCGGTGTGGGCTACAATGTGCGGGAACTGCGGGACAACATCCGCAAGCTCCTGGGCCAAGACCGCAATTGGCCCGTGATCATCGTCGGAGCCGGTCACTTGGGTTCCTCGCTGGCCGCCTACCCGGGATTCCGTCAACGTGGATTCGACGTGGTTGCGCTGGTGGACACGGATCCGGAAAAAATCGGTTCGACCATCATCGACAAGATCGTCGTTTCTTGGGAAGAAGCGGAGAAGCTCATCAAAGAGCATGGGGTTCGGATGGCCATCCTGGCTGTACCCGCCGACTCTGTACAGGCGGTCGCCCAGCAACTGACCGACCTCGGAATCGAAGCGATTCTCAACTTCTCGCCCATCATCTTGAAAGGACCCTCGAAAGCGCAGGTGCAAAACGTCGACCTGACGGTCTACTTTGACCTGATGCGGTTCACTCAAAACCTCAACGACAACGGTCTGCGACCCCAGGCGTCTAACGTTCGCGGGATCGCCGTTCGCTGATATTTTCGCCTAACGCCACTCCATTTCCTGCCTCCAATCGTTTGTTCCGATTCGTTTCGAAGGCCTCTGGGCCTTCTTTTTTTTGGCCTTTTTTTGCGTTCTCTTTTTCCTGAGTTTTCTATTGTCGCTATCGCCGTAATCCGGTTTTCTCGATTCTGTCTGCAAGCAAGGGGGGAGCAACCATAAAACCTCACCTGGGTCGACGAGGGAATAGGCACTTTGCGACGAATCTTAATGAGTATGACAACATTCTGTCGGATTGAGGGTGACAGCTTGAAGCAGAGCCTGCGACAATCGGCCCTGCAAGGCCGCAGCGCCTTGACATCAGAGGAGATAGAAGGGAAAAGCCGTTTCATTGTCGACCGCTTGCTGGCCATGCCGGCCTACGCGGCGGCGTCGACGGTGATGATTTATGTTGATTTTCGCCAGGAGGTGTTGACGGGAGAAATTCTTTCCCAGAGCCTGCGTTTGGGGAAGACGGTAGCCGTCCCGATTTGCCAACCGGCTACGCGTCACCTGATCGCCGGCCGGATCGACCGCTACCCGGACGATCTCCGGCGGGGAACCTGGGGGATCATGGAACCGGTTTCAATGAAACCGGTTCCGCCTGCCGCGATCGATCTGGTGGTGATTCCTGGCGTCGCCTTCGACCGGCTCGGCAACCGTCTTGGCTATGGCGCCGGATATTACGATCGTTTTCTCCCCTCCTTGCGGGCCGACGCCCAGAAAATCGCGCTGGCCTTCGACCTACAGATCGTCAAAGAGATACACCCCGATGACCACGACATTCCGATGGATCAGATCATCACCGAGAGCCAGGTCATCGACTGCAGGGAGGAACGCGCTCATGGTTGAATGTCACTGCTGCCAAGAACATGTCGAAACAGAAAAAGATCAGCGCCTGACGGCGTTGCTTGCTGAATACCGGGAGGCGCGGGGCGCTTTGATCCCCTTGCTTCAAGGCGCCCAGGAGATATACGGTTATCTCCCTGAGCCGGTGATGGAGAGGATTGCCCGGTCGTTGCGGTTGCCTGTGGCCCAGGTCTACGGTGTGGCCACCTTTTACGCTCAGTTTCATTTCGCGCCGCGGGGCCGCCATGTGATTCGCGTTTGCCTGGGCACAGCCTGCCATGTTCGCGGCGGCGCCCGGATTTTCGAGGCCTTGCGTCGACAACTGGAGGTTGAAGACGGCGAGACGACGCCAGACCTGCGTTATACCCTCGAATCGGTGGCCTGTATCGGCGCCTGTGGACTCGCTCCCGTGATCATGATCGACGAAGACACCCATGGACGCTTGACGCCCGAGAGCCTGCCGACCATCCTGGCCCGGTATGAATGAGGAGGCGCCCTGACATGAAAAGTTTGATGCAATCTTGCTGTGAACGGTGCGCCCATCGACCGGCCACACCCTGCAAGGAATACGTCCGCTGTCGCACTGAGGGGCCTTTTTGTCATGATGACGACGCATGCCGGATCGCCCGGCAAAGACGGATAGAGGCGGTTGAACCTTCCGGCCAGACAGGAGACCAGAAGGAAGCGCGAGGGGGGTTCCTTCGCTGGCGCCTGCTCGTCTGCGCCGGCACCGGCTGCATCGCTTCGGGCGGCCGTCCGGTGCTGGAGGCGCTCCAAGGGGCGGTGGCGGAACGGGGGATGGCGGAGGATGTTCAGATCGCCCTGACCGGCTGTCATGGCTTTTGTGAGCAAGGGCCGATCGTCGTCGTTGAGCCCGGAAAAACCTTTTATCGTCGCGTCAGCGCCGCTGACGTCCCTGAAATCGTTGAGGCCCACCTGGTTGGCGGACAGGTCGTCGAGCGGCTTCTCTACCGGCTCCCCGAGGGGGAAGTCTTGGAGAGCTACCCGTCGATCCCCTTTTACGCGCGCCAGCACCGGATCGTATTGGCCAACTGCGGCCACATCAACCCGGAGGACCTGGGCGAGTACATGGCGCGCCAGGGGTACCGGGGGTTTCTCCAGGCCCTGGCCATGGACCGCTCCGCCGTCATCGCCGAGGTAAAGCGTTCGGGCCTGCGCGGACGGGGCGGCGCCGGTTTTTTGACCGGTCAGAAATGGGAGTTCACCGCCGGCGCGGCAGGGGAAGAGAAGTACATCGTCTGCAACGCCGATGAGGGCGATCCGGGGGCCTTCATGGACCGTTCCGTCCTGGAAGGCGATCCCCATGCCGTGTTGGAAGGGATGCTGGTCGCCGGATACGCCATCGGCGCCCAAGGGGGGTACATCTATGTGCGGGCTGAGTACCCCCTCGCCATCCGTCGCCTCCAGAAGGCCATCGCCCAGGCGGAAGCCTGCGGCCTCCTCGGTGAAAACATCCTGGCCAGCGGTTTTTCCTTCCATGTCCATGTCAAGGCTGGCGCCGGCGCCTTCGTTTGCGGCGAGGAGACAGCCTTGCTGACGTCGATCGAGGGCAACCGGGGGATGCCTCGCGTTCGGCCGCCTTATCCGGCCATAAAAGGCCTGTGGGGCAAGCCGACCAACATCAACAACGTGGAAACCTTCGCCAACATCCCCCACATCCTGCGCCACGGCGCCGACTGGTACGCCAACATGGGTGTGGGCCGGTCCAAAGGGTCGAAGGTCTTCGCCCTTACCGGCAAGGTCAACAACACGGGCCTTGTCGAGGTGCCCATGGGTCTCAGCCTGCGGGAGATCATCTTCGCCATCGGCGGCGGCATCCAGGGCGGCAAGGCCTTCAAAGCCGTCCAAATCGGCGGACCTTCCGGCGGTTGCCTGCCGGAATCGCTCCTCGATACGCCTGTCGATTATGAATCCCTCCTGGAAGTGGGCGCCATGGTGGGCTCCGGCGGCCTTGTCGTGATGGACGAGTCGACCTGCATGGTCGACATCGCCCGCTATTTCTTAAACTTCACCCAGCAGGAGTCTTGCGGCAAATGCGCCCCCTGCCGGGAAGGGACGAAACGGATGCTGGAGATCCTGACGCGGATCACGGTCGGCCAGGGAAAAGGGGAAGACCTGGCGGCGCTGGAAAAACTGGCCCTTGTGATCAAGTCCACGTCCCTCTGCGGCCTCGGACAGTCGGCGCCCAATCCCGTCTTGACGACGCTGCGCTATTTCCGCGACGAGTATGAGGCCCATATCAGCGACCGGCGCTGCCCTGCCGGCCTCTGCGCCGCGCTTTTGACCTACCGCATCGAAGGGGACAAGTGCCGCGGCTGTTCTCTCTGCGCCCGCGCCTGCCCTGTTGGCTGCATCTCCGGCAAGCCGAGGGAAGCCTATGTGATCGATGAAAGCCGCTGCATCAAGTGTGGCGCCTGCCTGGAACGGTGCAAGTTCGGGGCGGTCATACGCCGATAGGAGGGAGGATGACGATGATAGACGCAACAGTGGAATTGACCATCGACGGACAAGCCCTTTCCGTGCCGGCGGGCACGACCGTTTTGGCAGCGGCGCGGCAACTCGGCATCGACATCCCGACCCTCTGTCACGATCCCGAATTGACCAATCCCGGTTCTTGCCGCCTCTGTGTAGTGGAGATCGAAGTGGCCACGGCGGGCGGGATGATGAAGATGCGCAACCTGCCGCCCTCCTGTGTCACGGCCGTATCGCCGGGAATGGTCGTCCGCACCGGGACAGAGGCTGTCGTTGAGGCGCGCCGGACGGTGCTGGAACTGCTCCTGGCCAACCACCCGAAGGACTGCCTGCGCTGCGAGCGGACCGGTCGCTGCAAGCTTCAGACCTACGCCTACGAGTATGGCGCCGACTTTCCCCTTCCCGGCTCTGCCCTGGACGGGGAACGCCGCCATGATCCTTTGGATGACGGCAACCCCTTTATCCGGCGCGATATGAACAAGTGCGTCCTCTGCGGCAAATGTGTCCGCGTCTGCGCCGAGGTGCAGGGACGCCATGTCCTCGACTATGTAAAACGCGGTTTCGCGACGACGGTCGGGCCGGCTTTTGAGCGGCCCTTGGGCGAGTCGGACTGTGTCTTTTGCGGCTCCTGTGTCGCTCTCTGCCCGACCGGCGCGCTCGTGGACAAGACGAAGGCTGGGAAGGGTCGCCCCTGGGACGTGCGCCGCAAGGTGCGGACGACATGTCCTTATTGCGGCACCGGTTGCAACTTCGATCTGGAGGTCGTGGGGCGGCCGGGCGCCGGTGAACCGGGGCGGGAGGAGGTCATCGGCGTCGCATCGGCGTCTGATGGGCCGGTCAACGGACGCCACCTCTGTGTGAAGGGGCGTTTTGGCCTCTCCTTTATTCACCACCCCGATCGGTTGCGCCGGCCTCTCGTGAAAAAGGAGGGCCGCTTTGTCGAAACCTCCTGGGAGGAAGCGATCGCCCTCGTGGCGGAGCGTTTTCAGGCCATCCGGGCTGACCATGGCGGCGATGCCTTCGGCGTGCTGGCTTCGGCCAAGGCGACGAATGAGGACAACTACCTGATCAACCGGTTCGCCCGGGCCGTCCTCGGCACCAACAACATCGACCACTGCGCCCGCCTCTGCCACGCCTCGACGGTGGCCGGCCTGGCCGCCGCCTTTGGCTCTGGGGCCATGACCAACCCCATCGGCGACATCGCCAAGAGCGACTTCTTGCTGGTCATCGGGTCGAACACGACTGAGTCTCACCCTGTTTTGGCCCAGAAACTGTTGCAGGCCATCGGGCGGGGGACCCCCTGTGTCGTCATCGATCCGCGCCAAACGGAACTGGCTGCTGCGGCGACGAATCACCTGGCGATCCGACCCGGTGGAGACCTGGCGCTGCTCAATGCCCTGGCCCATGTGATCATCGCGGAAGGACTATCGAACCAAGCCTTTATCGAGGAACGGACGGAAGGCTTTGCCGAACTGCAGGCGGCTGTCGCCGATTGCACGCCGGAATGGGCGGCGCCGATCGCCGGGATCGCGCCGGAGGTGATTCGCGAGACAGCCCGGCGGTACGCGAAGGCTGAACGAGCCTCCATTTTCTACACCATGGGGATCACCCAGAAACGCACCGGCAGCCACAACGTGATGGCCATCGCCAACCTGGCCCTGTTGACCGGTCACATCGGCAAAGAGGGAAGCGGCGTCAACCCGCTGCGCGGGCAAAACAACGTGCAGGGCGCCTGTGACATGGGCGCGCTGCCGAACGTTTTTCCCGGCTACCAGCCGGTCACAGACCCGGCCGTGCGGGCGAAGTTTGCCGGAGCCTGGGGCGTTGCTTCCGCCGACCTGGCGGAACAGCCGGGCTTTACCGTCGGCGAGATGCTCGAAGCAGCCCGCTCAGGCTCGCTGAAGGCGATGCTGATCGTCGGCGAGAACCCCGTTCTGTCTGACCCGGACAGTTCCCATGTCGTCGAGGCTTTGCAACAATTGGAATGCCTCGTCGCCGTCGATATCTTCCTGAGCGAGACGGCCCAACTGGCCCATGTGGTCTTGCCGGCCTGCACCTTCGCTGAAAAAGAAGGCACCTTCACCAACACGGAACGGCGGGTGCAGCGGGTGCGCCAGGCCATCGAGCCCATCGGCGAATCGCGGCCCGACTGGCGGATCATGGCCGATCTGGCCGCCGCCCTGGGGCGCCCCTTTGACTTGGAAGACCCGGCGGCGGTGATGGCGGAAATCGCCCGCCTCACTCCGTCCTATGGCGGTGTCAGCCACGAACGGATCGACCGGGACGGCGGGCTTTGCTGGCCCTGCCTGTCGCCGGAGCATCCGGGAACGCCCCGGTTGCATGTGGATCGCTTTACCCGGGGAAAAGGCCGCTTCCATGGCGTTCACTACCTGCCGCCGGCAGAAGCGACCGATGGAGATTATCCCCTTGTGCTCTCCACGGGCCGGCGCCTCTTTCACTACCATACGGGGACGATGAGCCGGCGGACCGGGTTGGAGACGATCTATCCGGAGGAACACCTGGAGATGCATCCCGGTGACGCCGCCGCCTGCGGCCTGGTTGACGGCGATTGGGTTTGCCTGTCCACCCGCCGGGGGGCCATCGCCCTGCCGGTGCGACTGACTGAAAGCATCCTGGCAGGGACGGTCTTCACCTCCTTCCACTTCGCCGAGGCGGCAGTCAACAAGCTGACCATCGGTGTCGTCGATCCCGTCGCCAAGATCCCTGAACTGAAGGTTTGCGCCTGCCGTGTCGAACGGGTCGAACCGCCGGAGGGGTATCGACCGCCAGCGGGCAAACGGGCGCTGGTGTAACCCGGCATTCTCCCGACGACAGCCTGGGCCGCGAAAAAATCGCGGATCCAGGCGCTTTTTTTGCGTTTGGATGAAACCGAAGGGGTATAATCACCAGTAGATAATGAACAGCCGAAGGCGCGCTGTTGACCATGGAGGGGATCGATGTGATCGCGCGAAAAACGCTTGTGCCCAGGCAGCGAAACCGCTACTCCGCCTTTCCGACCTTTACGGAGCACCGGGACCGGGTCTATATCTTCTACCGCCAGGGGGTGACGAGCGCTCGCCAGTGCCACGGCGTCGATGGAACCGTGCGCTGCCTGCGGCTGGACAAGGGTGAATTCCTGGAACGGATGCATGCGGACAGGGGGGAAGGTTTTGTTGACGTTGGCGAAGACAAGGTCGTTTTCCGCAGCGAAAACGAGATCGACGCCATTGTCTCCCGCCTTGATGAGGACCTCTTCACCCTCTGCACCCGTACATACCTGCGGGGAAGGATCTGTCCGGCCTTCGTCTCCGTCGCCGACGAGCCCCGGTTCACCGAACGCTGCGCCGTCGAACTGAAGGGGGTCGAGTGGATCGTCTTCTATGGCAAGGCCATCAAAAGCCCCACCGGTTGCATCTTTCCCGCCTATGGGATCCTGAAGGGCGAGACCTTCACCCGCCCCCTTGTCATCGTGACCGACGATTTTGAACACTGGGATGTCTTGTCCTATCTTCCCAGCAATATCGACGGCGCTGTCCTGAATGAAAGCACCATCGTCTTTGACGGGAGCCGCTACCGGATGTTCAGCCGCCAGGACAGTGCCCCCTTCGGCATCTGGCTCGCCGATTCGGACGATCTCCAGCGCTGGTCGAAGCCGATACGGATTTTTTCCAAAGCCCACGCGCCCATGGCCGTCTCCCTGCCGGAGGGCATCGCTCTCGCCTACCGGGATCTGCGGGAAAAGCGGAAAAGCGCTGTGGCGATCCGCCTTCTGCGCGCCAATGAAGGCTGGGAGCAGGAGGTTTGTTCCTCGAACGGATCTGCCGGCGAAAACCAGGGGGACGATGAAGAAGACGCCGCGTCTCGCGAAAGCGGCAACAGCGGCTTGACGCTCGATATGTATGAGGGAAATCCCTATGATGGGGGATATACCGATCTCGCTGTCGTCGACGATGATCTGGTCGTCGTCTATTACCAGGGCAATGAAGACGGTGAGCCGTCGATCAAGGCTGCCGCTTTACCCTGGCGGGAACTGGGCGAGGCGATTGATTCTGAAAGGGAACAGGCCTAAGCAGGGTTTGTGGAGATGCAGCGAGAACCTTTTGGGAGACCTTGATTCTTCGATTCAGTACGCGATTAAAGGAGCACCGAATCTGTGCGCAATGCAGTTTTTATGGTCATCGACGGCAGCAGCCTGCTTCATCGGGCTTTTTACGCGCTGCCGCCCATGTCTTCTTCCCAGGGCGTTCCCACCAACGCCGTCTACGGTTTTTTGACGATGCTCGAACGGCTGCGCCGGGATTATCAACCGGATCACCTGGCCGTCTGTCTCGACAAAAGTCGCGTCACCTTCCGGACGCAGCGATATGAAGCCTATAAGGCCCAGCGGGGAGCGACGCCCGATGAACTGCGGCCCCAGTTCGGCCTGCTCAAGGAGGTCCTCGCCGCCTGGGGCATCCCTGTCTTTGAGGAGGCGGGCTTTGAGGCCGACGATCTCATCGGCGCCCTCGTTTGCCAGGCCCGGGAACAGGGGATATACAGCTTGATCGTCACGGGCGACCGCGACGCCTGGCAGTTGATTTCCCCCGGAGTGGAGGTGCTCTTCACCCGCAAGGGGATCAGCGAGATCGAACGCTATGATGAGGAAGCGCTGAAGGAGAAAATCGGCTTGACACCGCGCCAGGTGATCGATTGGAAAGGCCTCATGGGCGACGCTTCCGACAACATCCCCGGTGTGCCGGGGGTGGGCGAGAAGACGGCCTTCAAGTTGCTGGAACAGTTTGGCGACATGGACAGCCTCTACGAACGGCTCGACGAGGTGAAAGGGAAACTGAAGGAGAAGCTGGCCACCCATCGTGAACTGGCTTTTCTCTCGAAGGAACTGGCGACGATCAAATGCGATATTCCCCTTACCCCCGATTGGGAGGCTTGCCGGGCGGCAGCGCCCGATTACCCGGCGTTGCGTCAACTCTATAAGGACTTGGAATTCCGCAGCCTCCTGCGCCACCTTCCCGAGGGGGAAGGGGACGGGGCGGAAAGCGGCAGCCTCTTTGCCGGAACGGAGGAGAAGGCCGGCGCTGGCGGGCTCCCTGCCGAACCGGGAGCGCAACAGGAGGGGAAAACCGGCGAAACAGCCGTCAATGTCGAGGTGGAAGCGCCCCTCACCGTGGACTTCACCCTTGTCGACGATGAGGCGACGACCGGCCAGATGTTGACGGAACTGATGCAGCTTGGCGCTGAACCGGGATGCCGGACGGCGGTGCTGGCCGCCTGGGACGGCTCGCCACGGACCGGCGAATTGAAACAACTCATCATCGCTGCGGGAAAAGACGCCCTGCCGATATTGCCGCGCGTCTGGGTCATCGACCAGCCGGGCGCGATCTTTGCGGCGACCCGCCCCTTTTGGATCTCCAAGGACCATCGCAAGCTCTTTTTTGACGCCAAGTCGCTCTGGCTGCTCGCTCGCCGGGAGGACACCTTGATCGAAGGGATCGACGGTGACGGCCTGATCGGCGCCTACCTGCTCGATCCCCTCGCGAACAGCTACAACTTGGCTCGGTCGGCCCACGACTTGATCGGTTGGAAAATCGACGCTGACGCCGGACGCAACGCCCTTGCGCCGGAGGAAGGGGCCCGCGCTGCTGCGGCGCTCTTTCACATGATGCCGGCCTTGGAGGCGCGCCTCGGCGAAGAGGGATTGAGCGCCCTGTACCGCGATGTGGAGCTGCCGCTGGCGCCGATCCTGGGCGCCATGGAATGGGCCGGCGTCAAGGTCAATCCCGCCGTCCTGCAAGAGATGGCCGGCGAACTGGGCGCCGAGATCCACCGGTTGCAGGCCCATATCTATGATCTGGCCGGTGAGACCTTCAACATCAACTCGACACAGCAGTTCGGCAAGATCCTCTTTGAAAAGCTGGGGCTGCCGGTGATCAAAAAGACGAAGACCGGCTACTCCACCGATGTAGAGGTTCTGGAAGAACTGGCCGACCGGCACCCGATCGTGCCCAAGGTGCTGGAATACCGACAACTGATGAAACTCAAGTCGACCTATGTAGAGGGTCTGCTGCCCCTGATCGACGGTGACGGCGGCCGCATCCACACCAGCTTCAACCAGGCGGTGACGGCGACAGGCCGGCTCTCGTCGACTGAACCGAACCTGCAGAACATACCGGTTCGCCTCGAACAGGGACGCCGCATCCGCAAGGCCTTTGTGGCCCCCAGTGACGGCTGGACTCTCTTGGCCGCCGATTACTCGCAGATCGAACTGCGCATCCTGGCCCACCTCTCCGGTGATCCCTCCTTCAAGGACGCCTTTGCCAAGAATCAGGATATTCATACCCGCACCGCCAGCGAAGTCTTCGGCGTGCCCATGGAGAATGTGACCCGCGAGATGCGCCGGCGCGCCAAGGCGGTCAACTTTGGCATCGTCTACGGCATCAGCGACTTCGGCCTCAGCCGCGACTTAGGGGTGCTCCGCGCCGAGGCGCGCCAGTACATCGACGGCTACTTCGAACGCTACAACGGCGTCAAGGGCTACATCGACGAGATCATCGCCGAGGCGCGCCGGCAAGGCTATGTGACGACCCTGCTGGGCCGGCGGCGGCGGCTGCCCGATCTCTTTGTCAAAAATAAAATCCGCCAGAATTTCGGTGAGCGGGCGGCCATGAACACGCCCATCCAGGGCACCGCCGCCGACATCATCAAAGCGGCCATGGTCCGCATCCCCGACCTGTTGGTCAAGCAGGGGCTGCGCACCCGCATGCTGTTGCAAGTCCATGACGAATTGATCTTCGAGACGCCGCTGGCAGAGCTCGCCGAAGCGGCCGCCCTCATCCAGGAAACGATGGAACAGACGATCCGGCTCGACGTGCCGCTGACGGTGGACGTCAAGACGGGGCCGAACTGGTATGAGATGAAACCCTATTCGGCCGGGTGATCGTCGCCTGACATCGATTTTTCGCGCTAACGGAGGTTGTCCAGTGCCCGAATTGCCGGAAGTAGAGACCGTCCGCCGCAGCCTGGCGAGCCGGATATCGAGGCGGACGATAGAAGATGTAGAACTGCGCCTGCCCAAAATCGCCTTTGCCCTGCCGGGCACGCTTTTCGCCGACGCCCTCCGGGGGCGACAGATCCGTGAATTAGGACGACGAGGGAAATACCTGCTGATCCACCTGGACGGTGACGAGACCCTTGTGATCCACTTGCGTATGACCGGACGCCTCGTCCACCTCCGGAAGGAGGAAAGGGAAACGCCGGAACCGCCCCATACCCATGCCGTCTTCCGCTTGGACGACGGCAGTTTGCTGCGCTACGCTGATGTGCGCCAGTTTGGCACCTTGACCCTCATGGCGACGGCGGAGGCGCTGGTGCAGCCGGGAAAGGGCCGGCTCGGTCCCGAACCGTTGGCCGACGATCTCTCCTTCGCCCTTTTTCACGGCGCCCTGGTGAAACGCAAGACCAAGCTGAAGCCGCTGCTGCTCGACCAGTCCTTCCTGGCCGGTCTCGGGAACATCTACGCCGATGAGGCCCTCGCCCGGGCCGCTCTCCACCCGGATCGGCCGGCCGACTCCCTCGATGAGGCCGAGAGCCGCCGCCTCTACGACAGCATCCGCACCGTTCTCCAGGAGGGCATTGACGCCAAGGGGACATCCTTTCGCGATTATGTCGACGGCGAGGGACGCAAAGGGGAGTTTCAGGAAAAGCTGTGGGCCTATGGGCGGGAAGGCGCCCTCTGCCGTCGCTGCGGCGGCGCCATCGTTCGAGAAAAACGCAGCGGGCGGAGCACCCATTTTTGCCCCAACTGTCAAAAATAAAAGGAAAAGGGAATTATGAGCAACCGGATTATCACACAGAGTAAAAACCTGGCGCTCAACTATGGCGCACGACGCGTCTTTGAAAATGTCACCTTCATCATCCACGAGGGGGACAAGGTCGGTCTTGTCGGACCGAACGGGGCAGGCAAGACGAGCCTCTTTCGCGTGCTCACCGGATCGGAGGAGCCGGCCGAAGGCGTTCTCAGTTGGACCCAGGGCGTCCGTGTGGGCTACCTCCAGCAGGTGCGCACCCCGCCGGCCGGCCAGACGGTCTTCGCGGCGGCCCTGGAGGAGTTGGCTGACATCCTGGCCATGCGCGCTGAGATCAGCCGCCTGGAACAGGCGATGGAGCACCCGGACACCCTGGCCGACGAAAAGGTCCTGGAGCAGGTCATGGCCGAATATGCTGACCTGCTTCATCGCTATGAGGAAGGGGGCGGCTACGGCGCCGAGGCCAAAGTCCGCTCCGTCCTGCGCGGCCTCGGATTTACGGAGGACGATTTTAACCTGCCGGCAGAGGTGCTCAGCGGCGGTCAGAAGACAAGGCTCGCCCTGGCCCGCCTGCTCCTGCGGCCCTATGACCTGCTGATGCTCGACGAGCCCACGAACCACCTCGATATCGGCGCGACGGAATGGTTGGAGGATTACCTGCGCGACTACCGCGGCGCTGTCCTCGTCATCTCTCATGACCGGTACTTTTTGGACAAGATTTGCGGCCGCATCTTCCATCTGGAACGAGGCTGCCTTGACATGTACCCGGGGAATTACTCGCGGTTTTTGCAGCTCCGCGATGAGGCGCTGCTGGCGCAAAAGCGGGCCTTTGCGAAGGATCAGGCGGAGATCGCCCGTATCGAAGAATACATCCGGCGCAACAAGGCTGGCGTCAACGCCAAGCAGGCGAGGGGGCGGGAGACGCGGCTCGCCCGGCGGGAGCGGATCGCCCAGCCGGTCGAGAGCATGAGCCTTCAGGACCTCAAGTTTGTGCCCCAAACGTCCAGCAGCGAGCAGGTCCTGGTCTTGCGCGATCTGGCAGCGGCCTATCCGGGCCGGCCGCTCTTTGCCGGCCTTGATCTGACAGTCCGGCGGGGCGAGTGCATCGCCATACTCGGGAAAAACGGCGCCGGAAAGACGTCACTCTTTCGGATTCTTCTCGGCGAACTGCCACCCGCCGGCGGCGATATCGTCTTCGGCCTCCGGGTCAAGCCCGCCTATTATGCTCAGGAGCAGGAACACCTCAACGACAACGACACGCTGTTGGAAGCGATCCGCGCCATGCGACCCATGACGGAGGAGCAGGCGCGCACCCTCCTGGGGCGCTTTTTGTTCCGGGGCGATGATGTCTTCAAAACGGTTGGCGTCTTAAGCGGCGGAGAAAAGAGCCGGCTCGTTTTGGCGCAGCTCTTTTTGACAGGCGCCAATCTCCTTCTGCTCGACGAACCGACGAACAACCTGGACATCGGCGCCAAGGAGGCCCTCGAAGAGGCCCTGGCCGATTTTCCGGGGACCCTTCTGGTCATCTCCCATGACCGGTTCTTCCTGGATCGCCTAGCCGATCGGGTGTTGGAACTGGCCGATGGGCATTTCACCCAGTATCTGGGCAACTACTCCGATTATCGGAGCAAAAAGGCTGAGCGGGAAGCGGCGGAAAAAGAAGCGGCCCAGCGGGCCGCCGGGGCTAAGGCCCGGACGAATGCGGAAACGAGCGATCGCCCTGGTATGCCCGGCAATGCCGGCAACCAAGGCGCCAGCAGCGGCGCCGCCAGCCCTACCGGCGGCGCCGGCAAGTCTGGCGGGCCGAAGTTGACCAATCCCTGGAAAAGGGAACAGGCCCTGAAGGAGGCCGAATCACGGATCGCTCGCCTGGAGGAGCGACTGCAAAGCCTTAGCGAGGCATTGGCCGATGAGAGCACCTACCGGGACGGCGAACAGGCCCGCCGCACCCAGGAGGAATACGAACAGGTCCGCCAGGAACTGACCGACGCCTATACCGAATGGGAGGCTGTCGTCGAGTCGATGTAGCCCCTCAGTGGACCTTTTCCCGGGTTCGCATAGTATATCGGGAAATGTGCAACCCGGGAGGGACCCATCGTGGCGTTATGGTCGTTGTTGGGGTTGGCAGTCGCCTTGAGTTTGGACGGATTCGGAGCGGGGGTGGCCTATGGACTCAAGCGCATCGGCGTTCCCTTGAGTTCCCTACTCGTGATCAGTTTCTGTTCCGCTCTGGCGATGGCGATCGCCCTTCTCGCCGGACACGGTTTGACGGCGTTGATTCCCGGCGAATGGGCCGGACGGCTTGGCGGCGGCATTCTGATCTTGTTGGGCCTCTTTCAAGTCTTCAACGTAGCCAGGGAAGAACGGAGCAAGGGGTCTCAAGGAGGCCAAAGCTCACCCGTCGGCCCAGCCGGCGCGGGTGAACTGGCTGGTTCCTGCGAGGAGGGCTACGGCGCGCCGGCGTTGACCGCTGAGGAGACACTGGAGGTGAAAGCGGAAGAGGTGTTGTCGATCACCTTGCGACCCTTCGGGCTGGTCATCCAGGTTTTGCGTGAGCCGACTCAGGCTGACCTCGACCGTTCCGGCGAATTGGGACCGCAGGAAGCCTTGCTTCTGGGCTTGGCGCTCAACATGGACGCCCTCGCCGCCGGTTTTGGCGCTTCCATGGTCGGGGCGCTGCCGCTGTACGCTCCGCCGGTGGTTGCCCTGACGCAACTGTTCTTCGTTTGCGCCGGACTCTACTTTGGCCGCTTGCAGGCACGCTGGGCCGGCGGAACATGGCTCGCCTACGGCGCAGGTCTCGCCCTGATGGGGCTTGGTTTTGTCAAAATCGTTTCATGACTGCGCTGTCTAAACCGTCGTTTCGGCGCATAAATATGGAAATGGAGGGGCCTCGTGAAAGTGATCGGATTGACCGGGGGCATCGCTGCCGGGAAAACGACTGTGGCTGCTTGCCTGAGAAGGTTGGGCGCCGCTGTCATCGACGCCGACGTGGTCGCCCGTGAGGTTGTCGAGCCGGGGAAACCGGCCTGGCGGGACATTCAGAGGGTCTTCGGTCCCTCTGTTTTTCGTCCCGATGGCGACCTTGACCGGGCGGCGCTGGGGCGTATCGTCTTTGCCGACGGGGAAGCGCGAGCGCGCTTGAACGGGATCGTCCACCCACAGGTGATCGAGCGATTTGAACAGGAGATGGCTCGGCTTGCCCGGCAAGGCGCAAAAGTGGTTGTCCTTGATGTGCCCCTGCTCTTTGAGGCCGGCATGGAGGCCATGGCCGGAGAGATCTGGGTGGTGGCTGTCGACGAGGTGACCCAAGTTCGCCGCCTCATGGAACGGGACAACCTTGACGAGGCGGCGGCGAGGGCGCGCATCTTCGCTCAGATGCCTCTCGCAGAAAAGATCAAGCGAGCCGATCGGCTCATCGACGCCGGACAACCCCTGCCGGAGATGAAAAAACAGGTAGAACAGCTTTGGAAGGAGGCCGCCGGTGAAGTGGAGTGAACCGATCCGGACGCTGTCCTTCCCTCGCTTGGCTGTGGCCGTCATCATCCTCGCTGTCGCCGGCAACCTCCTCTGGTACAGCCCCTGGGTGCAAAAGATCTTCTTTCCCATCCCGCACAAGCCACTGATCATGAAGTACGCTTCCGAGTATCATGTCGATCCCTATCTGGTCACGGCGATCATCCGGCGAGAGAGCAAATTCCTGCCCTGGGCGGAGAGCAGTCAGGGCGCCCGGGGCTTGATGCAACTGATGCCCCAGACGGCGGAATGGATCGCCGAACAGGTGCCTCTCCGTGATTTTTCTCCGGAATCGCTCCATGACCCCGAAACGAACATCCGCATGGGCTGTTGGTACCTGGCCGACCTCCGGCAGGAGTTCAACGGCAATATCCCCCTGACGATCGCCGCCTATAACGGCGGCAGGGGAAATGTGCGCCAGTGGCTTCAGGAGCAAAAGTGGACAGGCAAGGAACAGACCATCGAAATGATCCCCTTCCCTGAAACACGGGCCTATGTGAAGGGCGTCCTTCACGACTACGCCATATACCATCAACTCTACGATTAAGGATAAATTTGACGGCTTTTTTCGGCGATTGCCCCCTTGATTGCCGGAAAAGGGGCAGCGATTCCCCTCTTTTGCGCCACCGGACATTCATATTCGACCCTCTTGCGGCCATAATAGTAAGGATTTCAAACTTGGCCATGCGAGGTGGCGCCGATGGACCTGCAAGAAGTGTTGACCATCATCGGTAGAGCCCTCATCGTCTACTTTTCCGTGCTGTTGATCATGCGCATCATGGGCAAGCGGGAGATCGGGAAGCTGTCCCCTGTTGATCTCGTCGTGGCCATCATGATCGCGGAATTGGCCGCAATCCCGATGGAGGATCCCGCCATCCCCTTGCATCACGGGCTGATACCCATCGGCGTGTTGGTGATCGCGGAAGTAGGATTCTCCTACCTTGCCATGAAATCGCCTGTCGCCCGTGACTGGTTAAATGGATCGCCGACGGTGATCATTGAAAACGGGCGCCTGCTGGAAGGGGAGATGCGACGAACCCGCTACAACCTGAATGACCTGATGGCTCAAATGAGGGAAAAGAATGTGCCCAACATCAATGATGTGGAGTTCGCCATTTTAGAGACGTCGGGCAAATTGAGCATCATCCCCAAGTCGCAAAAACGTCCACTCACCGCGGAGGACTTGCATGTGCCGACAGCCTACGAGGGATTGCCGACGCCGCTCATCCTCGACGGCAAGGTGGATCATCGCAATCTTCGAACGATCGATCTGGACGAGGAATGGTTGATCAAACAGTTGCAAATGCATGGAGCCTATACGGTCGATCAGGTGTTCTTTGCTTCGATTGACTCGAAGGGAGAGTTTTATCTCTGCCCGAAAATGTCCTTGCGCAAGGAAAAACCGCAACCGGCATGGCAAGGGCCTTAAGGCGGCGCGGATTTTTCTAACTCTTGCCGCCCCCTTACATAACAATCATTGACGGTTGGGTGTATTTTTCGGTACAATTACCTTTGGATGGTCGATGGTTTTTCCATAATCTGTTGCAAGAGACCTCTTCCCTCGGCGAGAGGGCAGAGAAAGGAGAGAGTTGACCCTTGATGATATGGGAGACTCTGTTTGCCCAGAAATACGACATCATCATGGTGCCGCTACAGTTGTTGATCGTATTCTGCACGGTGTACTACATGATTTTGTCCGTCTTTGGCTTCTGGAGGAAAAAGGAAGGACCGCCGGCGCCGCCGGAAAAGACCTTCGCCTTAGTCGTCGCAGCGCATAATGAAGAATTCGTCATTGGTCCACTGGTGGAGAACCTGAAGAACCTTGACTACCCCAAGGAACTCTATGAGGTCTTCATCGTCGCTGACAACTGCACCGACCGGACAGCCGTCATCGCTCGCGAAGCCGGCGCTCAGGTTTTTGAGCGTTTCAACCGCCAGCAGCGAGGCAAAGGCTACGCGTTGGAATGGATGTTCGAAAAGATCTTCCGCATGGAGCGGCATTTTGACGGCATCTGCATTTTCGACGCTGACAACCTGGTCAAACCGAATTTTCTGATGGAAATGAACAAAAAAATGGTGGAAGGCCACCAGATCATCCAGTGTTATATCGACTCCAAAAACCCCTTTGACACCTGGGTAACGGCCACCTTCTCCATCGCCTTCTGGCACACGAACCGGCTGCTCCAACTGGCCCGGTACAACCTGGGCCTCTCCAACCTGCTGGGCGGCACGGGGATGTGCATCTCCACGAACCTGCTCCGTGAATACGGCTGGGGCGCCACCTCGCTGGTAGAGGATATGGAGTTCTCCATGAAAGCGCTGATGAACGGCATCAAGACCTCCTGGAGCCATGAGGCCGTCATCTATGATGAGAAACCCCTGACTTTTGCCCAATCGTGGCGCCAGCGCAAACGCTGGGCCCAGGGGCACGTCGATATCTTCTTCCGCTACTTCCCCAAACTGTTCTGGCGCGGTCTGACGTCTGGCGACTTCTCCATGCTGGACGGGGCCTTGCACCTCTTTCAGCCGGCCCTTGTCGTCTTGGTGTCCCTGTTCATGCTGCTCAGTGTCGTTGAACCGATCAGCTTGAGCTTTACTCAACTCTTCAGTTCGACCATACACCAGCAGGTATGGATGTTCCTCTCCTATATCCAGTTTGCCTTGCCCCTCGTCGCCCTTATGTTGGACAAGGTCGACCGGCGCGCCTGGAAATGGGTTCTCGTTTATCCCGTCTTTGTCTACAGTTGGGTGCCGATCGTCTTCCTTGGCTTTTGGCATCGCAACAAACGGGAATGGAGCCACACCCTGCATACGCGCGGCCTCTCCTACAACGAGGTGATCAAGTAGGCTGCGCCGATCAGAAGACACATACCAATTCAACCGTTCCCAGGCAAGGGAGGCGACCGCCTCCCTTGCTTTCATTTTTATCGCAAAATTATTGTTTATTTTTTCTGCCCGTCTGGTATAATAAACGAGGTCTGCGACCACATTAAAAACGAATCATTGGAGGTATGCTTATGCTACCCGTGCCGAAGAAATTTTTCATCACAGCCGCGGCTGCAGAAGGTAAAAGCAAACTGACGGCGTTCGACAACGCCCTCTTGAAAGCCGAGATCGGCAATGTCAACCTGGTTCGGGTCAGCAGTATCTTGCCTCCCGACTGCGAGTATACCCCTGGCATGAAGATTCCCTACGGCGCCCTTGTGCCGACCGCCTACGGCTCCATCGTCTCCGATATCCCTGGCGAGACCATTGCGGCCGCCATCGCTGTCGGGATTTCGCCGGATAGCTTCGGTGTCATCATGGAACTGACAGGCAAGTTCACCAAGGAAGAGGCCGAAGCCCGCATCACTCGCATGGTGCAAGAAGCCTTTGAGGTGCGGGGTATGGAACTGAAGGAGATTAAGGTCCGGGCCGTTGAACACACGGTGGAGAAGATCGGCTGCGCCTTTGCCGCCGCTCCCCTGTGGTATTAAACCGTATCGACATCCCTCACCTGCCTGCAAGCGGCAGGTGATTTCTTTCTTCTGCGTCCAAATCACGCCCGTCTTCAAATCGTCAAAGCGAAGACGCTGAGTAATCGAATGGAAAGGGGCAATGTCCGCATGTCCTCCGGTTTCTGGTATACAGAAGAGCAGACGCCCAACCTCCGCTACAGCAGCAAAATCACCCAGACCCTTCACACAGAGAAGACGCCCTTTCAGGAACTGGCCATGATTGACACCGTTCAGTGGGGGCGCATGCTGGTCCTCGACAACATGGTCATGACGACCATCAAGGACGAATTCGTTTACCATGAGATGATCAGCCATGTGGCGCTGAATACCCATCCCAATCCGAAAAAAGTGATGATCATCGGCGGCGGCGATGGTGGCGCCATTCGCGAGTGTGTCAAACATCCGAAGGTGGAGAAGGCGGTGCTGTGCGAGATCGATGGCCGCGTCATCGAGACATCGAAAGAGTACCTGCCCGAGATCGCCTCGGCGCTCTTCGGGCACCCCAAAGTAGAGGTCCTGGTGGCCGACGGTGTGAAACATATCCAGGAGAACGAGAACGAGTACGATGTGATCATGGTCGACTCGACAGAACCGGTCGGGCCTGCCGAAGGGCTCTTCGCCGCTGAATTCTACCAGGCTGTCTACCGCGCCTTAAAGCCAGACGGCATCATGGTCGCCCAGACGGAGTCGCCCTTCGTCAACGCCGACCTGATCTCCCGTGTCGTCAAGGACATCCGTACGATTTTCCCCGTTACGAAGCTCTACCTCGCTTCGATCCCGACCTACCCCTCCGGTCTCTGGAGCTTCACCATGGGCTCCAAGCAGTATGATCCCGAGGCTGTCGATGTCAGCGCCATCCCGGAGATGGAGACGCGCTACTACACACCGGCGCTGCACAAAGCCGCCTTCTGCCTGCCCAAATTTGTCCAAGATCTGATCAAAGAATAGAAAATAATACCAAATAAAAAAGCATTGACGACAAGGGTGATATACGATAGAATATCCCTTGTCGGTGCGGAGCAGTGGTGTAGAGGCCTAACATGCCAGCCTGTCACGCTGGAGATCGCGGGTTCGAATCCCGTCTGCTCCGCCAGTTTGCCTCGGTAGCTCAGTCGGTAGAGCAGAGGACTGAAAATCCTCGTGTCGGTGGTTCGATTCCGCCCCGAGGCACCACCTGCGGGAATAGCTCAGCGGTAGAGCATCGCCTTGCCAAGGCGAGGGTCGCGAGTTCGAATCTCGTTTCCCGCTCCAGAATCATAAGAAATCGCCACCCCCAGCTGGGTGGCGTTGTTATTCCCAAGAACGGTTGATCCGTTTCTTGATCCCCCATGGTCGCCTAGACGACCTCAGCGACGAGCGCAAAGGCTGCGAACAGCCAGTAACACCGGTGGCATGAGGAATGTCGCTAGCTCAGTGGAGTTTGCGCCGGGCCACGATGTAATACTCCCGACCGTCGTGAGATCCTTCGGTGTGGAAGTTCATCCCGTTTTTTCGCAGGAAGGTCAGGATGGAATCGGTCTGATGGGCATCATTGGCGTCGACGGAGATCACCAGTTCATCGCCGTCGCGAAGTTGGTTCACGAAACGGTCCAGACGGCGGATGTCGTCGGGATAGACGATATCGCCCACATCGGTAGAGAAGTCGACCAAGCAAATCACCTCCTCTGCTTTAGTCTCCCTTGACGAGAGACCCTTGAAGCTGGTAAAATTTAAGTCGCGAACGGCGGCATCGCCAAGTGGTAAGGCAAAGGTCTGCAAAACCTTTATTCCCCGGTTCGAATCCGGGTGCCGCCTCCAAATTGACTTTTTATCCCATTCAAGCTGCCGGTGTGGCGGAATTGGTAGACGCAAGGGACTTAAAATCCCTCGGCCGCAAGACCGTGCCGGTTCGAGTCCGGCCACCGGCACCACACATAAGAACCAATGACCTCAGGATAACTCCTGGGGTCATTTTTTTTTGACAAATACACTAATAAAATCTTTTTAATTCATCGTTCAAACATCGACATTTTTTTACATGACAAAAAATGGGTTATCCCGTAAAATGTACATGTGTTTTTCGTATAGCGAGATCGGCAATGAGATCCGCAACTCCTTGCAGATGGTTTGAAGTTTCGCCCACTATTTGAACGCAGGGAGGTATATCGGTGATGATTGGATGTCTTTCGAACGAATGATCATTGAACTGGAACAGGAACTTCTAGCGAGCGACCTCGTTGGTGTTATGGACAAATATTCCAAAGCATCAATGGGGTTTTTTGATTAATACAGATAGAGGAGTTGGGGATTTTTTTTCGTCCGTTTAGGAGGCGATTTCATGGTTTGGCGAGAGTCAATATGTAAAAAATTTCATAATGTAATAAAGATTTTGTTTTATAGGCTCATCTGTTATCTGGGTGAAAGGGGCGCATTTTATGAATGTCCTTGTCTACGGCCTTGGAGCGCTAGGCAGCGTGTATGCGGCTTTGCTAAAAAAAGCCGGTCACCATGTCACGGCAATGGTTCGTCCAAATATTCTGGATGATGTGCAAAAACAGGGCGTGCATGTGCAAGGGATTTGGGGCGAACACCACTATCTTCTTGATGAAGTAGTCGCTTCATTACAAGATTGTGTCCGTCGCGATTGGGAGTTGATCATTGTAACCGTTAAGTCCTTTGCCATCACCGACGCTGCCAAGGCCATCGCTGCTGTTCGTTCGCCCGATTCATTTGTGTTACTTACTCAGAACGGCTATGGAAATTATGAAGCGAGCGCTGAACATATTCCGGAAAAGAACCTGCTCGTAAGCACCGTCTTCTTTGGTGCGGAATCGTTGGGTCCTGGAGCATCAAATGTAAAAGCGATGGCAGAGGAAATTCGCCTAGGATCGCCGGGTAATCGGATCTCTCAAGCGGAGATTAATAAATGGATTGAATTCTTTCGGGAGGCTTCAATGCCGACACAACCTACGGATCAAATCATGAAATATGTTTGGGGGAAAATCACATTCAATTCGGTCATTAATTCATTAGGCGCCTTGTTGGAGACGACACCGGGTATGTTGGTAGAGAACCCCAATGCCCGTGAGTTAATGCGACGCTTAATTGTGGAGATCTATTCGCTTTTAATTACCATGGGGCAACAGACGATTTGTCCGGATGTTGAGTCATATTTATCCGTATTTTTTAACAAATTGGTGCCTCACATGAAAAATCACTGTGTCTCTATGCTACAAGATCTTCGAAGAGGTCGCCCTACGGAAGTAGATTCGCTTAACGGAGCCATCGTTCGGCTAGGAAAGAGATACGGCGTGTCCACACCTACGAATGAGATGCTTACTCATTTGCTGAAGACGAAAGAATCTATTGTGCTTACAGGGAGAGCCGATTAAAGCGACACCTTCGGGAGGCATGTGTAGCATACTTGAAACTGACCGGGGATATCTTTTGGTTAGGACTGTATGGTGTGAATTCATTTTTTTTGAGCGCATCTGTAGGAGGTAAAATAATGACAATCCGAAACAAAATAATCCTAGTCATGACAGTGGTTATTGCAATTACAGCGACTATGTTTGGGTTCCTTAGTTACGAAAAATCGGAAGATATGTTAATAAGTCAGATCAGACGAGATATTATAGAGATTGCTAACATTCAGTCGGGGGGCATCACCCGTGTCACCAATGGCTTGACACTGCAAGTAGAACTTGTGGCTGCCCGACAGTCGGTAAAAGATTTAGTAAAACCGGAAACCCTCGCTGGATCACAAGAAGAGTTGAAACGCAAGTCGGACAATGAATCGGCATGGTTGCGTGAGTTTGTGAAGAGTTCTAACGGCGTTGAACATATTTTGATAACCGACGGGAAGGGGAAGATTATTGCTGATAGCGATCCCAAATTAATCGGCATCAGCGTCGGAGATAGGGGCTATTTTAAACAGGTTTTATCATCGGGACGTTCAGTGCTTTCCGAACCAGTGAAATCCAAATCGACGGGAAAGGTAGCCATCGCATTTGTTGCGCCCATAAAAGACGATAACGGAAGTGTCCTAGGGGTTGTCGCTTTTGGTGTTTTTGCAGAATCACTAGGCAGTGACCTATCGAATCTTCGTTTCATCGATTCTGATGGCGCATATGGTTTTATCCTTGATGGGATGGGACGATTGGTGACCCATCCGGACAGTCAGTTGCTCGGGGAGCCGTCCCCGGTCAGCGAGTTGGCCCAGATCGCCCAAACAAATGCCAGCAGCCCCAATGTGTCAACAGGTTATCTACAGTACAGGAAGGACGGAATACTGAAGCTGGCCGCATACTCATACATCCCAAAACTTCAGTGGACAGTTGCATTGACAGGCAATGTTGCTGACATGGAAAAACCGCTGCGGAATATGGGGAGTTATATTCTTTTGCTCGCTGTGATTCTCATCGGCTTGGCGGGAGCAGTGGCGTGGCTGGCATCCCGTTGGTTGACGTCGCCTGTTGTTGCGCTTACTGAAATCATTGATAAAACGGCCACTCTTGATTTCACCCGGATGGGGGCCTCCTACGGGAAACTCTCAGGGAAAAAGGATGAGACTGGACGAATGGCGCAGTCGATGGAAGCGATGCGAGAGGCGCTGATGGGGATCAGCCGGCAGATTGCCGGCGCCTCGGCGCAAATTCACGCGATCGCGCAGACGGTGCGACATAAAACAGACTGTCTCACTGGGAAGACCGATCGCGTCGCCGAAGAATCGATGGTATTGTCATCAGGCATGCAGGAATTGGCGGCAACCACAGAAGAGGTGAACGCTTCCACGAGTGAGTTGGAACAGGCGGTGCGGGTTGTTGCGTCCAAAGCGACCGACGGGGCTACCTTGTCGATGGAAATCGACAGACGGGCTGACCATTTAGAAGCGTCGTCCCGTCAATCTCGCGAAGAGGCTCACTCTGTTTACAGCGAAGTGCGTGGAGAATTGGAAAAGGCGATAGAAGAATCGAAAAAAGTGGCGAAAATCAATCTGTTGGCTCAGACGATCCTTGAAATCACCGAGCAGACCAACCTTCTCGCCCTCAATGCCGCCATTGAGGCCGCCCGCGCTGGTGATTCCGGGCGAGGATTTGGCGTCGTTGCCGAGGAAATCCGTAAACTGGCTGAACAGTCGTCGCGGACGGTGGCCGATATCCGGGAGATTGTCAACAGCGTCAACACATCGGTCGGTCACTTGTCCAGCAGTTCCGAGACGATCTTGCGTTTCTTTGACGGTCGGGTCCTCGCTGATTATGAACACTTGATCCAAGTGGGCGTGCGCTATCGCGACGACGCGTCGCTGATCAAGGGATTGATGGCCGAGTTCTCCAGCATGGCGGTGCAGTTGGAGGCCACAGTCAGCGATATCGCCAATGCCATCAACGAATTTACGGTTACTGTATCTGCCGTCGCCCAGGGGGCGGAACAGATTTCGCTCCAGATCGGATCAATAGACAACGAATTGGTGGAAATCCGGAAGACTACGGAAACCAGCGCTCGGAGCGCGGAAACACTGGAATCGGTGGTGGGGCAGTTCAAGCTTTAACCGGTTTAAACAATATTTTGACAGCATTTCGTTAGTTTTGATTGTACGTAAACGTACATTGTGGTAACATGGACATGGGCACAATTACTAGTTGCTTTGCCGCAAAGG
The DNA here is from genome assembly GCF_009877435.1 of Heliomicrobium gestii. Lineage (NCBI taxonomy): Bacteria > Bacillati > Bacillota > Clostridia > Eubacteriales > Heliobacteriaceae > Heliomicrobium > Heliomicrobium gestii. The sequence continues at coordinate 70,073 of NZ_WXEX01000004.1, read as the reverse complement.
TAAAGCAAACCCCGGCTCTCTTGTACTCAAGAGTCGGGGATTTTTTTGTTTAAAAACATCGTGTCCGGTCATACTGACGATATACGCTTAGTGTGTAAGGAGAGATCTGCATGCCCTTGGAGAATGCGATGACCGCTGACTTTTTGCGTTCCGCCTATGGTGGCGAGAGCATGGCCCATATGCGTTACACCATTTGGGCCGATGTGGCGGACAAGGAGAACATGCCCAACATCGGCCGGCTCTTCCGGGCTATCGCCTATGCCGAGTGGGCTCACGCCCGCAACCATTTCCATGAGCTCCGTGAGCCAAAAGGGGATTTTACCGTTCCAGCCGGCGCCGTCTTCGGGGTAGGGAAGACGGCAGAAAACCTGATCGGCGCTCGCAACGGCGAACTGCACGAGATCGAGCAGATGTACCCCGTCTATCTGGAATCAGCCCGGTTCCAGAAGGAAAAGGGCGCCGAACGGTCTTTCCATTATGCCTTGGAAGCGGAAAAGATCCATGCCCGGTTGTTCGAAGAAGCGCGCAAATCAGCGCAGCAAGGCCTTGATCTGGCGCTCGGGCCTGTCCATATCTGCTCAATCTGTGGACACACTGTCGTCGAAGGGCTGCCTGATCTCTGCCCGATCTGCAGTGCGAAAAAGGATCAGTTCCACACCTTCAGCGCCTGAACGGTAAAATGACAAAGGCCTATCGGAGGGGTTCCGCTTGACGGGACCCCTCATTTTTTCAACGATTCAGGCGGTAGATCGTCCAGGCCAGCGCTGTGGCGAAGGAGGACCAAAGGGCGTAGGGCGCGAACAGCAGCGCCGCCGGACGGGAGTAGGGCCAGGAGGCAAAGACCAGGAGGATCGCCGTCACAGCGATGGCCGCCGTATCCAAAAAGGAATAGAAGAGGTTGCGGCTGAACGACTGGCCGATATAAAAGAGTTGGTTGAAGACCCAGTTGGCGAGAAAAACCGCTTTCCAGGTGAGGCCAAGGCGTCGCAGGCCCACTTTGTCATAGAGGATTGCCACGGCCAGGGAGATGAGGGCAAAGATGATCACCCAGCCGATGCCGATCACCATCCCTGGCGGCGACCAGGCGGGCTTTTCCAGTGATTCGATCCACTTGCGGTCCATGGGGAAAAGCCAACTCAGGGCGCTAAAGGCGACATAGGCGAGAAAGAAAACGGCAACCGATGAAAGTCGACCCATCATTCCAGTCTCCTTTTCTCATTTCTTTTCCCTTGTCGCCTTAGTTTTACGCAACCCCTTCATCGTATATCCCTTACCTTGGACGGTTTTGCTCAGTGAGGAAGATGAGGAAATAGAGGAAAAGGACGACAACTGTCTAAAATAAAAAAATGGCCGCGAAGGGCCACCGTGAATGTTGATATGATGAGTGCGTATATGACGGCCCACAACGCCGACTTGTTTCATATCAGAAATGGCTGTTACGAATGACCGCTTTCCGGCGAAGAACCGGAAGAACGCAGTTGCACAACCAAAGCCCCGGCGATGACCGACAGGGCGCCCAGCATCTGGCCTGGTGTCAGCGCCTCTTGCAAGACAAGCCAGGCGACCAAGGCGGCCACCACCGGTTCCAGGGTGGAGACGATGCCCACGGTGGCTGCCGGCAGGTATTTAAGGCTGAGGAAGTAGAGGCCGAAGGGGATCAAGGTGGCGAAAAGGGCCACATATAGCAGGAACCACCACTCTTCCGACGTCGCAGGCCAGGGAAGGGTGTAGGGCGGGGCGATAAAAAACCAGAGGAGAAAACCAATAGCCGACCCGTAGGCCAGGCAAGCCCAAGGGTGGAGATAGCGTCCGGCCTGTTGGGCGGCGACGGTGTAGGCGGCCACGAAAAAAGCCGAGGCGATCCCGGAGGCGAGGCCGACGGGGGTGATGCGCAGGCTGTTGGCCACCATCAAGAAACCGCCGGCCAGGCAAAGGGCCACGCCGGCGAGGTGGGCGAGACCGATGGGCTCCCGGCCGCGCCAGGCCAGGTAGGCTACGAGCACCACGGGACTGGTGTACTGCAAAAATACGGCTGTCGCTACGTTCGTCTGACTGACTGTAAAGAGATAGGTAAACTGCACGCCACCGAGGACGGCGCCGAGAAGCAGGACGACCGGCAACCGGCCCATGGGTAGAGAGAGCCAGCGTGGGCGGAACCGTTTTAGCAGGGTGAAAAGGACGACGGCGGTCACAAAGAGGCGTGTCTCTACGACGAAGAGGGGGCTGACGGCCCGTTGAAAGAGGAGTTTGGCGATGGTGCCGTTGATCCCCCAGAGGGTGGAGGCGAGGGCGATGAGGGCGAAGCCGAGCCAGCGGTGCCGTGTGTTCAACGTTCTGATGATCCTTTCTTCCGATCCTTTTATCCTCTTTGATTTCGGTTCGCCGGTCTTCGATTCCTGCCAGTTGTTCCGTCATCACTGCCAGGTGGGTGAAGCAAGGTAATGCATGAATGTGAGGTGGATGACAACTTGTTACCGCAGTATCGCACAGTGAGCGGGTACGGTGAAGCCGCTTTTGAGATCGAAAAGTCGCGCTTTATCGCCTACGCCGATCGGGCGGAGACGCCGGAAGCCGCCCAGCGCTTCATCGCAGCCATCCGGAAAAAACACTGGGACGCCACCCACAACTGCGCCGCCTATATGTGTGGCGAGCGCGACGAGACACAAAAAGCTGATGACGACGGCGAACCGTCGGGGACGGCGGGAAAGCCGATCTTGGAAGTGATCAAAAAGATGGGGCTTAAGGACAGCGTTGTCGTCGTGACCCGCTACTTTGGCGGGATCAAGCTTGGCGCCGGCGGTCTCATCCGGGCCTATGGCAAAAGCGCCAGCGTGGGATTGCAAGCCGCCGGGATCATTGAACGACGGCTCTTTACTCCCATCGCCATGGCAATCGACTACGGGCTGTACGGGAAGTTTGAACAGGAACTGCGACTCCGAGGCTATCGCATCATGGAGACCCAATTCGGCGCTGCCGTGACGGTGATCGCCCTGGAAGAAGCGGGGCAGGAGGAGCGCCTGGAGAAAATGGCTGCTGATTGGTCATCTGGCTGCGCCGAACTGATGCGCCGGGACGCTGTCTATGTGGACGCCCCAGTGAATGCGCAATAAATGGCATAGAAACACAGTTTGATAACTTTTATGAAAATGATATGATTACAGAAGTATGTGTCGAGTGATTCGTTGGGAGTAAAAATAGAAATAGAAAATAGTGCTGATGATTGCTGTCCTTTTAGCTATAAAATCCTTTTCTGCTTCTGTTACAGAATGTAGAAAAGCCCGGTAATTCTATGTAATAAGTAAAAATGGGTTGCGTCATTTCTGGATGTGCGTTATACTCCTACTCGTCTTTCTTTTCAAGTCGTTATCCCGATAGCGACTTTATTTTATTGGCGAAAGGAGTGACGCAACATGAAAAGGAAGATTGCATCCATTGCCGCCAGCCTGCTGGCCGGCGTGATTTTCTTCACCGGTTCCATCTCCCCGGCGGCCGCCTTCTATCAGAAGTTCACCACCGAACAGGCGATTGCCAACTACAACCAGTACCTGAGCAACTACAGGAACCTCGACGTTCCGCGCGTCAACCAGTACCGTGAACAGTACAAGAACATCAAAGGCAGCCTCGCTGACCAACTGATTGAACGGGCTGTCTGGTACATGGACAACGGCTACGCAGTCTATGGCCACCTCTATAAAGGGTACAAGGACTACGGCGTGATCGACTGCTCGAACTTCACCTCGCTGGTCTACAGTGAGTTCGGTTTCAACATCACGACGACCTCTCGGGAATACGGCTCTGTCGGCACGAAGGTCCAGGGCGTCTACGCTGCGAAAGAGGGCAGTTCCTGGACGATCAAAGGGACGGAAAAACTCCTTCCCGGCGACATCTTCACCTTCTACGCCACTGACGCCAATGGCAGCACCTATATCAGCCACGCGGCCCTTTTCATGGGCATGGTCAACGGACAGCCGCTGATCATCAACACCATGGACAACCGGCCCACGGCTATCGGCACCGTCAATGACTTCCGTTACTGGTACGGCAGCAACTTCTTCTCTGTCCAACGGGTTTTGCCCGCCGGCTCCTGGACCCCCGGCCAGACCATCACCGGTCATACGGCCAAGCCGCCGGTCATTCCTGCATCCTATATTCTGCCTCCGCAACGGCCTGTCGTGATGCCGAGCGGCACGACGACGACCCCTGCGCCGGCTCCCGCCCCGACTCCTACGCCGACCCCGACCCCGACGACGCCTCCCGGCGGCATTGAGGGACGGATCTACGCGCAGCCTGGCGACACCCTGACGATGGTCAAAGGCGCCTACCTGAAGAGCGACGCCAGCAGCGCCTCCTCTTCCATCAAGCTCATTTCCGCCGGTTCGACCGTCAAGGTCATCTCCCAGACGAAAAATGCCAACTACTGGATCTATGTCCAAGCCGCTGACGGCACGAAGGGTTATATCACGAACTCGCCCACCTATGTGAAGCTGAACACCCAGGTGGCTGGCGTCACCAACACCTACACGGTGAAGGACGGCGACACCCTTTGGACCATTGCCAACAGCCAGGGTGTCACGGTGAATGACCTGATGAAGGCCAACAATCTGACCTCCGGTTCCATCTACCCCGGCCAGGTGCTGCAGATCCCTGCCGCCGCTGCCGGTGAGTATCGTGTCGCAGCCGGAGACACCCTGTATAAAATCGCCGCTAAGCTGGGCCTTTCCCTGAACAGCCTGATCCAGGCCAACCCGGGTGTGGACGCCAACCAGCTCTATGTCGGTCAAATCCTGAAGGTTCCCCAAACCAGCCAAGCGCCGGCTCCCCAGCCGGCGCCCCAACAGGCTCCCGCCTTGACCATGGCGGAGCAGGTTGTCCAACTGGTGAACGCCGAACGGGCAAAAGCCGGTTTGAAACCGCTCCGCGCCGACAACGCCACCCTGAACCGGATGGCCCGTGACAAGGCTGTCGATATGATTCAAAAGAACTACTTCAGTCACACCTCGCCGACCTTCGGTTCTCCCTTTGCCATGATGGACAAGTACGGCATCCACTACGGCTATGCCGGCGAGAACATCGCCAAAGGGCAGACCTCGGCCCAGCAGGTGATGAACGACTGGATGAACAGTTCCGGTCACCGCGCCAACATTCTCAGCCCCAACTATGACACGATCGGCGTCGGGTACTACCAAGGCGCTTGGGTGCAGGAGTTTATCAGCGCGAACTGATGTATTCATGTGACGCAAAAGAAGGCTTCCGATAGAAAAGATCGCTCTCCAAGCACTATCACATTCTAGATAGGTTGGGGAGCGATCTTTTACTATTTATGCGACAGTGGAACCTTCCCGCCTTACTCTTCACCAAACCCCGCCAGCCGCTTGGCATATCCCAGCATCCGCAGGATGCTGAGGTTCCGCCGCCGGAAGGCCTTTGTCATATGCAACAATGAGTCCGGCTTCGCGTTTACTTCGACAATATAGGGGAAATCGGCGCGGTTGGGGATGATGTCGATGGCCAATTCTCCGCAGGGACCAACTTCCTTCTCCAACGTGGCGAGCACCTTCCTGCAGAGAGCGTCGGCCCGCTCCTTGTAGACTTCGCGCCGCTCCGCGCCCATGGCTTCTTTGAGGACGCGGCTGGCCAGGAGGTCCCATTCCACATTGGCGTTCATCGGATAGACGTTGTCTGGGGCGACGCGGGCGACGAGGCCTGAGCGCAGCCACAGGCCACGGCTGTTTTTGACAAAGTAAAAACGCGTTTCCACCGGCCGATCCCGGTACAGGAGGGGCAAGATGCCTTGTTGAATGATGGCCTTGTTGCTGTGAGGGATCTCCCTGAGAAAAGCGCCCAACTCCTTCTCGGTGGGATTGAGGACCTCTTTCCAGGCTGTCCGTTCTTCCAATTGCCGCCCTCGGGCGATGATCTTGTTGTCCGGTTCGTATTGCAGTTTGATGACGCCCCGACCCCTGTAACCGGAAGCCGGTTTGATGAAGATGACGCCGTGACGGAAGACCATCTCCAAGACCTGGCCGGCGTCCAGCAGGGGTTGGGTATCGGGAAGATGAGGGGCGATCTCGGGATGACGTTGCAATACATTATGGCTGAGCATCTTATCTCCGCTGATCTTAAACAGGGACGGCGGGTTGATGAAGGGGATCTTATAGTGGTATTGCAAGCGCTCCCGCATCGCGTTGGCCCGGTACACCTCGGCGTATTCATCGGCGAACATGCGGTCGTAAATCACGTCCGGCATGGGAAAATCATGGGGGATCCACTGTTCGTTCTCGCTGCCCGTCGATACATAACCGCGGACCGTGCGCTTTCCCGGGACGATGCTGTCCACGTTGAACACAAAGGCGCAGATCCCTTTGCTCCGGGCCATGCGGATGATTCGGCGGTAGATCTTCGTTTGGCGGCCGAAGAACAGTTCGCCATGTTGGGCCCGGGGACCGAGGATGCCGAGAAAAGGGCCGATACGGATGGCGTGAACGCCATCGCGGAGCAGACTATAGTTTTGATTTTCCAGAGCGGGAAGTTGCAACAGTTGCGCCGTTTCAGGCGAAAGCTGCACAAAGGCGCTTTCCGGGTCTGCGGCCGGCTCCACTTGGGCTTGCGCCACAGCGGCGCCTGCGCGGATGGACAGCGCCTCGCCTCTGCTGACGCCCAGCCAGGTGCGAAGGGGGCCGCTTAAAAAGGCTAACGCTGGTGTGGTGTAAAACTTGTCTGGAATGGCGATCCCCCAAGCAGTGCGCAGGTCCGAACTGTCGTCCCAGGGGGTATGGGCAAGGATCTGTTGGAAAAGAGGGAGCAACACATCCTTGCGGTCAGCGAAATCATCAAGGCGAGCGATCTCATCGAGGATCCCCTTGACTTCGTCATGGAGCAGATCCGTCTTCGCTTTGTAAAAAGCCTCCTGCAGAAGAGGCGATGCTAGGGGGCGGGAGGGACAGAGCCGGTAGTTTTTCACGATGATTTTCGCCCAGTGGAGGACTGCTCGGGCGGTGGCAGGATCGATGATCCAGCTGGGCGCCGACAGGTACTGAAATCCGTGCGGGGCGATGCGGAAGGCGCCTAACTGGCCGTGTCTTGTCCGGTGCCGACGACGGCCTCGCTGGCGATGTTCCACAAAAAGAAGGGGAAGGCAGAGGTAGTTGTCGAGAACGCGGATCATCTCCAAGGTTGGGGTGATGCCGAAATGAATATGTCCCCCTACCTGATAGCCGGCAAAAGGCATGCTTCCGGCCAGCCATTGAACATTCCGGTAAGGGCAGGCCTGGTTGGCCGTCCGCATGATTCGTTCGATCGAAGTGATGATCGCATCGGGATCGGTCGACGGCTCGGGGCGGATCTCTGCCAGGGGGAAAATCTTGTTGGCGTTCTCCAGACTGCGGTCGTCGCAGCCGATGGGACCTTCCATGGGCCAGAAAAAGGATGCCGGCAGCAAGCGCATCGCCGGTGTCTGCCGGAGCATGAATTCGACATCGCAGCCCAGGGTGAAGTCGGTGGGCAGCGGCGATGGCAGTTGATCAAAGGCCAGGCGCTGCACCGCTGCGGGGTAACGGGCGATCCAGTCGTCAGGGAGGGTTTTACCGGCGTTGACATCGAGGACGAGGAGCTTACCTTCATGATTCAGGGCCAGATCGACCTGTCCCCAACATAACCCCAGGGCATAGGTAGAACGGACAGCCAGGGTGTTCATCTCGTCAGAAGCGGTCATGTGTTCATAGGACCAACCGTACGCCGGTGTGCGGACAGGATATTCCATGCTGAGGATGCGTTTTGGAAGGACCTTGAAGGCATCCACCACTTCCAAGCCGATGACGACAATCCTGTATTCCTCGTTGACATTCACCCATTGCATGTAATAATCACTGGGTTGTTCCCGGCTGGACTCATAATCCTCGATAACCCGGATATCCTCTCCCTGGTGATGGCCGTAGGCGCGTCCCAGGATGGGAAAAAGCGTGTCCGGTGTCGGTTCGATGATCTCGGGGCAGGCGATCCGGTTCTGTTGCAGCAGACGAATGGTCGTTTCCTTGTCCTTGACGTTTCGTAGCGCTTGCGGAGGATTGCGGAGGGGGGGGGTGCCGGTGCTCTCGGTGGGGCATTCGCCTCCCTTGGGCGGTTGGTCAGCAACCATGAACGATAATACCTCCCATATCACACTGCTTACTAACAGCATACGGCGGGAGGAAGTAATGGTTCGCTGTTATGGTTGGCGGGAGGGGAAAAGAATGGCGACGATCTTTTCATGACGGATATCGAGAAGGAAGCGGAGATGGCGGCATTCCGCCTGTATTCCCGGGGAGTGGACACCGGTAGGCAGCTGCTCGAGGGCGCTTTCCAGGCGGACGAGGGATTCCCAGAGGCCTTGTTGGGAATCGATCAGCCGTTGCCATGTATGCTTGCCCATGGCCCTTCTCCTTTCGCCTAAAGGTGAAAAAATCTTGCCCGTATGCTACTTTTCTTTATCGGAAAGAGGACATGGCCTTTGCTTTGCCAGGCGAACCTTCTTTTTCCCGATTAAAAAACGCACAACGATCGGCGGTGACACATCGGCTCTTTGATCAAAGATTGCAGACGGAAAGGCGGCGGATGGGAAAGACGCATAGGGTGATTTCTTTTCCGGAGGCACGGTGGAGATCACCTGGCTTGGAGGGATGGCGGCGGTTCCTTCCGCCGGCTCGTTGGGAACGGGGTTCTCGGCCTCGGTGTTGAACCTGTCTGCATACAGGCGTAGCAACAGATCGAGTTTTAACTGCATCAACACTTCTCTTTTGATGAGCGTTGATAAGATATTGCCGATGCTTTGGTTGAGTTCGATGAACTGATCGAGGCTGACCTGCGGGTTTTTGATCGAATGCATCACCCGTTCTGCTTCCGCCTCGATCAGGTTCGCCAGGCTCTTTTCTTCCGACGCAAAGGCCGCTACGATTTCCTGGAATGCCTGTTGGCATGCCAAATCGCATGCTTTGCCATGGTTGACGGATTGCATGGGCAGGCCCCCTTTGTTCACCATATATGCAGGCCAAAAGGGCGGGATGTCCTTTGGCGGGACTTTTTATCACCGCAGACCGGGCGGGATCTCCTTCTCGTTTGGATAGTTTTTTTTCCAAATAATCTGTTAATTCCGAAAAGTCAATTATAGTAAGAAAAACTAAGTTTTCTGTAAATAAACAACTGTATTGCAGATGCTGTTTTAGATATGTTAAGGTTATGAATAGATAATGTTGCAGTCAATGACCGCCATTTGCGGAACGTATTTCACAAAACTTGTCGAAATAAAAAGCACCAAAAGAATCCGGAGGAGATGAATTCCATGGGCAAGATGCTGACGGTCTGCCCCGAATGTGGCGCCAGTCTGCTGGCCAAAACGGAATCGCGCGCAAAAAAAAGCCTCAAGAGAACCTACACCTGCTACCGGACGATTGGGATCTTGAACTACAATGGTGATCAGACCGTGGCCTGGCAATGTCCCGAATGCAAATGCCAGTGGCCAGCTCAACAAAAGTAAACACCCCCCTCATTAAACCGTGAGCGATCACGGTTTTTTTATTGGCAAAATTCGACATCCTAGTTTTTTGATGTGCAGGAATTTGTTAAAATATAAAGAGGTTAGTCTGATTTGGGGTCTGGAGGGGGATTCACAGTGCGATTAACAACGAAACTGATGGCATTTTTTGTGCTTTTTGCGTTGCTGCCTTCCTTGTTGTTGGGAACAGGCGCTTTCGTTAAAGCCCGATCATCCATTGAGGATCAGATACGCCGGGAACAGAACTTTTGGGCTACCGATGTGGTCAACAGCCTGGATGACCGGATCCGGGAGCGAATAAACCTGCTGAATGCGCTGGCCAAACAGCCCGATCTCACTGGGATGGATCCGGCGCGACAGAAGGCAGTTTTGGTCGAAAACAGCAAAGTGTTTTCCGACATGGACGCCCTTGTTGTGATCGACGCCGCGGGGATGCAAACGGTTCGCTCCAATGAAGCCCAGCGAGTCAATGTGGCCGATCGCGATTATTTTCAGGGGATCCTTGGCGGCAAAGACGCGGTCATCGGAACGCCGGTTGTCAGCAAGTCGACGGGCGGCGCCATCATGGGGCTGTCTGTTCCGATCCGGCAGGAGGGCAGAACCGTCGGCGTTCTAGCTGGGTATGTGCGCTTGGACAAGGTGGTTCAACATTACCTGGCTGGGTTGAAACAGGTTGACCCCCATGCGGAGAACAAGGTGATTATCGCTGGCGGCAATGGGAAGCTGCTCTATCATCCGGATCCAGAAATAATGACAAAGGATCAGGTCGTGGAACTGCCGGCGAAGACAGGCGACTTTCGTTACCATGAGAACGGCATTGAGTATTTGGCAACGATCAACCAATCTGAATTGAGCGGTTGGACCATCCTTATCCGTGAAGAGAGCCAGGTGGCCTTTGCCGAGGTGCAGCGGCTCCTCATTCTCATCGCCGGGATGGCGGCGGTGACGGTTCTGTTGGCCTTGTCTATGGCGACTGTGCTGTCGCGGCGAATCATTCACCCGTTGCGGCATCTGGGGGAACAGGCTTCGCGCATGGCAGAGGGTGAGTTGAACGTCGCCGTCAACGGCAAAGAAAAGTTCGAGCTTGAAATTCGCGATTTGGCCGAGGCCTTTGAGCAGATGGTGGGCAAACTGCGATCGCTCATCGGTGATATGCTTCAATCGGCCGAACAGTTGAACCGGGAGACATCCCAACTGGATTCCTCCTGCCGGCAGACGGCTCAGGCTGCCGAAGAACTGGCGCGGACGAATGAGCAGCTTGCCGCCGGTGTCAGCTCTCGTTCATCCGGGGTGGTGGAGATTGCCCGGCGGATCGACAGCTTGGCCCAATTGGCCGATTCAATTGCCACAGAAGGCGGCGCGGCGGAAGCAGAAGGAAAGCGGATCGCCGAACTTTCCCGGAGTGTCGTCGATGATGTCCAGGTTGCATTGGATCATGCCCAAGAGCTCGCGGGCGCCATGTCGGACGGGACGAAAACCGTGCGCAGTTTGGAGGAGAAAAGTCACAGCATCGAGGTGATCAGCCAAGCGATCACAGGGATAGCGGAGCAGACCAATCTGCTGGCGTTGAATGCCGCCATTGAAGCCTCCCGGGCCGGGGAACAGGGGCGGGGCTTCGCCGTCGTCGCTGGAGAGATCCGGAAACTGGCGGAGGAATCGCGAAAATCGGCAGAAGAGATCCAGCGGATGCTTGATGATGTCCGTCAGGATGTGCAGGCCACCGTGGCGGTGATGGCGACGGGGATGACCATGGCCGGACAGGAAGAAAGCCATGCCCGGAGCAACCTGGAGCGGATCACAGCCATGGCGCAACTGCTGCAGGATCAGTTGGGACGGCTGGAACAGGTGATCGATGAGGCGCGAACCCAGTCCAAAGACGCCGATGAGGCAGCGCGAGCGATCAATGCCCTTTCGCAACAAGCTCACGCTGCCTCGTCCCATTCGCAGTCGGTCACCGCTATCGCCCAGGAGGTCGCCGCCTCATCGGAACAGGTGGCGCAGACGGCTGCGCAACTGTCCGATTTGGCGGACGCCTCCCGGATGAGGGCGGAACGGTTTATCCTGGAGTAAGCTACTTCTCTTCGATGGATACTTTTTCCATGACGATCTCCTCGACTGGCTTGCTTTTCTCGCCGCCGAAACTGGCTGTCACCGGTGTGTCGGAGATCTTGAGCACCGTATCCATGCCGTCGATGACCTTGCCGAAGACGGTGTAATTCGGCATCTGGTTGAGATTTTTCGCCTTCTCGCCGTTGCAGACAAAGAACTGGCTGCCGTTCGTATTGGGGCCGGCATTGGCCATGGCGACGACGCCCGGCCCGTAGGAAAGCTTGGGCGGCAGTTCGTCGGCGAAGGTGTAACCAGGGCCGCCGGTTCCGTTTCCGAGGGGATCTCCCGTCTGGATCATAAAGTCTTTGACGATCCGGTGGAACCGGATGCCGTCAAAGTAGCCGTCCCGGGCCAGAAAGACAAAGTTGTTGACGGTCTTCGGCGCGTCGGCGGCCAGCAATTCGATCGTGAAGGCGCCCCGATTGGTCTGGACGGTCGCCCTGTACTGCTTTTTCGGATCGATCTGCATCGCTGGCGGCGCTTGGTACTTTTTGTTGCGTTCCGCCGTGGACGCGTTGGCGCCACTGGGCGCTGTTGAACCGGCCGGCTTCGGCGGTTCCTGCCCCTGTTTCTGTTCTTGTGAACTGCTGCAGCCGGCGGACGTCACGAGGGCCATCAGCGCCAACGCGGCGACACCGGTTTTCCACATTTTTTGCATGGGAACTCATCCTTTCATGTAAAATGGCGACGTTTTTAGTATAATCGGCTCAAGCAGGTGGAACAAGTTGGGACATCCTGCTCATAGAGTGTTTTCATAAGCCGGCTTTTATGAGAAGATGGTAGAGGAGGTGAGGCCGTGAGCCTTTTTGATCGCATGCGTCGGATCTTTGACTCGGAGACCCATGCCGGTGAGCCGGTTGTTCGAGAGCGCACGCTGTTCGACCTCGATGTAAACGATATCGTCTCTCTTGACCTGGAAGACTGGGTGATCGAAGGAAGAGTGATCTATCACAGTCTGCCTGGCTGGGTGATGTACTGGCTGAAATCGGGACGCCAGCGGCAGGGGCTTTTGTTGGACCGTTCAGTGCCGGACAAGGCGGTCGTCATTACCCCCTTCCCCGGTCGTACCGACAACATGAATGAGGTAAAGACAGAATATATCCTTGACGGGAAGCATTATTTTCTCGACTATAACGGGGAAGGGATTGTCGACGCCTCCGCTGTGACACCGATCCGAACCGGCCAGGTCATGTACTGGCAGTTTGAGACGGATGAGCGCGAGATCTACCGGATCGAGTGGCAGGAGGGTCGCTTTTTCCATTATGACGGGCGTTGGATCGACGCCTTTGAGGTGTCGATCGTCGCCGGCTAGGCCGCCACATACCGGCAGCGACGCTGCCGGATGAACAATCGTACATGACTAAGGAGGATTTACCTGATGAGCCTGTTCAAACGGCTGAAAGACCTCACTCTTGCGAATATCAACTCCCTGCTTGACAAAGCGGAAGATCCCGTAAAGATGCTTGACCAGTACCTCCGGGATATGGAAGAGGATATTCAGGACGCCTCGGAAGCGGTGGCCCAGCAGATCGCTGTGACCAAGAAGTTTGAGACCCAATACCGTGAAGCCGAAGCGATGGTGCAAAAGCGCCAGGATGATGCGGTGAAGGCGATCAACGCCGGTCGCGATGATTTGGCCCGGCGAGCGTTGGAAGACAAGAAAAACCATGAAACCCGCATGAACGAATACAAGACCCAGTTTGAAACCCATTCGGCGACTTCACAAAAACTGAAGCAACAACTGTCCGACATGCGCGGTGAGTTCGATAAGCTGAAAGCCCGCCGCGATACCCTTGTCGCCCGGGCCAATGCCGCCAAGGCGACCGAGCAGGTGCACAACCTGATGGGCGGTTTTGACAGCCAGTCGGCCCGTCGCGGCTTTGAACGCATGGAGGACAAGGTCGCATCGATGGAAGCCAGGGCTGAGGCGAGCAAGGAACTCTCCCGGGGACCGAATGCGAGCCTGGACGATGAGCTGGCGTCCTTGAACAAAGGTTCTGTAGTCGATGACGAACTGGCGGCGCTGAAACGCCAATTGGGCAAGTAACAGAGCGAAAAGACCCCCGCGCGCGGTGAATCGCCGCGCAGCGGGGGTCTTCCGTTTTCATGAATCAACCGATCACAGTCCAGTACAGGGTGACGAGGGCCAGGCCGATCATCAGGAGGCCGAAGGCTTTTTGTATTTTCGGGAGGATGTGCATCTGCCACTGAAAAAAGCGGGTCCGGGCCAGCCGGGAAATCGCCGCAAACCAGATCTCTTGGCCAAAAAGGATGCCGAATATAAAAATAATTCCAAGGAGTGGCGAAGTCGAGTTCCAACTGGCCACCGCTGTTGTGCCGACGCCGATCCAGAGGGTGAGGGTGAAGGGGTTCAAACCGGTGAGGATCATCCCATTCAGGAGGGCTTGCTTTTTGGAGCGGCTCGTCGACTCTCCAGAGAAGAGCGCTTTCAGGGGAAAAGGGCTGCTTTTTCCCGAAGGCGCCGATTCCGACACGGTATCGACTGAACCGGCCGTCGCGCGAGCCATCTGCTTGCCGGGACGGAACAGGGAGTAACCGAGAAGCAGCAAGATGACCGTGCTGACCAAACCGAAGACGGTGCGGATGACCGGCTGTTCCAACAGGGGGACAAGGCCGAACTGGACGATGAGGAGGTAAAAGCCGTCGGCGATGATGGCGCCTGTTCCGACCGCGAGACCCATCCAAAAGCCATATCGCATGGAATTGCGCAGCACTTCAACGGCGATCGGACCGAGCGGCAGGGCCAAGGTGACGCCTAATAACAGGCCGCTGAAGAGGGCCTGGATGAGTTGCGCCGGCGAGGGCGGAAGTGCAAAGGCCAAGGGAGGAAAGCCTCCTTTCCGATTGCTTTACCAAATATGTTTATGCAGGGATAGATTTATCAATTACCATAAAAATCAAAAGCAGGAGTTTGCTTAGACTTTTTTCAGTATAGCATAGGCGATCGTCGATTGTCTAATTGAAGGTGTAGCCTTTGTAGCAATCCGGTCTGATAAATGAGTAGGAAAGGGCGGAGAGATGGCGGAATCATCCACTGTGCCAGAAGGGAAACGGTTGCCCCTTCGCGAATCTGTGAATGGAGCGGCGGCCTTTAACGAACATAACGAACCTATTTGGAGTATTTTGACGAAGGAGTGCGGTGTATGGCAGAAGCAAGTTGCAACTGGTGATCGACGGCGTAACCGGCGTCGGCAAATCCAGTTTGGTAGATATTCTGTCGGAAAGACTGAAGCTGGTTGCGTTCAGTGAGATGTTTGAGGATGAGAACCAACTGCTTCACAAGTTTTTTCATAACCGGGAGCGCTGGGCCTTTCCGATGCAGATCAATTTTTTGACGAATCGGTTCAAACAATACCGGGAGGCGTCGCGCACGAACCGGGCAATTATGGATCGATCCATTTATTCCGACGCGATTTTCGCCCGCATGTATCGTGAGCAGGGGTACCTGACGGTGGAGGAGTACAGCGTTTACGAAAACCTGTTGAACAGCATGCTGGAGGGGTTGACCCCGCCTCGACTGATGGTGTACTTGAAGGCGGACACCGACGAGGCGATTCGCCGCATTCAACGGCGCGGTCGGTCCGATGAGTTGACGGTGGAACGGGAATACTGGGCCATGTTGAATCTTTTTTATGAGAACAACTACCGCGGTTACCAAGGCGGCCAACTTTTGACGATCGACGTGGGCGCTCTGGACTTTGTCCACAATCCCGATGACCGGGAGGCAGTGCTGGATAAGATCATCACGGCTTATGAGGGCGCCTGCTAGAAGGCGAGTTTTTGGCTGATTGCTGTGAACGAAGGGGCTTTGGATCGCGATCCATCATAGGGGGAGAATCTTTATTTAAGGGAAAAAATCGAATGATCGATTAGGGAAGAAGAGCAGGCGAAAAGAACCTGCTCTTTCTTTTTTAAACATTGCCAAGAAAGAATTTTTTTGATATAAACAGGATAGAATGGAAGGATATGGAAGATAGCCGTCGAATAGGTGGTTAAGAAGGAGGGAGCAGGAAACATGAAGTTGCCCGATGAGTTGACGGTTGTTCAAGCCGCCAAAGTAACGGGATTGCAACGGTACACCCTGCGGGATGCGATCCATCGCGGCGATCTGGCCGCCAGGCAGCAGAAAGTCCCTGGAGGGTTTAAGTACCTGATTCCCCTGGAGGCGTTGCGGGAATTCGCGCGGCGCCGGGGTGTGCAGTCCAGCCTGCTCGGGCTCGAGGGGGCGCAGCCGGCCCTTGTGGGCGAATCCGCTGTGACGGCGGCTGCGACGACGACTGCCACGGCGCCGGCTGTTGCAGTTGTATCTGCATCATTGATGGTCAAGCCGGAGGGGGCTCTGACGGGAGAAGGGGCTAACCCCGACACCGATCGAGCATCCCAGAAAGCCGGTTCGTCGAGGTTGACTCCGCTGGAGGCGATGGCCTTGGAGGCGGATTGGAAGGAGTTTAAGGAATCCACGCAGGAACTGATCCAGTTGTTGCGCACGCTCCCTCGGGAGGGACAACGCGCTGATGGGCGCGTCGAAGATCGGCTGGAACAGATGCTTCAGCAGATTGTAGAGGTTCAGTCCGATGTCTTCGGTCTGAAGAAAGGCTTTCACCAGCACTTGAGCAAGGTCGAGGGACGGGTGGTCAACCTGCAGCAGAGTGTGAATGGTGAATTGCGGACATCGATGGAGCGCATTCGCCAGGGGATGAATGCGGGACTGGATGAGTTCCGCTCCGGCCTAGACGCTTGGCAGCATAATGTGGACACGGTCTTTGACGACATGCGTTCCACGCTCCAGGAGGTGGCCGCCAGCCAGTCTGACGCGGAGATGCGCCAGGCCTTTGTACACAAGTTGTCGGTGGACAACCAGTCCACCATGGGCGAGGTGAAGAAGCTGATGGTGGACGTGAGCGAAACGGTGGGCCAAATGATCAGCGCCCAGCAGAGCGGCGCTCAGACGTTGGAACGACGCCTGGACGATGTGAAGTCCTCTGTCGACGGTGTCCGTCGTTCTGTGGACCGCTCAACGGAGATGATCATCAAGTGGCGCCAGAAAATGCAAATGGAGCAGAGCAAGCGCGGCGTCAAAGGCTGGTGGAACCGGCTGTGGGGACGCTCCCACACGCCGGTGTTGTCCAAGTAGATTCTATCGGAATAGGACGGGAAGAGCGGGGGAGATCTCCGTTCTTCTCTTTTTGTGGCGTTAAAGGAACAATCAAAACAGTCAAACCGTACTTCTATACTTCTCTAACGCAGCGGCGTTTTCAATTTCTGTCTTGTACTGTTCCAGACTTTCAAGCACAAACCTATGTAACTGCTCAAAAAGTGTTATATCTACCGAAACCAGTTCGCCATGAGCAATTTCGTTTCGGCTCTTTAGTAACTGGTGATCGATAAGCGGAGCTTTCTTTTTCCAAGCACTGTCAAAGTCGATGCCGACCGTATGCATGATGTCTCGCAGCACATTGGATGAAAGATTTGATTGTGTGTCGATAACCTCATTTGGATCGTATGAAACAACTTGTTCAGAGTGGTTGAGGATCAAGTCAATTAGCTCCGTGTGAACTTGATTCTTTTTTGATAACCCCGCGGAAATGATTTTCCCGCGTAACGTAAGCGCTATGAAATTATGTTTTAGATTTTCTAAAGTCGCTCTTTGACGCAAAACATAATCAAGGTAGGCGAGGGATGATTCCTTGATAAAACCTTCCCAATGGGCATACAACATCGGAAGCGTAGCTCGGAGAAGTGTCTCTTTTTCATGATTGCGTTTGCACTGCAGTAATATGAAGCGCAGCGTAGTCAATTCTCGCTTTCTTTTTGAGAGAGACTGGTCTAGGAAATCCTGGAGTTCTGTTTGGCTGCGAATTTTCATGGCGCAAAAAATTCACGCCCCAGCCCGACGGTGTTGGGGATTCTTCTCGTAGCGCTAATTCCAGAGCCAGACGATGTAAACCGGATTTCTTTTGCCAGACGTCGGTGAAGCTCTCGGATCTTTTCATAGGGTATGACATAAGTCGGATCCCCTGCATATGTGCCGATTCCGATTGCGAGCACCTCAAAAATGGAGATTAACATAGCACCCATGGCATGCTGTTTTGCTTCATCATATTTCTTAAAGCTCTGCTCCCCTAAAATACGGGACAAGGCTTCAAAGGTTCGGTGAAACGCCCGTGTGACTTTTTCTTTATCAAAGGTGGTGTCTTCTGCCATTTCGACGATTTTTTCGGTCAAGAAAACGCCGAGTTCTTCAATCTCCCGGAGCTTGCTGTTTTCCACTAATGAGAGAACGATGAATCGAGTGACAAGCTCGAGATCGAATTGTTCTTCCAGCGCGCGATCCGTTAATGGAATACACTTTCGAAAATAATCGCGATTTGCCAATTCTGAAACCCAAGTGAAAAAATCTCGATTGATCATGACGAGAATGGCATTTCTCACTTCTTGATCTGTCGCCAGGGAACCCCCCGTGTTTAATCGCTGAAATAGCTCATACTTTGCCGATAGATCACTAGTGCTTAGGACAATGCTCACATCGATTCTTGAACGCTTGATACGGCGTTTGGCTTCCTCTGGAAACAGTTTTGACTTGTCTTCGCTTTCCCACTGCAGATCCTTGAGGTCTGTCAGGAATTTTGTTTTCGTCAGTACCAAAGGCGGTCTTTTTTCCCCGTCCGGATTGCGTAATTCTCCCGCTAGTTCAAATAAAGTGGACAGTCGTTGGAGACCGTCAATCACTTCCCATTTTCCATCATTTCGCTGTGAAACAAAAATTGATGGTATGGGGATCCCCAACAGCAACGATTCTACGAGACGCGATTTTTGTTCTGGAGACCAGCGAAAAAAACGCTGAAATTCCGGGCGTAGGACTAAATCCCCATCCTTGTACATCGTCAGCAATTCACCGACAGACATGGAGTAAGAATCAGTAGAAATCTCTTTTCCACGTTCTTCTATTTGTTCTAACAGGCCCATAATAACACCCTTTCCTTTGCGATCCGGTGAAACTCAATGACCATTATGTCGTGGGCCGCAGGGACTTAAACCCTCGACCGAGGATCTCCTTGGCGTCGGAGATGATCAGAAAAGCCTGCGGATCGATTCCGTAGACGGTCCGTTTCAGGGCAAAAAGCTGGTTGGGCTCGATGGCGCAGAGAATGATGTTCTTGTCGTCGTGGGTGAAGGCGCCCTCGCCCTTCAAAAAGGTGACCCCTCGCCCCAATTCCCCCATGATCGCCTCGGCGATCTGTTCCGCGTCTCGGGAGATGATCGTGACGGCCTTCTTGGGCAGCCCCTCCTGAATAAAGTCGGCAACCCGGTTGGAAGCGTAAAAGGCCACGATCGTGTACATAGCGGCTTCGTGTCCGACCGTCAAACCGGACAAGAGGACGATGACCGAGTTCAACGCCAGGTTCAAGGTTCCGAAGGACAAGCCAGCGCGAACGGAGTAGATCTTAGCGAGGATGTTGACGCCGCCCAGGCTGCCGCCAACGCGCAGGATCAGCCCGACGCCAGAACCATAGATCAAACCGCCGTAAAGGGCGTTCAGCAGGATATTTTGGGTCGATAGATTGGGCAGGTATTGAAGCCAGTCGATGAACAGCGATGATGTGGTGACGGCGATAAAGGTTTTGATGACGAACTCCCGGTTGATCTTTTGGTAAGCCAGGATGTAGAGGGGAAAGTTGAGCAGTGACATGATGATCCCCGGTGACAGGTGGGTTAAATAGTAGATGATCGTGGCCAAGCCGGCCACCCCGCCTGGCGCCAACTTCGAAGGCAGGATAAAGGCGCTGGTGCCGATGGCAAAGAGGAGTGCTCCAACGATGACAAGCAGGTATTCGCGCAGGTTGAACGTATTCATTGCTATCGAATCCTTTCCGCCTTCTCTTCCGATGGTGTCGCAGTCGATGGCTTGAAGGGGTGTCACCCTATTAGCCTGCGCCGGCCCAAGGATGTCATATCCTGATGAAAAAATTGTAAAGAAAACAGACCGCCGGAGCAACCTTTTTGTCACGCCTGACGTCTATGTAGTGGAGATGAAGGCGGGGAGCGGTAACGCCGGATGTCCTTTCACCCGCTCTTTCCTCCGCGAAAAAGCAGGCCGCCGATGAACCGATGGAAGGCGAATGGTCGACGGGGGATTGGATGTCTGAATATAGCACGATTGGGGCCTGTATACTTGTATAATTAAAGAACGTGAAGGAACGACGCTCCGAATTGGCGAATAAAAAGATGGTACGACAGAAATCCGAACAAAGAGGGAACGGAGAAAAATCATACGGCCGCCGGGGCTGTGAGGTGATTGCCGGTGGAACTAACCCTTGCCGAACTGGATAACATGCTTGCCACGTACCGGCAGATGGAAGTGGAACTGCGTGTCAAGCTGGAATCGCTGCGGGCGCCCCTGGAAGCGAAATACGGGCGACCTGTGATCCTCTTTATCGAAAGCCGGACGAAAAAAGCGAAGAGTCTGATCGAAAAGGCGCGACGGTATGGCTGGCCAGTCAACAGCGAAATCAGCAGCCGCATCAAAGACATTGCCGGATTGCGGGTGATCGTGCAACACCTGGACGATATCGAGCGAGTCGTGTCCATTCTCAAAAATCGACGGGATCTGCGGTTGATCAATGAAAAGGACTTTGTCCGCTCATCAAAACCGAGCGGTTATCGGAGCCATCACCTGATCGTCGAGTATGAGATGTACACGCCCGATGGCGCCGTCACCCTGTTTGCCGAAATTCAGGTGCGGACTGTGGGACAGCATTTCTGGGCCGTGTTGCAGCATTCCATGATGTATAAATACGGTCTTGAGGTCCCCGACCACATTGCCGAGAACCTGCGCCTGATCGCCGAAGAGACGAACAAGGCCGACGAGAAGATGATGGTCATGCGTCAAGCCGTCTCCAAGGATCTGGAGACAGACCAGATCCGCGCCTACGCGCGCCATCTGGCGGGCATCCTGCAGCGCATGGAAGCGCCGATGGCGAAGATTCCGCCTGATCCCGCTCACCATTTTGAGACGCTGACCGTCCTCGAGTTGAGCTTTCAGTTGGGTCGCCGGGGGATGCACCCTCAGAGCCTTCGCCCCCAGGAACTGGCGCGCTGCTCCTGCTGCAAGGCGCCCTTCCTTCTCCATGAGGAGGTCCGTGCCATTCTACCTCGGATGGATCATGTGCAACCGATCTCCGACCCTGTCCGGCTCTGCAATGTCTGCTACTCTCTCGTTCTCCCAATCCTGCGCTGGGAACTGGCGCCGGTGAAGGAGCGCGTCCGTCAACAGCGGGAACCGGAAGAGGCGGGCCATCTCAATCGCAAGTTTCAACAGTTTTACGGGGATAAAATTCAGACGCCCCTGCTGACACGGTTGCAAAAAGCGTCCATTCTGCTGGGTGAACACCTGACTGTTTGTCCGGCAAACCTGAATGTCGGCGCTGTGACGCTGTTGAAAGCGAAGCTCGGCGACGGGTCGAGCGTGCAGGTGGCTTCGGACTGGGACCCCCAAAACGCCGAGCTGGAAAACCTCTCGTTTTACTTCAAGGTCAACTACCGTGTTATCGGAAAATTGACGGTCACCTACCGCTATCCCGAGATCGAGTGGGACGAATTCCATGAACCGGAGTTGGTGGAGCCGGAATCCTTTGGCTATAACGAAGTTGAACTGGAGAGGATTTTCACACAGATAGACAGCACGCTCCGGGAAATGCACGGGGCTTTGCGGACCGGCGTAGGCGGTTGAAGGTGACAAGCAGGAAATGAACCGTGCCGATCACTTTGAGTAGCGGTCAGCCACACGGGTGGCGCCGACGGCAAAGGGCTTGGTTCGCACGGCATATTGATAGACGGGGGCGAGACTCTCGGCCCAACCCACCACTCGAGGCAGATGCAGGCGGCTGAGTCCATTCTCGCCGCCATCGATATGTAGCTCCAACTCCCAGCAGAGCAGGCGGCTGTTGAGGCTCTGGCGAAGCTTGCCGATCACCTCAATGGACATGTGGGTTTCAAAGTCCAGCTTTTCTCCGAGGGGAAGGCAGCGGTTGATCACCTGTGTGTACTGGTAGGATTGGGCGCCTTTGCGTTCCCGGTAGCCTGTGATCGAGGTGACGACACGGGTTGAGCTGCCATGGGACTGGCTGTCCGTTCCGATCCACAGGTGCATGGGCGCGTCCGGGAATTCTCCAGAGAAATGTTGAAAGGCCTGTATCACCTGTTCGAGGGGAAGGAGCCCTTGGTGCCCGCGAAATAACATGCAAGGTGTCCTCCTTTCCGGATTGCGCCTTGTGACATTGGATGATTCTAATCCTATCCCAACGGGGTTAACCATGTGTTAACCTTGAATGAAAAAAGTATGGTTCTTTCCCTTTTCGGTCCCGTTACATCTTATCCAAGAGTGTTTTTATGGATGCGAAAGAAGCGAAGGTTTCCGTTGTTTTTGACGGAAACCTTCGCTTTGTTTTGGGGAGCCTTTTGCGCGGGGTTTGGCCGCCGCCGGGAGAGTGTCAATCACCGCTGCCGCCACCGCCGCCTCCCTGGCCGGCTTCTTTGTTTCCTCCGCTTTCACCGCCGCCACCGCTGCTACCGCTGCCTTTGCTGCCTTGCTGCGCCTTGGCGGCTGCCTGGATCTTTTTCTTGATCTCCGGGTCGTCCATGCTTTCTTTGACGGTTTCCTTGATGGACTTGCGCACCTCTTTTTCCTTCATGACCAGGGCCAGGTTTTCCTGAAACTTTGAGTCCCGGAGCATCTCCTGGAGCGTTTTCTGGAACTTGGGGTCTTGGGAGAGCACCATCGCCTGAAACTCGGGATCACGAATCATGCGGGCCAGCCGTTGCTGGTACTCGTCGGTTTTGATGATATCGATCATCATCGTCTTCATATTCTGATAATCGGGCTTTTCCTGGCCTTGCTGCCCCTGCTGATCTTGCTGTCCCTGCTTCCCCTGTTGTTGTGATTGTGTTTCTGCCGGGCGACGCTGGGGGGAACAGGAGGTGATCCCGGTGATGAGCAAGAAGGCGATGATCAGTAACCAAAGCAATCGCTGCATGCCCTCGCCCCTTTCTGCGATCACCCTTAAGATTCCCTCAAGGCGGGAGCGCCTATTCCCCCGATTTCACAAACTGTATACTCTGAAAAAACTTCTCATATACTACAGCATGAAGGGGGAGGTGAACTCCTTGTCCGCCATTTTATCCATCGGGGCGAGCCGCAGTCTGGACGGCCTTAATCAGCGGCTCACCCAGGAGATCCAAGCGCTGGCCGGAGAAGGTTGGCGGCTCAGCATGCGACAGGAACGGTCCAACGGGGTTCACCAGTTGACCTGCTTTTTGGAGGAACACCCCGCCGGTGAATCATCGAACGAGATGACCCTGATCCTGCGTCAATTCGGCGCCCGGGTGCTGATGGAATGGATCCTGGAGGTTTGGGAACGGGACCTGATCATGAAACGGTTGCGGTCCGATCATCCCCACTTCAATGAACAGGAACGAAGGGTGATCGGAGAGAAAGCCGCTCATATAATGAAGCGCAAAGAAGAGGTATCGAAGGAATACATCATGTACCGCATCGGCCGCAACCAGCGCATCCTGGAGCGCCTGGTGGAGGTGCTGGTTGATTACGGCCGGATTCATGTGGATGGTTTTCTTCGCTTCCGATTGAAGGATTATCTTCACTCCGTGTCCGACGCTGTTGACACCGCCGTTGACGAGTACATGATGGAGAAGGAGTACAACGAGTTTATCCGCCTCTTGCGCTACTTTCTCGAGATCCAGGAGTCCCGTGTTCAGGTGGTCCATGTCTTCCTGCGTCCCGGCGGCTTTCAACTGCTTGATGACGGGGGCAATCCGGTCAACAACGAGGTGGTCGACGGTTTCAACCGCGACTACCTGGAGCATGAGGAGATCAGTTTCGAAGATCTGCTGATCAGCGCCCTGGTGACGGTGGCGCCAGTGCAGGTTGTCCTACACTCGCGGGAAGAGATGCCGGTCAGTGAGACCTTGAGCACCATCCAGGCTGTCTTCGGCGATCGGTTGCACCGCTGTCCCGGCTGTGAACGCTGCCAGGCTTTTGTGGCAGCGCGGGAACCGAGAGAGATGCAGACATAACGACAAAGGACACAGATGCTGCAACGCCACGTCGTCCGGTTCACCCCAAAGTTGACAAGCCATTACGCGACGATTAAACTGAATCCAAGAGACGGACTCACCGCCTCTCGTCCCGATCAGGGGGCGAGAGGCTTAACTGTATTTAAGGAGGATGCACATCTTGAGCAATATCGTGAAAGTGACTTTGAAAGACGGGGCTGTCCGGGAATTCCCCCAGGGAACGACCGTTGGCGCCGTCGCTGAAGCGTTGAGCCGCAAACTGGCCCAGCATGCTGTCGCCGGCAAGCTTGACGGCAAGGTGGTGGGTTTGGCGACGCCCATTGAAAAGGATGTTGCTTTGGAGATCTTCACCTTTGACGATCCCGAAGGCCGTGAGGTCTACCGCCATTCATCGTCCCACTTGCTGGCGCAGGCGGTTCAGCGCCGCTTCCCTGGCACAAAACTGGGGATCGGCCCGGCTATTGAAAACGGTTTTTACTATGATTTCGATTCGGAACACAAGTTTACGCCGGAGGATATCGAAGCCATCGAGAAAGAGATGGCCGATATCATCAAGGCCGACTACCCCATCGAACGGCGTGAGGTCAGCCGGGAAGAGGCCATCCGCTTCTTCGAAGAGCGGGGGGAGCAGTACAAGGTTGAACTGGTCAGAGACCTGCCCGAAGACGCCGTCATCAGCATGTACGGTCAGGGCGACTTTGTGGACCTCTGCGCCGGTCCCCACCTGCCGTCGACTGGTCAGATCAAGGCCCTCAAGCTGATGAGCCTGGCCGGCGCCTACTGGCGGGGGAGCGAGAAGAACAAGATGCTCCAGCGCATCTACGGGACCTCGTTCCCGAAAAAAGCGGAACTGGACGAGCACCTGCGCCGGATCGAAGAAGCCAAGCGGCGTGACCACCGCCGGATCGGCCAGGAACTGGAACTGTACACGATCCTTGAAGAGGGACCGGGATTCCCCTTCTTTTTCCCGAAAGGGATGATCGTCCGCAACGAACTGGAAAATTTCTGGCGCGAGGAGCACCGGCGGGCCGGCTACCACGAGGTTCGCACGCCCATCATTCTCAACCGCGCCCTCTGGGAACGGTCAGGTCACTGGGCCAATTACCGGGAAAATATGTACGTCACCCAAATCGATGAGCAGGATTTCTGCATCAAGCCGATGAACTGCCCTGGCGGCATGCTTGTCTATAAGCAGTCGATCCATTCCTACCGTGATTTGCCGCTGCGCATGGGCGAACTGGGGCTGGTTCACCGCCACGAGATCTCCGGCGCCTTGCACGGTTTGATGCGGGTACGCTGCTTCACCCAGGATGACGCCCACATCTTCATGACGCCGGGACAGATCAAAGAGGAGATCATCGGGGTCATCGAGTTGATCGACCGGATTTACAAGGCCTTCGGCTTTGAGTACCATGTGGAACTGTCGACGAAACCGGAAAAGGCCATGGGCAGCGATGAGATCTGGGAACTGGCGACACGCTCCCTCGAAGAGGCCCTTACAGCCAAGGGGATGGACTTCAAGATCAACCCTGGCGACGGCGCTTTTTATGGGCCCAAGATTGACTTCCACCTCAAAGACTGCATCGGACGGACCTGGCAGTGCGGCACCATCCAGCTGGATTTTCAAATGCCCGAGCGCTTTGATCTGACCTATGTGGGTGAGGACGGACAGAAGCACCGGCCCGTCATGATCCACCGCGTTGTCTTCGGCTCCATTGAACGTTTCATCGGCATCCTGACGGAACACTTTGCCGGAGCCTTCCCGACCTGGCTCGCGCCGGTGCAGGCGCGGGTGCTGCCCATTACTGACCGCCACCATGACTATGCCGAATCGGTCCGGGCAGCGCTGGCCAAAGAGGGGATCCGTGTGGAGGTCGATGGCCGCAACGAGAAGATCGGCTACAAGATCCGCGAAGGCCAGGTGCAGAAGATCCCCTACCTGCTCGTCGTTGGCGACAAGGAAGCGGAGAATGGCGCCATCGCCCTTCGCAAGCGTGGGGAAGGCGACAAGGGAGCCATGCCGCTGGATGCCTTCAAGGCGATGCTCTTGAAGGAAATCGCAGAGAAGAACAATCCCGATATGTCCTGTGACAAGCAATAAGGGAACGCAGTAAAAAAGAAAAAAGAAAAGGCGACGGCTTTGTCGCCTTTTTTCCTGCCCTGAAAAGCTACTTGGTCATCTTGTGGCCGCAGTTGGGGCAGGTTTTTTCTTTCTTGGGGATTTTCGCCATCGCCTTTTGAACGGCTTCCACATGGTAGGTCGGTGTCGTTGTGACCGGAGGCGTCGGTACGGGCGGTGGGGTAACCGTGACGGGAACGGTCGTAGCGCCTGTCTTCGCCACCGGGGTGACTGGGGTAGGCGGTTTGGTTACGGTGACCGGAGCGGCTGGGATAGGCGGTTTGGTTACGGTGACCGGAGCGACTGGGGTAGGCGGTTTGGTCACCGTGACCGGAGCGGCGGCGGTGGCTGCTTTGGGCACGGTGAACGGAACGGCGGGAGCGGCCGGTTTGTTCTCTCCAGTGCCCAGATTGGCCGGGATCTTGATTTTGCTGATGACGTCAAAGGCTTTATCGGGGATGTTCACACCCATGTTGACAATCATATCCCGGATGGCGTCGGCGACAATTTCCACTTTGTTTTCGGCATTTTTGGCTTCTGCCATTTTTGTCCGCATTTGCTTCATGGCATCTTCCATTTTTTTTGGATCCACTACGTATCCCTCCTTCGTAGATCTGAAAGCGTCAAAAGAAGGTTCGGGAGCAGCTCGTGATGGTGAACACGCAATCCACTCCATTAACAGGGTATTCAATGTGGAAAATATTGCCACTATATTATGACAGATGGGCTGATCACAGCTTTGCCGAGCGCAGATAGGCGCCGGAGGCCATTTCATCGGCGCGATAGATGTAGCGAGGTTTGCCGACGACGCCAACGCTGAGCAGGTCCCGGCGGTCGTAGAGTGCGCCCTCGGGGACGAAATCGACGGTCACGGGAAACCCCATTTCCCTTGTGAGCGCTTCGGTGAAACCGGGGGGCAAGGACGCAGTCGGTTCTGCTTCCACGACGAAACGCAAACCGGGCGGCTCGACGCCGGCGATCCAAAAACGGCGGCAGGGGAGGCGGTCAACGAGCCCGTCAAGGTCCCACAGATCGAGGGTGCGTCCACCGAGCGTGATGGTGTCGGCGCTCCGGCCGCGGATGTTGAGGGTGCTCCCCTGGCCGCAGGGGCATGGTTCCGGAATCAGGCAAACACGGTCCTGAGTGATGTAGCGGACGACGGGCGTCGCTTTGTCGGTGATGCTGGTGACGACGAGGATGCCTGTTTCGCCCGGTGCCGCCTCGCTCACCAGATCCTCCCGCAAAACCTCGAAGATGAAGTAATCCTCCAGTGGGTGCAGCCTGCCGTAACGACAGGCGGCGCCGGCGGTGCCGATCTCGGTCATCCCGTAGATGGTGAAGACCGGAACGCCCCAGATGGCCTCCAACAGGCGACGGCGGCCTGGGGGAATCGGCTCGCCGCCCACAAGCAGCGCCCGTAGGTGGGGAAAGTCACGGTCAGGGCGCAAGCCGAGCAATTCTGCCGTTTCGGCCAACAACTGCGCCTGCAGGGGCAGGCTGGCCAGCACGGTCACTTGCAGCTTGCTCATCAGGTCGATGATCCGGGGAAAGGGGCTGACGGTGGAGCGGGAACTGGCGGCGATAACGCCGGCGCCCCGGTCCTGGGCCGCCCGGTGCACGGCATGGGCGATCATGGAGATGGCGTAGGGATAGCGAATGAGGACCGTATCGGCTGCCGTAAAGTCGATCCCGCAGGCATTCACCTGGTCGGCATTGTCCTGCAGGTCGCCCTGGTGAAACCAGGTGGAGGCCGGTGTTCCTGTGGTGCCGAAGGATTCGTGGTACTGCAACACCTCTGCCTGGGGGACACAGAGCATGCCGAAGGGGGAATGGGCGATCAGATCGGCTTTGGTCATCAAGGGGATGCTGCTCAAATCCCCCAGTGAGGAGAGGGGGGGTTCTGGCAGCCGATCCTTGAAAAAGGGGGCTTTGCGGTAGCGGCAGAGGGCGTCGTTTAACGCTCGCAGCCGTTCTTCGGGAGTCATGGCTTATCGCTCCGGAGAGAAATTCCGGTCAGTTGCGCGATGTTCCCGCCGAGCACCTGGTCCAGATCGTCCCCTTTCAGTCCGAGGAGAAGGATCTTGGCCAGTTCCGCTTTCGGGTGGGAGAGGGGGAATTCGGAGCCGAAGATGACCTTGGAAGGACCGGCGCGGCGGACCGACTCCTTGATATGCAGGTAGCTGCCCGTCGATGTTTCCAGAAAAAAGTTATCCAGTGCAATGGCCGCCTCCAGCCCTTCCTGATCGGCCGGCCCGAATCCCATATGGCCGAGGATGAAGTTGACCTTGGGAAAGCGGCGCGCCAGGGAGACGAATTTGGCGGTTGAAGCGCCGGGGCTGAAGACGGTGTGCGTGTAAACGGGGACGCCGAAGGTTCCGCAGATCTCCGCCAGTTCGGCGACACCCTTGCTGGCGAAGGAAAACTGGTGGCTCATCGGCGACAGTTTCAGGCCGCGAAAACCGGATTTCAGCAGTGTTTCGAACATCTCCGGCCCCTGCGGGTCGTGGGGGTCGATGCAGGCGAAGGCCGTCAACCTGCCGCCGAGGGAAGAGCAGGCGGCGGCAAGGTAGGCGTTGTCGGGGCAGGGCTTTTCCGGCTTTGCCCGGCCGGTGATATAGTCGGTCATCCGGCGCACATCCATCATACCGCCAGGCACGACGACGGCGCTGTCGATGCCGGCTTCGCGCAACTGGGCCTGATACAGGTCGCTGTTGCCGTACTCCGTGTCTGACAAATGAGCGTGAGCGTCAATGATCATGGCGTTGCCTCCTCCCGGACGACCCGGACAGTCTTGCCGCGGGGACGGGGGATCCTGTCGACGATCTCAAACTCGCAGGGAACGCCGACGGCGTACTCCATCTTGCTTGACAGTTTGTCGGCCAGATCGGGCGTGGCGCTCACCTGGGGGGCTAGTTCGGCTCGGATCTTCAACCGATCGTTGTCTCCCCCCTTGACGACGAACTGGTACCAGTTGCCCACTTCGGGCTGGCGCATCAAAAACTCTTCCAGATAGAATGGGGAGAAATCGACGCCGTTGATCCGGATCTGGTCGCCCTGCCGGCCCCGCAGGTGTAAGAGGGGCAAGGGAACGCCGCAGGGACAGGGGTCAGGGTCAAAATAGCCGATATCCTGTGTGCGATACCGGATCAAGGGCGCGTCACGGCGCGCCAGGCAGGTGACGACGATCTCGCCCACTTCCAGCGGTTCGAGCGGTTCGCCTGTCTTCGGGTCCACAATCTCCAGGATGACATGGCTCTCGGTGACGTGATAGCCGCGGTGTTCATCACATTCGATGCCGACGACGCCGCCTTCGAGGGTGCCATAGTACATGTTGGCCCGCGTCCCCCATAGCCTTTCGACGCGCTCCCGGAAGGCCGGCGAACAGCCTTCCCCAGTCAGCCACATCTTTTTCCAGCCCAGCGAGGTCAGATCCAGGCCCTCTTGCAGGGCTGTCTCGTAGAGCGTAACGGCGTAAGAGGGGGCGGTGACGGCGCAGTTGGGCTGCAGATCGCGGATCATCTGCACCGTCTTGTCCGGTGTCGAGTAGGCGCCCCCCTTGCCGGCCGTGAGCACAGTGGCGCCGCAACTATTAATGAAAGATTTGTGGAAGGCCAGGCCGGCGGAACTCATCTCATAGGGCAGCGCGTTCAACACCATGTCACCGCGACCGACGGGCACGAGGACGGGGAAGCCCGGCGCCAGGTCGTGCATGTAGTAATCGGCCCAGGTGTGCAACACATAGATCTGCTTGCCGCCCGTTGTTCCTGTGGACACATGGATGATGCTGACATCGGCTTTGTCACAGGCGAGAAAGCGCCAGGGGTCGTGACGGAGATCGTCTTTGGTCGTAAAGGGCAGTTTGGCGAGGTCGGAGAGCTCCTGCACGTCCTCGGGCCGCACACCGGCCTGGCGAAACCGCTCCTGATAGAAGGGCGATTTGGCGTGAGCGATGGCGACGATCTCTTTGAGCGCCTCTGTCTGGTAGGCGGCCAGCCGTTCGAGGGGCATGACGTCGGCGGCATCCCGGAAGTAGCGACGAAACAGGTCCGGTGTTTGGGCCGCCCGGATGCGGTCTTCAAAGGCCAACGTCATGGTGTCGCCTCCTCTCGGAGGGCGGCGGGGATGGCGGCGCAATAGGAGGAGTCAGGGCAGTCGGCCAACAAGCGGGACCAGATTTTTTTCGCTTCAAAGTCATTGTTGGATCGCCGGTAGCACTGGCCGAGGTGATGAAGAACGCGCGCGTATTCCTCGCCGCTCAGCAGCGCCGGGTCCTTTTCATAGGCTTCCAGGACGAAACGGAGATCCTGGATGGCTGTCTGGGCCGTGTGGAAAAAAGCCTCTGGCAGGGAGTAGGCCAGATAGGCCCGCAACAGGCGGATGCGCGGATTCTCGGGCGCTTTCTCCTTCGCTTCCCGGAGGGCTTTCATCGTCCGGATGGCGCTGCCGAAGAGGGCGTTCGGCTCGATGGCGTCTTTTTCCGTCAGCGCTGTTGCCGAGGCGGCGTAGGCCAGGGCGAGGGGATCCTCCGGATCGGCGGCATGGGCTTTTTTCAGCAAGTCCCGAGCGACCCGGGCGGCTCCCCGGTCGCCGGCGGCGCCGGCTTCGAAGAGCCGGATGCCCTCCTGGAGCAGATCCGCCTTGTCGGTCAAGGCGAGCAATTCAGCCTCCTGATCAGCGGGGAAGTCGCCCCGCGCCTTTTCGACGGCGCGACGAAAGGCTTCCGCGCCGTCCAGGGAGAGGAGACGGTTCCAGGTCTCATCGGCGGCCTCTGTCATGCCGAGGCGGTGATAAGCGCAGCCAAGGTCAAAGAGGACCGCTTTGCGCCGTTCCGGGGACAGGTCAAAACGCCTCTCATCCCATGCCGACAGGATCGCTTCAAAGTCGCCGATGGCGGTGGAGGTGCGCCGGAAGAAGCCCTCATGCAGGCGGAAGCTCTGGTAGGCCCGCAGCAGGCGGATCTCCATGTCATCGGGGCGATTCTCCACAGCCTGGTCGAGGAGTTTGATGGAGGGGATGGCGTTTTTGAACATGCCGTAGGAGTCGTCGACGGTGCTCCCGGTCATGGACTGGCAGTCGGCGAAATAGGCGGTGACACGGTCATCGGCAGGGTGCCGCTCACGCAGCTTTTCAAAATACGCCAAGGCCTTCTGGATGGCCGACGGGTCGCCGGTCATCGCCTGGCGGTGCAGCGCGGCGCCTTCGGCGATGGCGTCATCGGGGGCAGGTCGGGAGGGCGCCGGCACAAGGGCGATCGCTGGCCTTTGAGCGCCTCGCGGTTCATCCCGCAGGCCCGACCAGGTGGTCACGCGGGGCAGGGTAAAACGAGTCGATTCAGCCATCAGGTAAAAACCTCCCGGTTTAACCGAATTGGGGAACAAACCCTTCCTGTTCGACGAGGGTGCGGTATTGGGGGTCTTTGGCCAGGGTGAGCAGCTTCGCCCAGGCCGCCTTGGCCTCGTGGATGAGGTGGATGTTTTTGTAGGCCACACCGAGTTGAAAGAGGATGCGCCAGTAAAAATCGGCTGAAAACAGGCGATTGTCTTGTTCATAGCGGGAGATGAGATAGTGAAAGTCTTCGATGGCGGTCCGGCTGCGGTGGAAGAACTGCTCCGGCAGGCGGAAACAGACCTGGCCGCGGAGGATGCGCGCCTGAACCAGATCCGGATGGCTCTTGACAACCTTGTCGAGCGACTTCAGGCCTTCCAGCGCCTTGGCGAATCGTTCTGACGGATCGACGGCGTCCCGGCCGACGAGAGCGACGACGCTGCCGTAGTAAGCCTCCACCAGCGGTGTCGCTTTTGTCTTGCGCAGTTCACTGAGCAGCCGATGGGCTTGCAGGACAGCCGCCTTGTCACCGTCAATGCCGGCGTCATGGAGGGCAACGATTTTGCGAAGTTCGACCGGTTCCTCGACAGGCGATGGCGGCGCAGGCGAACCGGGCAGCGTCGTCCCATTCGCCGGAAAGGTGACGGTGAACCCCGCCCGGGGGCGACCGGCCGGCTGGGAAGGGGGCTTCTGTTGGGTCACAGTTCATTCCTCCCGGTCTATCAGTGCTGGTCGTCGACGGAGGATGCCAGTTTTGCCAGTTGCGAGGCCTCTGTTTTCCCGTCGAGGATGCGCCGGATGGCGGCGGTCAGTTGGAGCGGGTGGGCATGCTGGAAAATGTTCCGCCCGATGGCCACACCGAGGCTGCCGGCCTGTTGGGCCTCGTAAATCATGGTGAGCAGTTCGCCGGTGCTCGCTGTCTTTGGACCGCCGGCGATGAGGACAGGGATGCGAATGCCGCCGGTGACGGTCATGAAGCTCTCCGGTGATCCCGTATAGTTGACCTTGACGATGTCAGCTCCCAGTTCCTCGGCCACACGGGCGGCATGGGCCACCTTCACCGGATCGTACTCGCTCGCCGGCTTGCCGTCGCGGACATACATCATGGCCAACAGGGGCATGCCCCAGAGTTCGCAGGCGTCGGCCACCCGGCCCAGGTCTTCGAGCATCTTGTTTTCGGTGGCGGCGCCCAGGTTGACGTGGACGGAGACGGCGGTCGCGCCGAGGCGGACGGCATGCTCCACCGAAGAGACCACTTCCTTGTGGTTGGGCTCCGGCGAGAGGGCCGTCGAAGCCGATAGGTGGACGATCAGGTCGCACTGTCCCGAAGAGAGCACGCCGGCGATCTGCCGGGCCAATCCCTTGTGAACGATGACGGCGTCAGCGCCGCCGGCAGTGACGGCTTTGACCAGGTTGTGTATCTCTGTCAGCCCTTCAAGGGGCCCCAGGGTGACGCCGTGATCGAGCGGGACGGCGAGCAACTGTCCGGAGGGCGCGAAGAGCCGGTTCAGGCGAATCGCTTTTCCTGTCATGGCTGTCGCTGCCTCCTAGCTTTCGATGATCTTTTCGTCCACTTTGATGCCCACATGCCGTCCCGGCGTACAGACATAGGCCAGCAGCTGGTCGCCCGCTTGAATGGTCGTGGCGTTGCGCGGCTCCCCGTCGGCGCCCATCACACGGATGTGCCAGTCATCCTGGACGATGACGTTCAGTTCGACATCGTTGGCTACGCCCTGGATCAGGAGCAGCGGCCGCACCTCTGTCTTCACCCGCCCGACGCTGAGGGCTCGCGTCTCACCTTTGGTGTTGACACAAAGGACCGGCGTTCCGGCGCGCAGATCGGTCAGATAGTCGGTGGCGTTGCCGGGGCGCCAGATATAGGAGTGGACGGCGCCGGCGTTGACCCGGAAAGGCCGTAGGTTCATATAGGGCAGGTAGTGCGTCTCTGAGCAGACGAAGATGCCTCCTGAGGAGGTCGAGCCGATGATCATCCCTTCATCGCGGCCCATGATGCCGGTCGTGTCCACACAGGAGCGCAACCCCATTCCGATATGGCGGACTTCCCGCACAGTGAAGGGATGCAATTCGAGTCGCTCGGCGCCCTGGCGAGCCAGGAAATTCTTGAGCCGGACGATTTCCTCCAGATTGGCTGTGGAGAGCAGGACACCGTCACTTCCCTGCTCCAGGACGCCGAAAGCGACCTCCATCGCTTCCACGGTCCTCTCCGCTTTGAGCAGCACTGTGTTGCTCTTTTGCAAACGGGCGATGATCAGTTCAAGGGGGATGTTGGTGGGCAGATCAAAGTCCACCACGGCGTAGTCATGGCCCGCAGCGAGGCGGCTCGCTTCCTCCAGGTCCTGTTGCCCGCCTTCGATGAAAAAGGCGATGCAGGTGCGCAGTCCCTGTTCCCGCGCCGCCTTCAGCAGCGAGGGGGCGGTGGAGAGGACGATATCCCCTTCCGGTAAACCCTTGAGATCTTCCGGTTCTTTGATTTCTGTGATGAGAACCGTTTTTAACGGAAAATGACCGTCGCGCCGTTGCGCCGGCGTGATGACAATGTGTTGAATCGGCGAGTTGTCGACCAACCCCCAGATGTCTCTGCGCTCCAAAGGCACAAGTCGTCCGTCAAACCAGACCTCCCGCGTAGCGGCGACCGTTCCAGTCTCACTAGGCACGAGCACCAACTCCATATCCATGATTTTCCAGGCCGGAGATCCCCCGGCTATTTGAAGTCTATTCGCTGGAAATAATTGGGGTGACGGAATCGACCGATGACCAGTAAAAAAACCCCACCGCTAGGGTTGCGGCGGAGTTTCGACCAAGGTGACATAGATCGCCTGCAGTTCCCGTGTTGGACCGAACAGGGAGGAGAGGGGGGTGATCAGATCCATGCGGTAGCGAAGAGCCACGCGGAGACTGTCGCCGTTTTTCAGGTTGCTCGAGTAGGGCGGTGTGATCGTCGCGGTGAGCGGGTGGCCAGCTGCGGGCGTGAGCACGATCCGTGTGCAGCTGTTTCCCAGATCGTCGGCGCCGCTGCCTTCGCTGGCGCTGCAGTTCCCGGCCAAGGGGACTGTCAATTGGATCAGGCGTCCCTTGACCATTGCCCGGTCGGCGCCGATCGACACCAGCCGCAGCGTCTCCCGCGCCGCCTGATCGAGGTGGCTGTGGTGCCAGAGGATCCGCCCGAATTCGATGACACCGAAAAGGAGCATGAGAAAGAGAGGCAGGATCAGGGCAAACTCGACAAGCGCCTGCCCGCGCCGGTCGGCAAAGAGCCGGAAGCGCGCCATCGGTCAGCCTGCCGGTGAAGGCTGTCGCTTCAGTTGGTCGATGGGCAATCGGACATAGATGGACACTTTTTCCGATCCTTTCACGTGCAGCCGAAGCTTTCCTCCGATCAGAGCCAGACGGTTCTGAATGGAGTGGAGAACATGGTAGGGAAGCCCCTGATCGGGCTGGAACCACCGTTCCGCTTTTTCCCTGGGGGCGAGAAAGCGGAAGAGCAGTTGCAGTTCCTTGCGCCGGAAGTGAGCCTGCACCTGGATGGCGGAAGAGAGGTTGGATTGAAACAAGGTATAGAGCAACTCCTGGCAGATGGACACAACGAGCAAGGCGATCGGTTCCGGCGGATTTACGGCAGAACCAGAAACATCGAAATTGATCGAAACCTGATAATCGCGACTGAAACCGTCAAAGAGGGACAGCAACCGCCCTTCTACGCTCTCGCCGGCCAGATCGGCCGGTCCCAAAAGCAGGGTGAGCTGCTGCAGGTGAGTGATGGAACGATCCAGGTACGCCTGCATCTCCTGTAGATGCGCCTCCATACGCTCCGGCGCCAGCTTGCCTTTTTCGGCGAAGGCCTCCAGGCGCATCCGGATATTGGAGAGGGTGACCGTAATGTACTCGTTCAGGACATGGCGGTTCTTTTCCCGTTCCATTCGGTCCAGGTAGAGCAGGTTGACACCGTCGATCCGGTTGTCGGGGGCCGGGAGGTTCTTGGTCAAGATATCCTCCAGTGGAAGAAACAGGTCGGGCACATAGACGTTGGGGTTTCGCTCGGCGAGACGGGCCACGTTGACGACAAGCACCACATCATCGTCCAGCCGAGGCTTGATCCGGTTGAAGGGGCTTTCCAAGGACAGGCGATTGAGCAAAGGGATGATTTCCTTCCCCTGTACATCTGCCAGCCGTTCTTGGGCTTTTTCGACGGTCTTGTCGATCGAACCCAGGTCGATGACGGTGACGCTTTTGAACCGGTCCTTTGCCTGCAGAAGGCGCTGGAGGACATGATCGGTCAGGTTCTCGCTGTTTTTCGTGACCAAGAGGATCGATGCCTCTGGCTGAACCTTTCCTGCGGCTAACCGGTATTTGCGGCTCGACCAGAAGCGGAAAAGAAAGTAGGAGAAGATCAAAACAACGGGGACCGCGCCCAGATAGAGAAACCACTCCGGATTCAGGGTCATAGGATCGCCTCCCTAACGGAACATGGACTCAGAAACTTTGATGGCGGCGGGTCCCAAGAGGACGAGAAACAGGACGGGAAAGATGAACAGGACGAGGGGAAAGAGCAGTTTGACGGGGATCTTGTAGGCTTCCTCGCGGATCTGCAGCTTGCGCCGCTCCCGGATCTGTTGCCCCTGGACGCGCAGGATAGCGCCTATGCTCATGCCCAGTTGCTCGCCGTTGACGAGAGCTGTCAAAAAAGCGCTCAACTCTGGCAGGTTGACTCGTTCCGACAGGCTGCGAAAGGCGTCGCGCCGCGCTTTCCCGTAGCGGATCTCTGTGAGGGCGCCGGAAACCTCGTCAGACAAGGGACCGCCCATCAATTGGACGACGCGATTGAGCGCCAGGTCGAGGCCCAGTCCCGCCTCGACACAGGTGATCAGGTTGTCGATAAAGGATGGCAGCGACTGGCGGATCTGGCGCTGTCGCAACTGCGCCTGGCGGATCAGGAAGAAGTCGGGCAGCATAAAGGCGGCGGCGGCGGCCAGGACAGCCACGGCGCCTCGCAGCGCCAGGCGCCAACTGTCCGGCGCCAGCAGCAAGGCGAGGGAGAAGCCGACGAGGGTCAGCAGGCCCTTGAGGAAGATCACGTCGCCTGTTCCCCACCGGTAACCGGCACGTCGCAGCATCCGCTCAAAGCGTTCCAGCCAAGAGCGGGGAGCGAGGCCGAGGAGCCTCTTTTTGAGGGATTGCAGAAGAAGGTCGGAGAGAAGGGGAGTCTTCTGCTTCACCCTTCGCGACGCCGACGCCCTCTGGAGCAGTTGGCGACGGATGGCATCCTGCAGGAAGCGACGGTGGAAAAAGGTGTAGAAGGTGGCCAGGAGGCCGCCAAAAAAGAGGAGCAATCCGCTGTCATCAAGACCCATGGAAATCACCAGTCAATCATGATGATCCGGCGGATGACCAGGGCGCCTACAAGCTGCCCCAACAAGCCGCCGACGACGAGCGCCTGGCCCAGTGTGGTCGTATAGAGCGGTGTCAGGTAGTCTGGATTGATGAGTTGAATGAACAGGGCCATGGCAAAGGGAAGCAGAAACAGGATCAGACCGGACAGGCGACCTTGCGCGGTCAGGCTGTTGACCTCCCGGCGCAGTTGCTCCTTTTCCCGGAGCGTTTGCGCCACCGTGTCGAGCACGTTCGAAAGGTTGCCCCCTGTCTCACGGCTGATCAGGGTGGCGGTGACGATCGCTTGAATCTCTTCGGTGGGGTTGCGCTCGGCAAAGCGCCCGAAGGCGTCTTCGTAACTCTTGCCCATGCGGATGTCTTCCAGGATCAGATAAAACTCTTCCGACGTCGGCGGGGCGCCTTCGGCGGCAAGCATGCTCATCGCCTGCATCAGGCTGTAGCCGGCGCGGAGGCTGCCGGAGATGGTGTCGAGCACGTCTGGCAACTGGTTGGTCAGGTGGCGCACCCGTTGCCCTTTGGCCCGGGTGAGCCACCAACGGATGATCAGGGGGCTGCCGGTGAGGGAGAGGACGCCGGTCCAGATCTGTCCCGTCAGGGCCCATGCCAGGAGAGCGGCGATCAGGCAGGCGGAGGCGGATTGGCGAAGAAAGCGAAGGGGATCGACGGGCAGTGAGGCCTCGGACAGCATTTTTTCGATGCGATTGATCAGGCTTTTGGCGAGCGGAGGCGGGCGCCAGATAAACCGTTTGGGCTTCTCCGGCGATGTTGCGCTGGCTTTCTCGAATCGTTGCTGCACATAGCGCCCGTAGAGGATCGAGTGGAAGAGTTGGTAAAAGACGTAGACCAGGATCGGCGTCAGGATGACCACGAGCAAGGAGAGCATGCCGCCGCCTCCTCTAGAAGGAGATGCCGAGCGCAGCGAAGCGGTCATAGAGCTTGGGTCGGATGTCGGCGTGATGAAAATCGCCCAGTATTTTTCCGTTCAGCTTCCCCTTTTTTTCGAAGTGGAAGAGCTTTTGGGTGACGATCACATCGCCTTCCGTGCCTGTCACCTCGGACACCTCTGTCACCCGGCGCGATCCGTCGGAGAGCCGCTCCAGGAAGAGGATGATGTCGATGGCGGAGGCGATCTGATCGCGGATCGCCCGCAGGGGCAGTTCAATGCCTGTAAAGAGGATCATCGTTTCGAGGCGGCTGAGGGCGTCGCGACAAGAGTTGGCGTGGATCGTTGACAGGGAGCCGTCATGACCGGTGTTCATGGCCTGAAGCATGTCGAGGGCCTCAGCGCCCCGCACCTCGCCGATGACGATCCGGTCGGGGCGCATGCGCAGGCTGTTGCGGACCAGATCGCGGATCGAGATTTCCCCGCGCCCTTCGATGTTCACCGGGCGCGCTTCCAGAGAGAGCACATGGGGCTGGTGGAGTTGGAGTTCCGCCGCGTCTTCAATCGTGATGATCCGGTCACCTTGGGGGATGAAGGAACTGAGTACGTTCAAAAAGGTCGTCTTGCCGCTGCCGGTACCCCCGGCGATGATGATATTTGCCTCGGCGATGACAGCCGCCTCGAGAAACTTGGCCATCTCACCGGTCAGGGCGCCCAGGTGGATCAGGTTGGCGATGGTCAAGGGAATCTTGGAAAACTTGCGGATCGTCAGCAGCGGCCCCTTCAGGGAGATGGGCGGAATGACGGCATTGACGCGGGAACCGTCAGGAAGTCGCGCATCGACCATGGGAGAGCTTTCATCGATGCGCCGTCCGATGGGGGTCACGATTTTATCGATGATCTGGAGCACATGGTCGTCATCGCGAAATCGGATGTTGACGGGCGCGATCACACCCCGTCGCTCCACATAGACTTGAGTGGGCCCGTTGACCATGATCTCGGAGATGGTCTCATCGGTCATCAGCCGCTGCAAGGGACCCAGGCCGGTGATGTCATCGATCAGCGCCGCGACGACCTGGTTTTTTTGGAACTTTGTCAGGTTGGGGAACTCTCGGGCGCAGACGACCTCCAAGACCGGCTCGATCCGGCGCTTCAGTTCCCCTTCGTCACTCACGCCCCCGAGAGCGGACACCTCCAACTCATTGATCACCCGCTTTTGCACCGTTCCCAGCAGGGCTGTATCGGAGGAAGCCTCCGGTTCCGGCGACTCAGAGGACGGCGGTTTGCGCTGTTTCATCCGTTCGAGCAGGGATTCTTGCAGCCGAGAGGCGCTGCTGGCAAAAAGGCTCTCTCGTCCGTCCTTCCGGCCATCCTGGTTAGCCATCCTGCGGCGCCCCCTTTCCGAAGAGACGGCTCAGAAAAGATGGCTTGCCGTCGCCGGAAGCGCGGCGATCCAGCTCGCCGGGACGGTCATAGCGGATCAGGTGATCGGCCAGTTTGGCGATCTGCCGGGCCGCCGGGGCCTCTCGCGATTGCAAGACCAGCGGCTCACCCGTGTTGATCGATTGGATCACCCGCTCCGGGTTGTCATCGATGAGGAAGAGGTTGCGCACACCCAAATAGCGGCGCACGTCATCGACACCCAGTTCACGGTTCGGGTTGTGACGGTTGATCACCAGATGCAGCTTCTCGGGAGGGAAGTCGAGCCGCTTCAGGATGTCGATCCCCCCTTTGACGTTTTTGACCGTCGGTATCTCCAGCGTGGTGATCAGGAGGAGGTGATCGGCTCGTTCCAGGCTCGTCAACACGACGTCGTTGAAAAGCGGCGGCAGGTCGATGACGATGTAATCGAAGGTCTTCGTGAAGAGCGAGAGCAGGTCCCGCACATCCTCTTCGCCGACCAGATCGGCCTGGTCCGGTTCCGGCGGCGCCGGCAGGACGCGGACGCCGCTCTCATGGGCGACGAGATAGCGGTCCAACTCGGTGTGCTCGATCTGACCGCGATCGGCCAACAGATTGATGATGTTCGTCTTCGCCTCCAGGCCCAGCATGTCGGCCACATTGCCGAACTGCAGGTCCAGGTCGAGGAGAAGCAGATCGCCGCGGGTCAACTCACGGAGGCAAACGGCGAGATTGACTGCCACCAACGTTTTGCCGACGCCGCCCTTGCTGCTGAAGACGGAGATGACCCGGGGCTGGCGCCGGGGGACGACGAGCGGGTTTTCGCTCAGGTGGGCGCGCTGGCGCTTTTTTACCTCGAATAGGCTGGTGATTGACTTGCGCAGGCGGGCGCCGGTGACGGGAAACTCAAGAAAATCGCCGGCGCCCGCCTGCATGGACCGGCGCATTAATTCCACGGGATCGCCGGCGCCAAAGAGGATGACACCGATATAAGGCGCCTGCCCCACGATTTGCTGCGTCGCCTCCAGGCCATCGATACCGGGCAAGTGGGTCGATAGGACGACAATGTCGGGCAGGTAGTGGAGTGCCATCTCGATCGCTTTTTGTCCGTTGTCAGCGTCGCCGATGATCTTGTACTCGTGAAAAGGCTCCAGGAGGGCGCGGAGGGAGACGTTTGTCTCGTAGTTGGCACTGGCAAGCAGGAGGCGTATTTTATCCATCGTCCTTAGGTCCTCCTCACAGCGCCGGTTCCGCCGAACGGACGGGAAGCAGGATGGGGCCTGTATCGCCTGGCGCTCGCAAGGCCAGCCGCAGTTCTCCCGTCTTGTTGTACAGAAAGAGCGTTTCGGCGTCCTTCGGCTTCATGCAGAGGGTGATGACAGTGATCTCTTCGGGGGTTTTGCCTGGACCGGTCTCCAGGATCTCCACGTTCTCGAAGATCGTCTTGGCAGAGGGGGAAGGGACCAAGGGCGGCCCCGTAAAGACGAGGATGTCAATAAAATCGCCTCGCTTCACCAGCCCCCCGACGGCGGCCACCGGCTCCACCTTGACGGAGATGGCCCGGTACCCGTTGGGGATGATCGCCGCGAGCCCGTCGGAGCCTTGGACGAGCCGGCCTGTGAGGATCTGCTCGCCTGGGAAGAGCGTTTCTCGGGCGACCTGGCCCACCACCTGACTCGCCTGAGCGGCGTGACCGGTGAGGGCGTATTTTTCCGGGACGAGCGTTTCCTCGATCTGCTTGGCCTGGATGACGGAGCGGGCCGGGATCTTTTCTACGGCGATGACGACAGGGATGACGGGTTTATCCTGGCGGGCTTGCTGCTGGGTCACATAGAGCAGCAGTCCCGTCAGCGTCAGGGCTACACTCAAGGCAAGGAACAGGGATTTTCGCTCAAGACGTCGCATGGGCCGTTCCTCCCCTCGTCCCTAAAGGCCCAGCCCGCAGTGCAGGCCGATCCCCAGTCCGAGAAAAAGCCCCAAGGGTAGACGCCCATAGTCGCCGTCGGGGCTTGCCGGCAGTTGCCGGAGCAAGAGGAGTGTGATCAGATAAGAAAAGAAGTTGCGGGCGCCGCCGCGGATGAGGATGATCAGGCAGGAGACGATGCCGAAGAGGAGGATGCCATAGGCCGCCGACCAGGCGATGGCCAGAGGTCCCGTGAAGGCGCCGGCGGCGGCGAGGAATTTCACATCGCCGCCGCCTACCCAACCGAGAAAGAAGGGGATGAGCAGCAGGAGCAACCCGGCGACTGCGCCGGCCAGCGAATGGAGGAACCCGCTGAACCCATGGAGGATGCTGTTGGCTGCGAGGGCAGTTAAGAAAAAAGCCAGGTTCAATTTGTTGTAAATCTTGCCGTAGCGGAGGTCACAGTAGCCGGCCGAGAGAATGAGCGCCGAGAGCAGGAGCGCGTTCAGGGAAAGGGTCATCGGCGCAAACCACCTTTGAATAGAAAGGAAGACCCTACGGGAGTAGGGTCGATTTGTAGTTTAGAAGAAACTGTTGGCGTGGGAATGTTGATTCGGTGCCTATTAGGAAAGCGCGTTGTTGACTTGATTCAGCTTGTTGGTCATTGAGGTTCCTATTCCTCTTAGTAAGGCGATGCAGACGATGACGACGAGTGCTAGGATTAGACCGTATTCAACAAGCCCTTGCCCGTCTTCGTCATCAATCAGAAGCTGCATATTGTTGGTGATCCACTCTCTCACGACAGTCCCTCCTTTTGTCTTTTTATAATACACACTACACAAATAGTTGGAAAATAGTTACATGCGCGCTTTGAGCTTTCGCTACCCCCAAAAGCATGTAATTGGCTGCTAAAGTGAATTAATTGATGGCGTTGTTGATTTCTGTAAACTTGTTCGTCAGAGATCCCCCCATACTTCGCAACATCGCGATACAAACAATGACGACCAGCGCCAGGATCAAGCCATATTCGACAAGCCCTTGCCCGTCCTCATTGTGCAGGAGTTTAGTGAAAGCCGGAGAGAAGGGATGCGTCATGGGACTCCCTCCAATATGCCATTTATATCCAATGTAAGCGGGCGAAAGAA
Organism: Heliomicrobium gestii; assembly: GCF_009877435.1. Classification (NCBI taxonomy): domain Bacteria; kingdom Bacillati; phylum Bacillota; class Clostridia; order Eubacteriales; family Heliobacteriaceae; genus Heliomicrobium; species Heliomicrobium gestii. The sequence continues at coordinate 28,142 of NZ_WXEX01000004.1, read as the reverse complement.
AGGATGTGCCAATTCTCTTGACATGTCTCTGCGCCATATGCTATAGTTACCAGCGGAACGACAAACAAGCAGAAGCCATCCGCTTCTCACCCAGGCGCGAAAGAGTGCAGCTGGGTTTATCCGTCAGAGCCGCGCAGCTCAGGAACGGCCTTCGCCGAACCGGTTGCGTCGTGCAATGGGAGAAGCATGCGGGTGGAAGACCCCGCATTTTTTGTTTGTTTCGTTTGGAAGAAATCAGGGGGTGAACATTTATCAGCAAGGACCTGCGCATCAACGAGGAGATCCGCGTCCGCGAAGTTCGCTTGGTGGGCAACGAAGGGGAACAGTTGGGTATTCTCAATATCCGCGACGCCCTGCGCGTCGCCCAGGAGAGCAACCTCGATCTGGTGGAGGTGGCGCCGACGGCCAAACCTCCCGTATGCCGGATCATGGATTACGGCAAGTATAAGTTTGAGCAGAGCAAACGGGAACGGGAAGCTCGCAAAAAACAGAAAATTGTCAGTATCAAAGAGGTTAAACTGCGCCCGAACATTGAGGACCACGATTTTGACACGAAGGCCCGCAACGCCATCCGCTTTTTGGAGGACGGCGACAAGGTCAAGGTCACGATCATGTTCCGTGGACGGGAGATCACCCACCCCGAGTTGGGCCGGCAGTTGTGTGTCCGATTGGCTGAGGTCTGTCGACCCATTTCCAATGTGGAACGCGACGCCAAGGTGGAAGGCCGCAACATGATCATGATCCTGGCGCCGAAAGCCGAGACCCAGCGGGAACCTCGCGCCGAGAAGCCTCGGGATGCCAAAACGGCTGAGAAAGCGGCAACCCCGGCCACCGGAGACGCCGCCGAATAATCGCCCCTTTACTCGCATTGAGGAGTTGAACGACATGCCTAAAATGAAAACGCACCGCGGGGCGGCCAAACGGTTCAAGAAAACCGCCTCCGGCAAATTCAAAGCCAAAAACGCCTTCACCCGTCACATCCTGGAGAAGAAGTCGGCCAAGCGCAAGCGCCAGCTCCGCGGCACCTCTGTCGTCGCCAAGGAAGACACGCCGAAGCTGAAGGAACTGCTTCCTTATCTCTAAGCCGGCCAGCCGGTCTCTTTCTCTATTGAAAATACGCCTCAGGCAGCACAGGAGGTCTTTGTATGGCTCGTGTCAAGACGGGTCCCATGTCCCGTAAACGACATAAAAAAATTCTTAAACTCGCTCGCGGCTACCGCAACGCTCATTCCAAGCTCTTCCGCACCGCCCACCAGGCGGTCATGAAGGCGCTGTCCTACGCTTATGCCCACCGCAAGAAGAAGAAGGGCGACTTCCGCAAGATCTGGATCACCCGGATCAATGCTGCTGCCCGGATGAACGGCATCTCTTACAGCACCATGATGAACGGCCTGAAAAAAGCCGGCGTCGCTGTCAACCGCAAGATGCTCGCCGATCTGGCTGTCAACGACATGGCGGCTTTCGCCAAGCTCGTCGATGTGGCCAAGGCGAAAGTGAACGCCTAAAATCAAATCGAGTGATTGAATAAGCAGACATGGCCGTGGGGTCATGTCTGTTTTTCTGGGGAGACTAGCCGATAGATCATGGATCCCTGGTGACGGAACCAACATAAAGACAGGATGGACTGTTCCTCTATGCACAGGTATGAACCGCCCAGACCCATTTTTGCCCCCTACGTGCAGGGGAAGCGGCCCAATTACGGGCTGTCGCCGGCCCGGGTGCTTGTGGCCGGTTTCGCTTTGATTATCCTGATCGGGGGATTCCTGCTCAGCACCCCGATGGCGTCACGGAGCGGTCTGGGGACGCGTTTCTTGGACGCATTGTTTACGGCCACATCGGCTGTCTGCGTGACCGGCCTTGTCGTCGTCGATACCCATGACAACTTCTCCCTTGTGGGCCAGTTGATCATCATCACCCTGATCCAGGTGGGCGGGTTGGGCTTTATGACCATGGCCACCCTGATCTACCTCCTGATGGGCAAGCGGATCAACCTGAAGGAACGCTTGCTCATGCAGGAAGCCTTGAACAGCCTCTCTGTCCAGGGGGTTGTCCGCCTCGCCCGCCATGTCTTGCTGACCACCTTTCTCATTGAAGGGATCGGCGGCGTCGTCTTGTCGTTGCGATTTATTCCGCAGATGGGCCTAGGGAAAGGGCTCTATTACGGCTTTTTCCACTCCATCTCCGCCTTTTGCAACGCCGGTTTTGATCTCTTCGGCGGTTTTCGCGGCATCACCGGCTATGTGGACGATCCGATCGTCAACCTGACCATCTCGTCGTTGATCATCTTTGGCGGACTGGGTTTCACCGTTATCGCCGAGACCTTCCGCTACCGGGAAATACGGCGTTTCAGCCTCCATACCAAACTGGTCTGGACTATGACGATCGCCCTGATCATTGTCGGCGCTGTGGCGATTTTTTTTCTTGAGTTCAACAATCCCAAGACCCTGGGGGTACTGGGATGGGACGGCAAGCTGCTGGCTGCCTATTTTCAGAGCGTGACGCCGCGGACGGCTGGTTACAACACAGTGAGCATCGCCGATCTCAAACCGGCGACCCAGTTTCTGATGGTCATCCTCATGTTTATCGGCGCCTCTCCAGGCTCTACCGGCGGCGGCATTAAGACGACAACTTTGGCGGCCCTGTTGGCCGCAGTCTGGAGCATGCGCCAGGGGAAGATCGATGTGGGTTTTTACGAGCGGCGCATCCCGCCAGACACCATCTACAAGGCCATCGGGATTACCGTCATGGCAGTCCTGCTTGTGATCACCGTCACCATGCTGCTGACGATCACAGAAGATGCTGATTTTCTGGCCTTGCTCTTTGAAGCGACTTCGGCTTTTGGCACAGTTGGGCTCACGATGGGTGTGACCTCCCACTTGAGCGACTTTGGTCGTGTCCTTATTGCCCTGACGATGTTTGCCGGCCGGGTGGGGCCGTTGACACTCGCTATCGCCCTGAGCGGCAATGTTTTGGCGAAGCTGCGTTATCCGGAAGAAAAAATTATGGTGGGGTAGGGATTCAGATATGGCCAAAGTGAAAACGGAAAAGCTCTTCGCCGTCATCGGTTTGGGGCGATTCGGCACAAGTGTGGCCAAAACCCTCTTTCGCATGGGTTATGAGGTGCTGGCCATTGACAGTTCGGAAGAACGGATCAACGAGATCGCCGATTTCGTCACCCATGCGGTGCAGGCTGACGCCAAAGACGAAGAAGTGCTGAAAAAGCTCGGCATCCGCAACTTCGATACAGTCATCGTCGCCATCGGTTCCGATGTGCAAGCGAACATCCTGGTGACCGTCATTCTCAAAGACATGGGCGTCCGCCATGTGGTGGCAAAAGCTCAGAACGACCTGCACGGCAAGGTGTTAACCAAGGTAGGCGCCGACCGGGTTGTCTACCCGGAGCGGGATATGGGCGTCCGAGTGGCCCACGCCCTTGTCACCTCCACGGTGATGGATTATTTGGAGCTCTCGCCTGTTCACTCGCTTGTTGAAATTCGTTGTCCCGATCGTTTTGTCGGACAGACCATCGGTGCGGCTGATCTGCGCGCCCGCTACGGCATCACCGTCATCGCTGTCCGCAAGGGCGACGAGGTGCTGGCTTCACCCGGCGCTGATACGATGATCGAAAAGGGTGACATACTTGTCGCCGTCGGTTCCAATGATGATCTAAACCGCTTTGAGGGGGACGCCGTTTGATGATCACCTCTCCAGACAACCAATATGTGAAAGAGGCCCGCTCCCTCTCCCGAAAGAAGGAGCGGGGCCTTACCGGCAAATACCTGATCGAAGGGGTACGCCTTGTCGAAGAGGCGGTCGCCTCGGCGGTCTCGCTGGCCTACTGCCTATATACGGCGCGGGTGTCGTCCCTGCCGCGGGGGCGCTCATTGCTTGAAGGCCTGGCTGCTGCTGGCGTCGACTGCTTAGAGGTGGACGAGCGCGCCCTCGCCACGATCACCGAGACGGAGCAGAGCCAGGGGATTGTCGCCGCCGCTTCACTGACGCCGGCTGACTGGGAAGCCCTACTCGATGTTCCGGCGCCCTTTTTGCTGATCGTTGACGGTGTGCAGGATCCGGGCAACCTGGGCACGATCGTCCGGACAGCCGAGGCGGCCGGTGTGACCGGCGTCCTGCTCACGCCGGGTGTTGTTGATCCGTACAGTCCCAAGGTGATCCGGGCGACCATGGGGGCGCTGTTTCGCCTGCCTGTGGCGACGGCCCCCTCGGCCGAAGGGCTCGCTTCCGCCATGCGGGAACGGGAGATTGCCCTGGCTGTCGCCGATGCCCGTGACGGCGTCCCCTATTATGAAGCCCCTTGGATGAAGGAAGGGCTTGCCATTGTCATCGGCAGCGAGGCCCACGGCCCCCAGCCGATTTGGCGGGAGCGGGCGGGGCTGCTGGTGCGCATCCCCCTGGCGCCGCCGGTCGAATCGCTTAACGCTGCCGTCGCATCGGCCGTGCTCCTTTTCGAAGCGGCCCGCCATCGCTCAGTTGCTTCGAAAAAGGGGCTATGATATAATTTCCCTAGCTGGTGGACCCTGGAACGCAGAAAGGTTGTGGTCGTCGGTGTTTCCCGCTGACTTTTTCTGGCGTATCTTTGAAATGACGGGTTCCGTTGCAGCGTATATGATCTACCGGCGGTTACTGGTGCAATAATTAAAGGATAGGGCATTGATCGGGAGAAGTACTCCTCATACCGCTTGCCAGGGAGACGATCGTCATGGACTGGAAGCGACGTCGAAGCGGAGGGGAGGAAATTCGCCCGGGAGCTTCGGGCTGAAGCCTGGAAGACAGGCCACACTCGGGGGAGCAAAGAGCACCCTGATGCAAGGCCGCCTTCCTGGGTGGGTAGGTCTAGACGGTTTCCCTCCGTTACCGGGGAACGACGAATCAGTCGGCCGAGTGGGTTGCTCTTTTGGGCAACCTAGCGGGGTGGTACCGCGGAAATGACTTCCGTCCCCTTGGGGATCGGGAGTTTTTTTATTTTCTTGGCGAATTGGGAAAATCGGGAGGTCTAACAATGCGTGAACAACTGGATCAGATCCGGCGCGAGGCGGCGGAATCGCTGTGCAGCGTCGAAACGATGGAGGCGCTTCAGGATTGGCGCGTTCGCATTCTCGGCAAAAAGGGAGCGCTGACAGGCATCTTGCGCGGCCTTGGCGCCCTGCCCGCCGAAGAGCGTCCGCTGATGGGCGCCCTTGTCAACGAGGTGCGGGCTGAACTGGAGTTTAAGCTGGAAGAGAAGGGCCGGGAACTGAAGGAAAAAGAAAAGCAGGCCCGCCTGTCCAGTGAGTCCATCGATATCACCCTGCCCGGCCGGGTGCTGCCCCTCGGCGGCAAACACCCCCTCACACTGGTCATCGACGAGATCAAGCAGATTTTTCTCGGCATGGGCTACGAGATCGCCGAGGGCCCGGAAGTGGAACTGGACTACTACAACTTTGAAGCCCTCAACCTGCCTCCGGACCATCCGGCCCGGGACATGCAGGATTCCTTCTATATCACCCCCGATATCCTGCTGCGCACCCATACATCGCCGGTGCAGGTCCGCGCCATGGAGCGCATCCGTCCCCAACTGCCCGTGAAAGTGATCTGCCCGGGCCGCGTCTTCCGCCGTGATGACGACGCCACCCACTCGCCCATGTTCCATCAGGTCGAGGGGCTTGTCGTCGATAAGGGAATCACCTTCGGCGACCTGCGTGGAACCTTGCTCACCTTTGCCCGCCAGATGTTCGGCCCCGACCGGGAGATCCGACTGCGCCCGTCCTTCTTCCCCTTCACCGAACCGAGCGCCGAAGTGGACATCTCCTGCGTCATCTGCGGCGGCAGCGGCTGCCGCGTCTGCAAAGGCTCGGGCTGGCTGGAGATCCTCGGTTCCGGCATGGTTCACCCCCGGGTGCTCGAATACGGCGGCTACACATCCCAAGACGTCACCGGCTTCGCCTTCGGCATGGGCGTCGAACGCATCGCCATGCTCAAGTACGGCATCGACGACATGCGCCTCTTGTATGAGAACGACATGCGGTTCCTGTCGCAGTTCTAGGAAGAAACCAAACGAGGTGGAAAACAAATGCGCGTATCGATAGACTGGCTCAGCGACTATGTCACCGCCGGCCTGGAAGCCGCCGAACTGGGCGAGAAGATGACCCGCTCCGGCATCGCCGTAGAAAATGTGCTGCGCCGGGACAAGGGGCTCGATAAGGTCGTCGTCGGAAAAATCGCCGAAATGACGAAACACCCCGAGGCAGACCGCCTTTGGATCTGCAGGGTCGACACCGGCGACGGTGTACGCACCATCGTAACAGGCGCCCAGAATGTCCGTGTGGGACAAAAAGTCCCTGTTGCCCTGCCGGGCGCCCATCTCCCCAATGGCGTCCACATCAACGAGTCGGTGTTGCGGGGCGTCCCATCGTCGGGGATGCTCTGCGCTGCCGAAGAACTGGGCCTGGAGGAGAAGACGATCGCTCCGGAAGACCGGGAAGGCATCCTGATCCTCGGCGACGACACGGTGACAGGCCAACCGGCGGCGACCGCCCTCGGCCTCGATGATCCCGTGCTGGAACTGGAGCTGACGCCCAACCGGGCCGACTGCCTGGCAGTCGTCAATGTGGCCCGCGAGGTGGCGGCCATCACCGGCGCCGAACTGCGCCTGCCCGAGGTGGCGGTCGTAGAAAAAGCAGCGGGACGCGCCGAAGAGCGGGTAAAGGTCACCATTGAAGACGGCGACCTCTGCGGCCGTTACGCCGCCCGGCTCTTCACCAACCTGCGCCCCGGTCTGTCACCGGCCTGGATGCAGCGACGGCTGCAGGCGGCCGGCATGCGCCCCATCAACAACATCGTCGACATCACCAACTATGTCATGCTCGAACTGGGCCATCCCCTGCACGCCTTCGACTACGACAGGATCAACGAGGGCCATATCATCGTCCGTCGCGCCCGGACCGGTGAGAAACTGGTCACCCTCGATGGGCAGGAGCGGGAATTGAACGCCGAAAATCTGGTCATCGCCGATCCGGAGAAAGCCGTCGGCCTGGCCGGTGTCATGGGCGGGCTGAACAGCGAAATTTCCGCCGGCACGACCACGGTTCTGCTGGAAGCGGCCCATTTTCACCCCGCCAATATCCGTCGCACCGCCCGGCAATTGGGCTTGCGCTCCGAGGCGTCCCAGCGCTTTGAGAAGGGTGTCAACATCGACACGGTCACCTTGGCCATGAACCGCGCCGCCCAGCTGGTGGCCGAATTGAACGTGGCCGATGTGGTCCCCGGCCATGTGGACAACTACCTGCGGCAGGTGGCCCCTCTTCCGATCCCCTTTTCTGTTGACCGGATCAATGCCCTCCTGGGCACCCAGTTGACGGGCGCTGAGATGGACGCCATCTTCCGGCGGCTGCGGTTCCCTGTCAGTTGGGCTGAGCACGCCGGGGAGGGAGAGATGCCTTCCGGCATTGTGGAAGCGCCCACCTACCGTCCGGACATGCAAGGGGAACATGACTTGGCGGAGGAGGTGGCTCGCCTCTACGGCTATGATCGCATCCCGACGACACTGCCGAAAGGCGACACCACCGTCGGTCAACGCACCTGGCCCCAGACGGTGCGCGAACGCATCGCCGATACGCTAGTCGGCGCCGGATTGCGCGAAGTGGTCACCTTCTCCTTCATCAACCCGCGCCATCTGGACCGGCTCGGTTTGTCCGCCGAAGACCCGATGCGTCAGGTCGTGCCGGTGCAAAACCCGCTCAGTGAAGAACAGGGCGTTCTCCGTCCATCCATCTTGCCGGGCCTGTTGGAAGTGGCTGCCCGCAACGCCAGCCGCCGGATCGCCGATCTGGCCATCTTCGAGGTCGGCGGCACCTTCTCGCCGCGGGCGCTGCCGTTAAAGGAACTGCCCGCCGAACCCTGGAAGGTTTCGGCGCTCGTGATGGGCGACGAGTCGATCCACTGGAGCGGCAAACCTCAGACCCTCGATTTTTATTATCTCAAGGGCGTCGTCGTAAAACTGCTGGCAGCCCTGAAGATCGACAATGTGACCTGGCGTCCGGAACGGGCGGTTCCCTACCTGCATCCCGGACGGTCGGCGCGGCTCACCGTGGAGCGGGAGGGCGTGGAGATCGACCTGGGCGTCCTCGGCGAGGTCCATCCCGATGCGCGTGAGGCCTATGACCTGTCGGCGCGACCCGTTGTCATGGAACTTGACTTGTCGGCGTTGATCCTGCTCGCCCGGGCCAAAGGGGAGTATACGCCGCTGCCCCGTTATCCTTCCACCGATCGCGATATGGCCATGGTGCTGCCCCTCGATATCCTGGCCGGCCAAGTGGAAGCGGTGATCGCTGAGATGGGTGGCGATATCCTGGAGCGGTGGCGCCTCTTCGATGTCTACCAGGGCAATCAGATCGCCCAGGGGTACCGTAGCCTGGCGTACACCCTCCGCTACCAGGCGCCCGATCGCACCCTCACCGACGAAGAGGTCAACAACCGCCACGAGGCCATCAAAGCCGCCCTTGCCGAACGCCTTGGCGCCCGGTTCCGGTAAATAAAGCGCCTCTTGGACGGTAATTGAAGAAGGTTTTTTCGACAGCGGCAGCGAAGAGGGAATCAATTCCTCGCCTAGAAAGAGATTCTTTGCAGAGTTAAGTCATATCGGTAGTGGATTCGTCGAAGAATGGCTTTGGCGGATTCATCGAGCGCTGTCGTTGTCGAGGGGGAACTACCTGTGCCAGAAGAAGTCCACAAAACGACCGTACACATCTACGGTGAACCCTATACGATCCGGAGTCCCTTGACGCCGCAACAGATGAGGCAACTGGCCGCCACTGTCGACGAACGGATGCAGGAGATCGCCAGCAAGGGCCCCCACCTTTCCGTCTCCAAGGTGGCCGTGATGGCGGCCTTGCACTTCGCCCATGACTTGGCCAAACTTCAGGAGGACTATGACGATCTGATCAAACTCCTTGAGGATTCCAGTTCCCCCAAATGAGAACCATCGCAAAGGTGAGCGCCGGGTTCCGGCGCTTTTTTCCTTGCCCCTTGGGCACAATAGCCGGAAGGAGGGAAAGCCGTGCACAACCAGGAAATCGCCTGGGCGCTGGTCGAGATGGCCAACCTGCTGGAGATCCTGGGAGAGAACCCCTTCAAGGTGAGAGCCATCCGCAAGGGCGCCCGGGTTATCGAAGGGCTGGAAACTCCTGTCTCTGTCCTGTCCGCCCGTGGACAGTTGGCAAAGATCGACGGCATCGGCAAGGGGCTCTGCAGCGAGATCGACGAACTGCTGCAAGCCGGCGAGAGCCGCCAACTGCAGCGACTGCGGGAGAAGGTCCCGCCTGGTGTGCTTGACATGCTGCAACTGCCTGGCATCGGCCTACGGGCAGTGCGGACCTTTTTTGCCGAAGGCTATACGACGCTGGATGAACTGGAGGAGGGCGCCCGCAAACACCGGTTGCGCCTGTTGCCGGGCATCGCCGCCAAGACAGAGCTCGCGGTCATTCGCGGCGCCGAGATGCTGCGACGGCGTTCGGGGAAGTTCGGTCTTGGCGTGGCCAAGCCGCTGGCGGAGGAACTTCTCCGCTTTTTGCAAAACCTCCCCGAGGTGAGTCGCGCCGAAATCACCGGCGACCTGCGTCGCAGCCAGGAGGTCGTAGAGGAGATCCACCTGCTCGTCGCTTCTCACGAACCGGAGGCGCTCCTGGCCCTCGTGAAAAAACATCCCTCAGCGGCGAAAGTGCTGGTTGAAGGCCCTGGATTTGTTCGCTTCGCCTTCGCCTTTGGCCTGCCGGTCCGCGTCGAGATCACCCCTGAGTCCGATTTCATCGCCCGCTGGGTGGAAACGACAGGAACGGCCCAGCACTGGTCAGCCTTGCGAAGCCGGGGCGCCTTGCCGGCCAAAGCCGTGACCGACGAGTCGGGAGGAGAACTGATCTGTCAACAATGGGACGCTCCCCGAAGGGATGATGGCGACTGGCGCCGGTTTATCTCCTCCCAGGAAGCGGAGGAAGCCTTTTATGAAGGTCTCCGACTCCCCTGGATTCCGCCGGAATTGCGGGAATCAGGACAGGAGGTCTCCCAGGCGGAAGGGGGAACCCTTCCCCAGTTGGTAGAAATGAACGACATCCTGGGTGATTTTCATATCCACACCAATTGGAGTGACGGTGTATCGTCGCTGGAGGAAATGATAGGGGCCGGAAGGGATCGAGGCTACGCCTATATGGCCATCACCGACCATTCTCAGTCCTTGACGGTCGCCCGTGGGCTTTCGGAGACGAAACTGCGGGAACAGCAGCGGGCGATCCGCCAACTGGCTGCGCGGGAGAAGGATTTTACCGTCTTTTCGGGGATTGAGATGGATATCCTCGGCGACGGACGTCTTGATTACGCCGATGACATATTGAGAGAGATGGATGTGGTCATCGCCTCCGTGCACACAGGTTTGCGTCAGGAACGTCAGAAGGTTCATAGCCGTCTCGAAACGGCCTTGAAAAATCCCCATGTGGACATCATCGGCCACCCGACCGGCCGGTTGATCGGCACGCGGGAACCTTATGATGTAGACATCGACTGGTTGCTCGACCTGGCCGCCAAGACGGGGACCATCCTTGAGATCAACTCTTCGCCCGACCGGCTCGATCTCTCAGCCCCCCATGCCCGTCTGGCCAAAGAGCGAGGCGTCATGATCGCCATCAATACAGACGCCCATGACCGCGCCCGGTTGAGCGAAATGGCTTTCGGCGTCGCCAACGCGCGGCGGGCCGGGTTGGAGCGGGAGGACATCTTGAACACGAAACCCCTGGCAGAGGTGAAAAAGATTCTCTCCCGGCCCAAAGGCTAAAGGGGATCAGCGACGGATCGAGGAAATAGAAACGGGTACAGGTGCATGAAATGGATAGAGGAAACGGATACAGGAGGTTGAGGATATGAAAGCCCGCGAGATTTACGAACTTTTTGTCGCCAAAGGGATCGACGCCGATCCACGGGGACGGGCGGATGTGGACCGTCAACTGAACCAGCGGAAAAAGCAGTTTGCCGAACTGAAGGATGAAGAGAAGGAAAACTACGATCAGGAATCGTTGACCAACCCCTACAGTGACACGCGGCTCCTCGTGGGCGAGCCCGATCGAGAGGTCAAACGGGTGCTCGTCGGCATTGACATGGAAGTCGGTGAGGTGTTGTTGGCTGACCGGCTTGGCGAGAAAGGTCGTGCCATCGACCTGATTATCGCTCACCACCCGGAAGGCAAGGCCTTGTCGGCTCTGCACGATGTGATGCATATGCAGGAAGACTTGCTGGCCAAAGTGGGCGTGCCGATCAATGTGGCCGAGGGGATCATGGCCAGCCGGATCAGCGAAGTCAAGCGCGGCCTCGCCCCCTTGAACCACAACCGCGCCGTTGACGCCGCCCGCCTCATGGGTTTGTCCATGATGTGCGTCCATACGCCGGCTGACAACCAGGTGCAGACTTTTTTGGAAAAGCGGATCGACGAGAAGAAGCCTGCTACCGTCGGTGATATCCTCAATCTGCTCAAAGAGATCCCCGAATACAAGGAGGCCGCACGGGCCGGATCGGGTCCGACCCTTTTTGCGGGCCGCAAAGAAGGTCGCTGCGGCAAAGTGATGGTCGACATGACCGGCGGCACCTCCGGCTCGGAAGACGCCTACGCCAAACTGGTCCAGGCCGGCGTCGGCACCATTGTCGGCATGCACATGGGCGAAAAGCACCGCAAGGAAGCGGAGAAGAACCACATCAATGTGGTCATCGCCGGTCACATGGCCAGCGATTCCTTGGGGATGAATCTGTTGCTCGACGAACTGGAAAAGCGCGGTGTGGAGATCGTGCCCTGCGCCGGATTCACGCGCGTGAGCCGGAACGGATAAGGCCATTACAGACGCAAAAATCCCCCGGATTGGTTGATCCGGGGGATTTTTGCTGTTGGATATCGGAGGCTACTGAATGTTGGCCGTGTGGCGGTGCCTGTAAGAAGAAAAAACCGCCGGCTTGGTTGCCGGCGGTTAATAAAATATCGGATTGAGTGCTCAAGACTTCACGCTGAAATGATTTCCTGTCGAAACCGACCGTCCTCTCCGGATGAAAGTCCGGTAGATATAGGCCGTATAGGTCAACACAATCGGCAGGCCGATCAGCGCCAAAATCAACATGATCATCAATGTCCGCTCCGATGAGGATGCCGTAAAGACGGTGAGGCTGTTGGCCAGGTTGTTGGACGCTGGAACGATATAAGGGAAGAGGCTCGCCGCCAGGGTGGACAGCAGACCGAAGATGGTCAGGGCCGAAGCGCTGAGCGGGGCGTAAGCGCGACCGCCTTTTAAGGCGACGGGGAAATAGGCAAGCCCGATCAGGGCGATCAAGGGGAGCACCCAGATCAGGGGAACGCTGAGGTAATTGCCAAAGAGCCTGGGGGTGCCCAGATAGCTCCAAGCTGTGCCGATGAGGAAGAGGGGGATCAGCGCCAGCCAGGCGGCGCGAGCCCAACGGCGGGCTTTCTGCTGGAGAGCGCCGTCGCTCTGGGAAATGATGAAGGCGCCGCCGTGCATGGCGAAGAGGCAAAGACTGACAAGACCCATCACGAGCGAGTAGGGATTGAGCAGGCTCAGGAAGTCGCCCAGGTAGCCGCCCTTTGCATCGAGGGGGATGCCCCGTAGGATGTTGCCGACAGCCACGCCGTAGAGGATCGATGGAAGCAGGCTGCCGATTCCGAAGCCGAGATCCCACCACTTGCGCCAGCCGGGGCTGTCCAGTTGGTGCTGATACTCGAGCGATACGGCCCGGAAGATAAGGGCGAAGAGAACCAGCATCAGGGCGAGATAGAAACCGCTGAACACGGTGGCGTAGACCATGGGAAAAGCGGCAAAGATGGCGCCGCCGCCAGTGAGCAGCCAGACCTGATTGCTGTCCCAGTAGGGGCCGATCGAGTAGATCAGGCGCTTGCGTTCTTCCGGGTCCTTCGTCAGCAGGTAGAGGGCGCCGACGCCCAGGTCAAAACCATCCAGCAGGGCGTAGCCGAGCAGGAGTACGCCGATGAGCACCCACCAGGTGATCTGCAGTTCCATCATACGCCCACCCCCGTTCCGGTTTTATTGGCGCCTGCGGCTGTCGCGAAAGCCTCAGGTCCGGCCGCCAGTTTTTTGCGCAGCAGGTAGAACCAGACGACAAAGAGCAGGCTGTAGACAAGCACGAAGAGGATGATCGAGGCGAGAATCTGCCAGGCCGGCACGGTGTAGGAGATGCCATCTACCGTCAGCAGGAGCTTGTACACGATCCAGGGCTGGCGGCCCACCTCGGCGGCGATCCAGCCGACCTCATTGGCGATGAGGGGGAGCGGGATCGACCAGAGCGCCAGTTTGAGGAAAAGGGGACTGTCCTGCAGCGTGCCTTTGCGCATCAGCCAGATGCCCCAGAGCGAAAAGAGGATGAAGAAGGTTCCGAGGCCGACCATCATGTGGAAGGTGAGGAAGGGCAGGAATACGGGAGGACGCTCTTCCTTAGGAAAGGCGTTCAATCCCTTCACTTCTCCGTTGAGGTCGTCTGTCGCCAGCAGGCTGAGCGCTTTGGGGATCCCGATCTTGAAGTGGGTGACGCCGGCTTTTTCATCGGGGATGCCGAAGAGGAGGAGGGAAGCCCCCTTTTCTGTTTCAAAGTGGCCTTCGATGGCGGCCAGCTTTTCCGGTTGAGTCTGGGCGACCTGTACGGCGTGCATATGCCCAATGGGGATCTGAGCGAGCGACGCCACAAGGGCCAGGGTGAGCGCGTATTTCATCGACTTCTTGGCAAAGACCACTTCCCGGCGACGGAGCAGGTACCAGGCCGAGATGCCCATGACGAAAAAGGCGCCAGTGACCAACGCGCCATCCACCGTGTGCAAGTAACGGGGAACGGTGGACGCGTTTAAGAGGGCCGCCTTCACGTCGACCAGTTCGGCGCGGCCGTTGACGATGTGGTATCCGGCCGGCGTCTGCTGCCACGAGTTGGCGATGATGATCCAGAGGGCCGAAAGGGTGGAACCGACGGCGACCATCAGAGAGGAGAACCAGTAGACTTTTTTCGAGACCCGGTCAGCGCCCCAGATTAAGATGCCCATAAAGGCCGATTCCAGAAAAAACGCAAAGAGTGCTTCTGCGGCAAGGGGTCCGCCGAAGATGTCCCCTACGAAACGGGAGTATTCAGACCAGTTGGTGCCGAATTGAAACTCCATGGTGATGCCCGTAGCCACGCCGACGACAAAGGTGATGGCAAAGATTTTAAGCCAGAAGCGGGTCATGCGCTGGTACAATTCCTCTCCAGTTTGCAGGTAGCGGGTCTGCATGAGGACGATCAGCCAAGAAAGGCCGATGGTCAGCGGGGGGAAGATGAAATGAAACCCCGCCGTGACAGCAAACTGAATCCGCGATAACAGAACGACGTCCATCCAGACAACCTCCTTTGAATCTGTTTTTGTGCGGCGATGCTGTCGGTGTCTGTGCCGGGAGTTGCAACCGCTCGGTGGACACGATTTGCGTGCCCTTTGTGATCAGTGGGGAATTTCAGAGTCTTGTTCTCACAATAACAATTATATTCGAATAAAAGCTAAACTTCAATGATAGCAATAATCATTATTGAAATTTTTAACTTTCCGTATGCCTGTTTGACTTTCGCTGGCGTTTCACGGAGCTTAGCAGACCGTTCAGTCGCTGTTCGCTCGTCAAAAGATCAACGAGTGCCGCGCTTCGTGACCAAGGTTTCTGTTTAACCTGCCAGTGAAAGGGAGCTTTTTGTCCCGCATTCATCTCTGACAGGTTATACTAGTAGGAAGAGAAACGATGTGGAGGTTTCCCGTTGAAGCAATTACCGGAGTTATTAGCGCCGGCTGGCTCGATGGAGGCGCTGCGGGCCGCCGTGGAAAACGGCGCCGACGCCGTTTATCTTGGCGGCAAGCGTTTTGGCGCGCGCCAATATGCGTCGAATTTTGATCAGGAAGAGCTACAAGAGGCTGTCGCCTATAGTCACCGGCGCAATGTGCCGATCTATGTGACCGTCAACACGCTGCTTGACGATGGGGAATTGGCTGACTTACCCGGCTACATTCGGGAACTCTATGAAACCGGCGTCGATGCTGTCATTGTGCAGGACCTGGGGGCTCTTCGCCTGATTCGTCAGCTCTTGCCCGAATGGGAGATTCATGCCAGCACCCAGATGACCGTCAGCAATGTGGAAGGCGCGCGCCTCCTGGCAGCGCAAGGAGTAAAGCGAGTTGTCCTGGCGCGGGAACTCACATTGCCAGAGATCGCCCAGGTGGCGGGGGAGTCGGGCGCCGAGGTGGAGGTCTTCGTCCATGGCGCCCTTTGCATCGGCTATTCAGGCCAGTGTCTCATGTCCAGTCTGATTGGCGGCCGCAGCGGGAACCGGGGTCGCTGCGCCCAGCCTTGCCGTCTCGGCTACGGTCTTGTCGACGGCGCCGGGCGGGAACTGGTGGACCGGCAAAAGGTGGGGCAACACCTGTTGAGCCCTCGTGACATTATGACCCTGGAACTGCTGCCGGACCTGATCCGGGCGGGTGTGCGCTCGTTAAAGATCGAAGGCCGCATGAAGCGACCGGAGTATGTGGCCACCGTCGTCCGGCAGTACCGGGAGGCCTTGGACAGGTGTTCGCTCGACGGGGAGACGCAGCCAGACCAGGCGGCAAAAGGCGCGGCGGAAGAAAGGTCGACCCATGACGCTGGGCGAAGCCAGAGAGAAGCAAAAGGGCGTCGGAGCCATGATGAAGCGGAACGGGCGCTGCGGCAGATCTTCAACCGCGATTTTTCGTCCGCCTATCTGCGAGGGAACCCTGGCAGAGAACTGATGAGCTACAAGCGGCCCAATCACCGGGGTCTCTTTTTGGGGCGCCTGGCAAGCGTTGATCCACGGAAGGGTGAGGTTTCCGTCGACCTGGTGGAGCCGCTTGGCATCGGTGACGAGATTGAGGCCTGGGTGACCCGGGGCGGCCGGACAACGGTGACGGTGCAGCGCCTCCGCGTGGGCGGCGAGACGCGGGAACAGGCGCTTCCCGGTGAAGCGGCCTTTGTCGAGTGGCGCGGACACCTGCGCCCGGGCGATCGGATCTTCAAGATTCATGATGAGGCGCTTGAGGCGCGAGCCCGCGAGTCCTACCAGCGCCCGGGGGACGAACGCCGGTTCCCGCTGACCGCCCATGTGCGTGCCCACGTGGGGGAACCGGTGACCGTCGAATTTTGGGACGACGAGGGTCGCAGGGGACGGGGGATCACGGCTGATGCGGCCCAGGCGGCGCTGAAGCGCCCCTTGACGGAAGCGGTGCTTCATGAGCAGTTGGGTCGTTTGGGCAATACACCCTTTCGCCTTGACGGCGTGACGCTCGAAGGCGACGGCAAGGCGATGGTTCCTTTGAGCCAGTTGAACGAAGCCCGCCGCCAGGCGATTGAGGCGTTGGAGACACTGCGGAGCGCCGGGACGGAGAGAAGGCCCATCGAACAGGTGGGCTGGCGGCAGGCGCTGGGGGAACTGGGGCTGAGTGGTCACCCGGCCGGCCGGAAGGCTTCCGAGACGAGGAATCCTCCGGCTACGCCGCTGCTGACCGTTGCCTTGGAAGGTATGGCGGCATTAGAGGCTGCTTTGTCTGCCGGTGTGGATGAGGTGATGTTGAGCGTCGAAGGGTACCGTCACGGGAACCCCTTCCGTTCCGGCGACGAGCCAGCGGCCATGCAACGCTGCCGAGAGGCGGGCGTAACGGCTGTCGTGGCGCTCCCGCGCCTGTATCGACCGGATCAGCGTTCGGCTGTGGAAAACATCATCCGGCGCTGGCATGCTGCAGGGGCGAGGCGGTTTCTTCTGGCGAACCTGGGCTATTTAGGGTTGCTTCAGCAAATCGAAGGCGTTGAGGCCCGCGCGGATTACCCTTTGTGGGTGTTTAACGGTCAGGCGGCTCGTTTTCTTGCCGAATTGGGCCTTGCGGGTTTCACCGTCAGCCCGGAACTGTCGCTGGAACAACTGAAAGCTCTGTCCCGTCATGGGTTGCACCGCGCCGATTCCCATCCATCACATGCGGAGATCGTCGTCCATGGGTCATTGCCGATGATGGTCAGCGAGTACTGCGCCACCGGCGCCCTGCTTGGCGGGCGAACGCTGGAAAAGCCTTGCGACAACGCCTGCAGCCGCCACCGGGAACTCTACCTGCTGGATCGACTGAATTTCCGGTTCCCCCTCTATACGGACGCTTTCTGTCGAATGCATGTGATGAATCCCAAAGACCTCGCCCTGCTCGAGCATATGCCGGAACTGATGACCCTCGGCTTTACACGCCTGCGTGTCGAAGGGCGCACCGAAAACGCCGCCTGGCTGAAAGCCGTGCTGCCCCTCTACCGCAAAGCCATCCAGGCCGCCGCTTCCGGTCGCTGGGACGAAAACCGCGTCGCCGGCTGGCGCGCCGAATTGGAAAAAGTTCATCCAGCGGGGTATACAAAGGGCCACCTGTTTCGAGGGGTAGAGTAGGAATCCCGATAGAAGTAGCCCCCACGACGGAAAGGGAGATCAAGTTGAACGAACGGACCCTGCGCAAACTGGAATACGATCGCGTCCTGGAGCGCCTCGCCAATCACTGCGCCTCGGAGATGGGCAAAGAGATCGCCCTGGCGCTCCGGCCCAAAGGGAAGCTCTGGCAGGTCCAGGAGGGACAGAGCGAGACGACGGAGGCAAAGGAAGTCCTGCGCCTGCGGCCCAATGTCCCCCTGGCGGCTTTTCACGATATTCGCCCCTACCTCCGCAAAGCCGCTGTCGGCGGCATCCTGGAGGCAGCGGAACTGCAGCAGGTGGCAGCGGCGCTGCGCATCTCCCGCCAGGTTCGCTCTTTCCTGCTCGGCGACGAGAAAAAGGGAGACGACAAAAAAAGCGCGCCGATCCTGACCGCGCTGGCTGAGGGATTGGGCCTCTATCGCGACGCCGAGGTCGAGATTGACCGCTGCATCGTCGGCGAGGGGGAGGTGGCCGACGACGCTTCGCCGGAACTGCTAAAGATTCGCCGCGCCATGAAGACGATTCAAAACCGTGTCCGCGAGAAGTTGGATGGGTTGATCCGCAACCCCGACAACCAGAAATATCTGCAAGACGCCCTCGTCACGGTGCGGGGCGATCGCTATGTCGTGCCTGTCCGGTCCGAATACCGCGGCCAGATTCCGGGCCTCATCCATGACCAGTCGGCTTCTGGTGCGACAGTCTTTATCGAACCCATGGCCGTGGTGGAACTGAACAATGAACTTAAGCGCAACCAGGCGGCCGAACGGACAGAGATCGTTCGCATCCTGCGCGATCTGTCCCTGCTGGTGGCCAAGGATGCCGAGGATATCGGCGTCAGCCTGGAGGTGCTGGCCCGGCTGGATTTCATCTTTGCCAAGGGCAAGCTTTCCACCCGTATGGACGCCGGCGAGCCGGCCGTTAACACACAGGGCAGACTCAAAATCCGTTTGGGACGCCATCCCCTGATCACGGGAAAGGTCGTCCCGGTCACCATTGAACTGGGATACGCCTTCGACACCCTGGTCATCACGGGTCCAAATACAGGCGGCAAGACGGTGACCTTGAAAACGGTGGGCCTTCTGACGCTGATGGCCCAATCGGGGCTCCATGTGCCTGCCGAGGCGGATACGGAACTCTCGCTTTTTGAACATATCTTTGTCGACATCGGCGATGAACAATCGATCGAGCAATCGCTGAGCACCTTCTCTTCCCACATGACCAACATCGTCGGCATCTTGGAGAATGTGGGTCCGTCCAGTTTGGTCCTCCTCGATGAACTGGGCGCCGGGACCGATCCGACAGAAGGGGCGGCACTGGCCCAATCGATCATGGAACACCTCCTCGCCTGCGGCGCGAAAACGATCGCCACCACCCACTACAGCGAGTTAAAGGCCTTTGCCTACAGCCACAGCCGTGTGGAAAACGCCAGCGTCGAGTTTGATGTGGAGACACTGCGGCCCACCTACCGGCTGCTCATCGGCCGGCCGGGTCGTTCCAACGCCTTCGAGATCTCCCTGCGCCTGGGATTGAGCGCCCCTGTGGTCGATCGCTCCCGCGCCCTGCTCAGCCAGGACGAGCGGGATGTGGCTGACCTGATCGAACACCTGGAAGCCAATCAGGTGACGGCGGAACGGGAACGGCAGGAGGCCGAGCAGTTACGCCGGGAGGCGTATGAACTGCGGCGCAAGCTGGAGCAGCGGGAGCAGTCGCTGCGGGAAAAAGAAACGGCCATCCTGGAAAAAGCGCGTGAAGAAGCCTACGCATTGGTTCGCAAGGCCAAGGAGGAGAGCGACCAGATCGTCCGTTCCCTGCGAGAGGTGATGAACCGGGCGCCTGTCAAGGAGGAGATGGCCCGCGCCGAAACGGAGCGTCAACGTCTTCGGGAGATGCAGAACAAGCTGGGCGACGACCGGGCCAGCCGGGACACCGGCGCCAGTCCCTTGGCGCTCAAATCGGTGAAGGTGGGCCAGACGGTATTTGTGCCGCGCCTCAACCAAAAAGGCGCCGTCCTCACCCTTCCCAACCCCCAGGGAGAACTGCAGATCCAGGCAGGCATCCTGAAACTGAACGTCAAGCTGAGTGAACTGCAAGCGACAAAAGAAGATAAGCCCACGATCGGCCAGACGGAGTATGCGGCCATGGCCCGCAACAAGGCTCGTGACATGTCGCGGGAGTTGGATTTCCGGGGCACCACCGCTGACGAGGCCATCGAGTTGGTCGAGAAATTCCTCGATGACGCCTATTTGGCGGGATTGGACTCGGTCAACCTGATCCATGGCAAGGGAACCGGCGCCCTGCGGGCGGCCATCCGCGCCTACCTGCAAAAGCACCGCTATGTCAAATCCTTCCGCAGCGGCGAACATGGAGAGGGCGGCGTCGGAGTGACGGTTGTCGAACTGAAGGGTTAAACCGGCGAAGGGGTAAACCGATCTACAGAGGATACCAACAGAATGATAAAAAGAACCGGCGACTTACAGCATGCGCTGCACTCGCCGGTTCTTTTTATTTTCCCTGTTTTATTGTGCTGGAGCAGGCGTGGGAGCGGCCGCCGTCGCCGGAGCCGTCGCTTGTGATTGCGCTGTCGTCAAGATTTGGTTCAATTCCTCTTTTGCCTGCAAGAGTTCCGGTGTCTTGGTCAGGATCTGCTGCTTCAGGCTGATCAACTGGTCGAGTGCGGCGGAAGCGGCGGTGATATCGACCGAAGACCGGGCTGCTTTCAAGGCAGCGCGGGCGGCTTTCACCTGTTCTTGCAGAGCCTTGAGATCACTGTGGAGCGTCTTCTGTTTTTCCAGGTTGGCCTTGGTCGAGGCGTGAAGGGCCTGCGCCTGTTCCTTCGTCAGATGGCCTTTTAGCGACTGGCGCAACGATTTGTTGCCTTCCTGCTGTGTCTTCAACTGGCTGTGCAAATCCTTCAGTTGTTCGTTAAGGGCCTTCAATTGTTCCAGTTTGGGTGCGAGCGCCCCTTTCCAGGCTTGTCGTTGTTCGGCGGTCATTTTCACTTGAGGCGTCGCGCTCGTATCCGTTTGGTCTGCCGTGGCGGTCGTTGGCGCGCTGGCGGCGTCTGCGGCGAAGGCCGCTGGGGTCATGAGCAGGACGGCGCTAAGGGTGATGGCGGATACCCATTTTTTCATGGTGATGGTTCCTCCTCGCATCGTTGAGTTTTTTCCGGCGACGGGCGGTGTTGTCGTCCCGGTGATCCTTATACTAAAACTCACTTGCGGCGGATTCATAGGATGATTGTGGTTTTTTTGTGAAAAAGCCGGCCCTTTTCGTATTTAATTGGGGGAAGCGACTGCCTCGGCAGAATGGCGGCTAGAAGAAAGGGACAGTTCAAAAAGTGCGCCACCGGCAGGAGCGTTGCTGGCGGTGATGGTTCCGCCATGTTTTTCGGCGATGACCATGGCGATGGAAAGACCCAAACCGGTATCGCCGCGTTTACCTTTGAAAAATCGTTGGAACAGGTGAGGAAGTTCATCGGGGTCGATGCCGTCGCCATCATCACGCACCTGAATACAATGGTTTGATGCGGTCACAAGGACACCGTCCCTGGCATGGCGCAAGGCGTTGCTCATCAGATTGATGATGGCCTGAAGCAGTTTGTCTCGGTCGCCGGACACAAGCTCATCGGAATCAGAAGCGCCAGAGACGTCGGAAGGGGCGGCAAAGCGAAGTTCTTTTCCCAACTCCAGCGCCAGTCCTTGCAGTTTCTCCACTCCTTCGTGAGCCACCTCGGAGAGGCGGATCGGTTGGAAGCGGTACAAGCCGTCCATCGATTCCAGCTTGGACAGGAGGATCATCTCATCGACGATCCCTTTCAGCCGCTGACTCTCGGTGATGATGATGTCAAGCCCTTTCTCCGCTTCGGCGCCTTCGAAAACACCGTCTTTGATCCCCTCGGCATACCCCTGAATCGACATCAAAGGTGTCTTCAACTCATGGGAGGCTGTTTGTAAGAAGGAACGCTGCATCTCATCAAAGCGCCGGATACGGTCGCGCATGACCGCGAAGGATCGGGCCACTTCGCCCAGTTCGTCGGCGCGGTCAAGGGGCAGGTCCGTATCATAGCGCCGGCCGGCAAGGGCCATGGCCGCAGCAGACAAGGTTCGGGCCGGTTTGGAGATGGAACGGGAGAAAAAGACGCCGATGATGAGGGCAATCAGTCCGGACAGGAGGAGGCCTTTGAAGAGGGCGCGGTTGATCTGGCGTCCCATGGCATCGATGCCTTCCAGACGAGAAAACAGAAAGACACCGCCCTTGACGGCGCCATCCTTATACAGCAAGGGCAGACCGACGGCGACCATGTCGCGGTCACGGTCGTTCCATAGGTCAGACTCTTCACTGCCTGCTAACACCTTTTGCATGCGCGGATAGACGAGGATATCACCGACGGGAAAACGGCGGGGGCGGTTCGTGGCTGTAATGACGCCCTTCGTGTCGACAATGACCGAATCGGCGTCGATCAGGTTGGCCAGGACACGGCCTGTTCGCAGATCATTCTGGGTGGGCAGAGACGACGGACCTTTGTACATATTCACAATCACATTGCCCTGTTCGCGCAGGTTTTCTTTTGTTTCACGGATCAGAAACTGGCGGGTGAGAGTGTTGAAAGAGGTGCCGGCGATGAGAAAGGCCAGGACCAGCAGGATAAAATAGCTGGCGGTGATGCGCAATCCCAGGGAACGCCGGAAAGGAGAAGCCGCTCTTTTGTCCATGCCATCGCTCCCCTTCGAATGGTCGCTACCCTTGCTTTTCGCCCGCGAGGGGCGCGTCGATCTTGTAGCCATAGCCCCACACGGTCTTGATCTCCAGGGTGGAGCCGCTCTGGGCCAATTTTTTGCGGAGCCGCTTGATCAGGTCATCGACAGAACGAAGGCTCACGGCGAAATTATAGCCCCAAATCTGATCCAGCAGTTGTTCCCGTGTGAAGACCTTTTTCTTGTGTTTTGCCAAAAAAATAAGCATGTCGAATTCTTTGGCCGTCAGATCGATCTCGCCGTTGGGTCCGATGATCTGCCGTTCATCGAGGCAGACTTGCAGGTCATGACAGAGCAGAGACTGCGGGGACGTTGTCGAGTCGACGCCCGCCGGTTGCCGAGTTTCCGATAGCATCGCTGTCGAGGTGGCTGTTGATTCGCAGGATGGTTTTTCCGTGCCTATGGGACGCGCCCGGCGCAGGATGTTTTTCACGCGGACCACCAGTTCCCGGGGGCTGAAGGGTTTGGAGAGATAGTCGTCACTGCCCAGTTCCAATCCTAAAATCCGGTCGATCTCATCATCCTTGGCCGATACGATGATGATCGGCACGTCGCTGTCTCGGCGAAGGGCTTTGCAGACATCGAGACCGCTCATTCCCGGCATCATGATGTCGAGGATGACAAGGTCTGGGGCCTGCTGACCGCAGGCGTCCAGCAGATCGTCGCCATTGGTGAAGGTGGTCGCCTCAAACCCTTCCCTGACCAAATAACGGCGGATGAGTTCCAGAATCGGCGGCTCATCGTCGGCGATGTAAATCCGGGTCATCGGATCATCACTCCTTAAAAAAGAGCCCGAACTTGCGTTCAGGCTCTGATGATGCATGATCAACGATTCCTAGCTACCCTTGCGGTCCCACCACACCCGAAGGGGTTGGCGGAACGGCGGGTGTCGTCGAGTTCTTGCCGCCATTGCCGTTGGTGGCAGCTCCGTTTTTCGAAGTCCCTGTGCCCCCGCCCGATGGGGTGCTCGCTCCGTTTGCCCCAGAGGGCGAGGCCGGAGGAGTGGGAGCCGTAGGTGGGGTGGTTTTGCTGTCCGTTGTGCTTGGGGTGGACGGCTTGGCGTTTGCGCCGTGTCCTTCCTCTGCTTTGGCAGAACCGTTGCTCCCAGAGGGCGTTGCGCCAGCCGGCGCA
This sequence comes from Heliomicrobium gestii, assembly GCF_009877435.1. Classification (NCBI taxonomy): domain Bacteria; kingdom Bacillati; phylum Bacillota; class Clostridia; order Eubacteriales; family Heliobacteriaceae; genus Heliomicrobium; species Heliomicrobium gestii. The sequence continues at coordinate 4,752 of NZ_WXEX01000004.1, read as the reverse complement.
GCCAGTTCCGCATCAGCCGGCGGTCGATCGGGATCGTAGTCCGGCCGCTTCAAGAATATCCTGCTCTCAACGTGAGATGCATTGTCTCCCGGCTTTACGGGCAACCCGGTATCGGCGTTGATATCCACCTTGATCCAGGCGTTGCTCGTCTGGGTCGGCGCCGTTGATTCCTCAAAAAGTTCTGTCTGAACAAATTCCGGCGGTGTCAGGGCGCTTGGCAAGAGGCCGGATTTGATGTCCACATTCACATCGACGATGCCGGGAGGCCGGTCAAAACCTTTGCCGCCGACGCCTTGAAGGGCCTTGCTCATGACAGAGCGCCACATCTGCGCCGGATAGGAGCCGCCATAGGTTTTGTACATGTAGTGGTTTTGGTCGGTTTTGTCATAGCCCATCCAGACGACGCCCGACAGTTCCGGCGTAAAGCCGGCAAACCAGGCGTCCTTATTGCCGGTGATGTTTCCGAAGACCTCTCTGGGGAGTTCGGTAGTGCCGGTCTTGCCTGCCACCGGACGGTCAAGCTGGGCTTTCGAGCCGGTGCCTTCATTGACCGCTGTTTGCAGCATGTTTGTCATCAGGTAGGCGGTCGTCTCTTTCATCGCCACCTGACGCTTGGGTTTTACCTCCACCAGGGGCTTACCCTCGCGATCCTCCACTTTGACAATCAGGTGGGGTTCAATCCATACGCCCTTGTTGGCAAAAGCGCCGTAGGCGCCGGCCAGTTCCAAGGGATTCGTTCCTTTCGAAAGGCCGCCCAAGGCCAGGGGAAGGGTCATATCGTTTTTCTCATCAAGATTGGAGATGCCCAGATTGCGGGCGAAGGCGAAGCCGTTTTGCACGCCGATCTCGTTGAGCAGTTTGACGGCGTAGATGTTGACGGAGAGGCGGACCGCTTCACGCATGTTGATCAAGCCGCGGTACTGACCGTCATAGTTGCCCGGTTCATAACTGCCGTAGCGGGTCGGCACGTCATCAATGACCGTCGCCGGCGAGCGCCCTTTTTCCAGGGCGGGGCCGTATACGGCGATGGGCTTGAAGACGGAACCCGGTTGGCGCATTTGCGCGGTGGCCCGGTTCAAGCCACGGCGGGCTGTGTAGTCCCGTCCGCCCACGACCGCCCGCACCTCGCCGGTGCTGTGGTCTACCACGGCGATAGCCGCCTGGATAGGAACATTGTCTTTTCCTTGCGGGTAGTTGCCGGGGTCGGACAGGGCGGCTTCCGCCGCCTTCTGCGCCTTCGGATCGACGGTGGTGTATATCTTCAGGCCGCCTTTATAAAGCATGTCTTCCGTGATGCCGTAGGTATCGATGCATTCCTCGATGACGGCGTCGGTGAAATAGGGGAAGTTGATGTCGTTGCCGGTGACGGAGCGCTTCGGTTGATCAAGCAACTGGGGGAGCGTCTTTTTCGCTTTTTCGGCGTCATCGTTGGTGATGTAGCCGTATTTGGCCATCTGTGTCAAGATCAACTGCCGCCGTTGTTCCGCTCCATCGGGGTTTTTATAGGGCGACCATTTGGAGGGCGCATTGGGCAGACCGGCCAAAAGGGCCGCTTCGGGCAGTTTGAGATCCTTCAGTTCCTTGCCGTAAAAGGTCTTTGCGGCCGCTTTGACGCCATAGGCGCCTTCGCCGAAGTTGATGCGGTTCAGGTACATGAGGAAGATCTCGTCCTTCGAGTACTGTCGTTCCAACTGCATCGACAGGACCAGTTCCTGCACCTTCCGCTTCAGCGTTTTTTCGGGTGTGAGGAAGGTGAGTTTCACCAACTGCTGGGTGATTGTCGAGGCGCCTTGCGAGCCAAAGCCGCCGGTGACGTTGGCCAAGATGGCGCGGATATTGGCGAGCACGTCCACGCCATGGTGCTCGTAAAACTTGTTGTCTTCGATTGCCAGGAAAGCTTGGCGTAACTGAATGGGCACGTCGTTGATGTTCTCCACCAGGGTGCGGTTTTCCCCGGCGTGCAGCTTAGCGAACTCCTGTTTATTCATGTCATAGAGGACGGAAGTGGTATGTACATCCAAGTCTCCGGCTTTAAAGCCGGGCGCTTCCACTGCCCAGGCAAAGATGAGACCGGAGCCGATGCCGATGGTGGAGACAAGGAGCACAGCCGTTATCAACAGTATCATGCGGGGCCAGCGGATTTTTTTGCGGGCGCCCTTTTGCGTTGTTCCGGGCGGGGTGGGCGTATTTGGCTGGCGGTTTTCAGGATCCACGAAACAGCCTCCTTTGTGGCGTCAAACTAGGGATATTATAGCATAGGCGACAGTGAGGAGAAATGGACAGCCTGTCTTTGTTGAAAGAGGTGGAAATACATGATAAAATGGGCAAAGTATTTAAGCGGGGTTTCTCGACGCGCGGCGCGCCGTTGGGGCGCGTGGGAGGGGGAGAACATTGTCCGAGACGAAGACACTGCCGAAACATATCCAGGATGAGATTGATCGCCAGTTGGCGTTGCTCCGGCGGGGGACTGCCGAAATCGTTCCTGAAGAGGATCTCGTCAAAAAGCTCGAAAAGGCCATTGTGGAGAAGCGCCCGCTGCGGATTAAGCTGGGGCTGGATCCGACGGCGCCTGACATTCACCTGGGGCACACCGTTGTCCTGCGCAAACTTCGCGATTTTCAGGATCTGGGCCATCAAGTGGTTATCGTCATTGGCGATTTTACCGGCCGCATCGGCGATCCCTCCGGAAAATCGGAGACGCGCAAACAACTGACCGAGGAAGAGGTCAACCGCAACGCGGCCACTTATAAGGAACAGATTTTTAAGGTTCTCGATCCAGCCAAGACGGAGATGACTTTCAACTCCCATTGGCTGCAGCCGTTGAACTTTGCTGATATCCTGCAATTGGCAGCCAAATATACCGTCGCTCGCATGCTGGAACGGGATGACTTCTCGAAGCGCATGCGCGAGAATCTGCCCATTGGTGTTCATGAACTTTTTTATCCCTTGATGCAAGGGTATGACTCGGTGGCGCTGAGAGCCGATGTGGAACTGGGCGGAACCGACCAGAAATTCAACCTGCTCGTCGGCCGGGTGCTGCAAAAGGAATACGGCCAGGAACCCCAGGTGGCGCTGATGATGCCGATCCTGGAAGGGCTTGACGGCGTCAACAAGATGAGCAAGAGCCTGGGCAATTATATCGGTGTCAACGAATCGCCGCGGGAGATTTACGGCAAGACCATGTCCATTGCCGATGAGTTGATGGTTCGTTATTTTGAACTGGTGACGCGGGTGCCTGCCGAGGAGATTCAGGCGATCGCCGAAGGCGTGAAGAGCGGCGCGCTGCATCCTCGTGATGTGAAGATGCGCCTGGCCAGGGAGATCGTCGCCCTCTTTCACGGCGTCGAGGCGGCCCAGAACGCTCAGGAAGAATTCATCAACATCTTCCAGAAGAAAGAACTGCCCGATGAGATCCCCGATTTCGTCGTCCCGGCGGATCAGATCGCCGATGGCCAGGTTGGGCTGGTCAAGGCGCTCGTCCTCTCCGGGTTGGCTGCCTCCAACGGGGAGGCCCGTCGTAAGATCGGCGAGGGGGCTGTCAAGGTGAACCATGAGACGGTCAAGGATATCAACGCCATGGTCCCTGTGGGGGACACGCTGCTCCGGTTGGGCAAGCGCAAGTTTGTCCGACTGGTTATGTCGTAAGCGGTGAGCCGCAGGGATTCCTGAAAGGCCGTTTAGCTTATTAGGCGATAAATCAGATGTGAATTGAGTGAAAGCCCGGTCGGTCGAAAGACTGCCCGGACTTTCTCTTTTTTAAGCACTAACCAACCTTTCCGGCCTTTAATATCGAATCGATTCCTATTGGTGAATTGCTGGACGTGGCTGGATAAAGTGATCGGCGGTGAAATCAGCGTCCTTTTTATATCACCTCTGCGAAACCCCGTGCATAGTTTGACTAGGCAGGGGGTGACCGATTTGTTTTGGCTGCGTTGGCGATTGCGATGGGAACGATGGACACGGCGAGGATCGCCGGCCTATTGGATAGCCCCGGTGATCCTGCTGTTGCTGTGCCTGTTTGCGCTGACACTGGCGGAAGTGAATATGAAGAACACCATCCTAGCAGTTGCGGAAAATCAGGCAAAAACCATCGCCACAGAGGCGATTCATGAATCGATCCTGCGCCGGGTTTCGAATGACGCCAACTTTCGCGACCTGATTTTTTATAAAACCGACCAGGAGGGACGCATTGTCCTCTTGCAGCCGAATACCCTGCGCATCAATCAGTTGGCTGCGGAAACAGCCATTGACGTGCAACAGACCCTTTCAAACTTAAATGAAAAAGACATCCAGATTCCGTTGGGCCAGATGACAGGCACACGACTGTTGGCAAACTGGGGACCGAAGCTGCACGTTCATATGCTGCCCATCGGGAACGTGAAGGTGGAACCGGTTGAGTCGTTTGAAGAAGCGGGAATCAATCAAACGAAACACATGATCTACCTCACTGTAGAAGCGTCGATCCGCATCCTTGTTCCCCTTGTTTCAGCAGAGTTCCCCGTAAGCACCCGCATCCCTGTGGCTACAACAATCATTTCCGGCGCTGTTCCGAATGTCTACTTGCGCGGAGAGTCGGCCATTCATCCTTCCTTAGATCTAAAAAGTGGCAGTTGACGAAAATCGGTGGCTGTGTTAAGATACTTCTTGTCGCTGACGAAAAAAACAAAAAATACCCAGTTGACTTCTGGTCAGCGAATGTGATAAACTATCCTTCGTTGACGCAAGAACAGCTACAGTGTTTGACAGCGTCAC